>JBEKCW010000379.1:0-5523 GCA_050014675.1 Occallatibacter sp. | reverse complement strand
CCGCCGGTGGCCAATGAAGCAGTTATCGTACCGCAGATCACTCCGGTGATGGCTGTCCCGGTTACCAACGCAGCCACCGACTTCCTGTTCAACAACGGCACCGTGCCGGCATCGCCGCTCAATCCTGCCAACGATATTGAAAACAACATCGTGCTCGCTGCTCCCACCGTCTCAGGGCTCAGCGCAGGCTCGGTGCCTCTCACCGGACCCAATGTCGGGACGCCGGTGCTGGCCAACAACGTTATTCCCTTCGACCTCATCAAGAACTTCACCACCGTTGTGGATTGGGGCGACACCATCAACGCCAAGCTGATTACCCAGCTCACCACGTCCGTGCTCGGTCTCAATATCGTTCCCATGTCGACGACGGCACTGCCGGGCTCCGTCAAGGTGGCGGACGTAATTGACCCCGTGAGCGGCGGCCCGCTCTATACCATTTTTACTGACCCCAACGGCCTCACCGTCAACGTGCCGGTCAACTTCGGCGTCATCGTGTATCAGGATGTAAATTCCAACCCCATCCAGTACTTCGATGGCAAAACCTTCCATTCGCTCCAGGCAGACTACATCGCCACCGTCGATGGCACGGTGATGTACTACATCCAGCCGCCCGCAAACTACGACCAGTCGGCGCTCAACCTTCTCGGCGACTACGATCTGTTCGGCAACCCGGGCGACCAGTGGCGCTACTATCTTGTCTCTGGCGAAAGCTCCAATATGACCTCGGAGCCTACCGTCTCCAATGTGGGCGTGTTTCAGAGCGCCGCCGGCGCTGCGCCCTACTCCGGCTTCACGATCGCGGAGACCATGCATGGAAACACTACCCAGGGCCCGGTGCAGGGTTACGTCCTGGTGCAGGGCATACTGCAATGGCCTCACCTGAACACCAACTCTGAGACCTTCGCCGATGTGTTGATCTATAAGGCGATGAGCCTTCTCGATACGTTCCCGATCGGCGACCCTGAGATTCTCATCTCCTGGCTCACGGCGCAGTACCCTGACGCGGAATTCATTGCCAACGACGAAATCAATCTCGTCTTTGCCAATAACATCGTTACCTATTTCTACTCGGCACAGCAGGCGCTGATTCCGCAGTAGACGGCAAAATGCTGTTGAGACGGCGCAATGTGACTTTGGCTCATTGCGCCGATTGATCAGTTCGGGATTTGGGTGGCACTATCGAGCCAGCACGAACGGCAACGACCTATCTGATTTCGAATACCTGAGGGGCAAGTGTGACCTTCAGATCAGGATTGTAGTAATCGAGAAGGGTTGCGGGCGCGGCCTTGGCGTGAATGGCGTAGCGTGGCGTGAACCTGAAGTTGAAGCGCGAGCCCTCAGCACGCCACGACCATATATAAAAGATGATCCGATCCGGCTCAAGATCGTAGCGTGAGATGGTCCAGTTGTCGAGCAACTTGCCTAGAGATGCGCGATCCACGTCAGCGCCAGGAGGCAACCCGACCTCGGCCAGCAACATTCCGTAACCGGCCGAACCGAAGCGTCGGGCGCTCACGGTGCAATCGATCGGCTGGCCTATCTTTAAGCCATCTTCTGTGCAGCTGTATTTGAAGTCTAGTCCGTAGTCCTTGTCTATGATTGTCTGCGCCGCTTCACTTGTTTCAGAGGAAGGCCACGGAGTGTAGAACCAGGCCGTCACCTCGGCACTGGCCAGTGCAACGTCGCCTTTGCCAGCGAATGTAATCGAATTCTGGCCGGGCTTCAGCAGGCTCGTCAAATCAATCGTGCGAGGTGCATTCAAAAGACGAGCGTCATTGTGCGCGTTCTGCCCGCCCGACGCATCAAGCTCGGCGCCATTCACGCTCAGCGTAAAATCTGCGTCGCCTGGCGGCGCGGCAATTTCCTCTTCGGCAATTGGCAGCAGGGCCTTAAGCACGCGCACGGTTGCCTGGCCGCTGTACCAAATGCCGAATTCATCGCGGCCGCCCAGGAGAAAGTAGAGCGCGTCATTTAGCAGCGTCTGATCGGCTGCAATGCTTTGAGCTCTCAGTTCCGCAAACGCCATGGCTGTCGTTTCCATGTCCCCGGCGCGACCCCATCCGTAGAAGGGTAGTTGTCCGTTGCGCATCCAATGCGTGCCATCGTGGTCGCGGTCGGCGCTGGAAATGAGCTCATCGTGATAGCGCTGCACCGTTGACACGTCATGCTGCGCTTTGGCCAGTTCAAGCCGGATCGCGTTGGCATATGGATCGTGAACTGCCGCAGCAGAGTGGTTTACCCAATCGAGTGCGCGATGGATGGCAGCCTGGGTTTTATCCTGCAGGCCTTTCGACGCATCTGGATTTTCGTCGAGCCTTGCTTGCTCTAACGCCGAAGCGATGAAAAGAGTCGTCTCCGCATTGGGCTCGCCATAATGCGGTTTCCAGCTGCCATCGCTTTGCTGCGAAGAGACGAGCCATTCAACGGCATGGGTAATGCGAGCCGGATTGACTTTTACAAATTGGCGAGCTTCCGTCAGGAACTGGACACCGTAGGCTGTGAGAGCGGGATCGGGATCATGATCGCTGCCGCCCCAGTAGGTAATTCCTCCGCTTGCCTCAATATAGTTTTCAAGCCGATCGTAACCGAGCTGCAAATTGGTGCGCGCCTTGTCTTCGAGCGGAGAACTCACTTTCGAATCCCGAGCTTTCGAAAATTCGGCCAGCTCAAGGAACAGCAGGCTGGGATAGGTGCTTGAAATTGTTTGCTCCCCGCAACCCCAGGGCCGTTCGAGCGCTGCCTCGATAGAATGCACAAGCTCTGCGCCCATGTTTGGATAAACGAGGACCTGCGCGTGCAGCGAGCCCGGAATCAGATCGGCCGGCAGGTCGATATGGAGAGCCGCAGATTCGCCACGCAGCAGGCCGGATGCCGTCACGGTTCCGGGTTTGCCATCAGGATGCACCCGAATTTTCTTCTCGACCGCATCGCCCTGGCGGCCGTTCGAAGCTGTCATTTGAAGCGGGCCTTCGTCGATGGCGTGCGCAGCGCGGAAACCGAAGTTGAGTTTTGCAGAATTGCCACCGGGCACCGTGATGCGCTGCGCAACTGGAGTGAGCGCCTCGAACCAGTCAGCGGGCTTCACGGTCACGGGGAGCGTAAGCGATTGTGCCGTGTAATTGCGAAGGTTCACAGGAAGCGTAATTTCGTCGCCCTGCGTGAGTACCTGTGGCGTATCGAGATCGATGAAGAACGGCTGAAACGTCCTGAACGTTCTTTCAAGCGTGCCCACGCGGCCGTCGATCGTCGATGCCAGAGCGTGCATGCGCCATGTAGTCAGGCTGTCCGGTAGATGGAAGTCGAGGTTTGCGCGGCCATTGGCGCCCGTTTCGAGCGAAGGCGCCCAATACGCTGTCTCGTCAAACACGTGGCGAAGCCGCGGTGTGAATGTTGGCTCGGCGATCTCAGCGTGGCCGGCGGGACCAGTGATGATTGACTTGCGCGACGAGGCAAGAGCGCCCCGGCTCGCCACGACTCCCGCTGAAACCGTCATCAGCGTCGGCGCCGAGGCTTCCACGGTCACAGTTTCTGAAACCGTTCCCACACTTAGCGTCACGTCGACAGTGGTGAGCGCGACTGCTGAAACGTGCACTTCATGAATCTGGAAGTCCACAAACCCAGGACTGTGAACGTGGACACTGTAAATGCCGGGCAAAAGATCGCTCACGATATACAAGCCAATCGCCGTGGTTACAGCATTCGATTCAATCCCGGAGGCGCTCTTTACGGTAACGGTTGCGTTGGGAATCACCGCGCCAGACTGGTCGATTACCGTTCCGCCGATCGCGCCCGTGTTTCCCTTGAACGTGCCCTGACTCACAGCCTGGGGCGCGAGATCGCTTCCGCTCTGCTGGCTGAGAGGATGCAGGAACTGCGCGACGAGGTCGGCCGTGTCGATGGTTTCGCCAAGAGCCGCGCTGGGGCTACGCACAATCTGGATGGCGCGCATCAGCTGTGTAACCGGCTTGGTCTTTACCTGGAGCGGACCATGGAGCGAATCGGAGGCCTTCACTTGTTCCGTTCGCGTCCAAGCCATGAGCTGCCGGACGCGCACAATAAAACTCCGGCACAGCGGATCGCGCAACGCATCAAGGTCGATTCCAGCGGCAGTGAAGACCGCGCGCGCTTCCTCGTCTGTGGCTGGAAACGGATGTCCGGCTGCTTCCCACGCTTTCAATGCGGTATCCATGCGTGCTTCAGTTGGCGAAAAGTAGTCGATCGCCGGGCTGGTCCAGACATCCAGGTTATCTTCCCGCAGGACATCGATATAGTAGAAGCGCCGCTGCACTACAACTTCGTATTGGTACGGCTTGCCGGTCGGCGCCAGCGTTCCGGCTGCCGCAGAGTTCAGGCTGAGCCCTGCGCCGGCAGCGAGCGCGGTGAGCTGCTCGGGGTTTGCGGGCAAAGTCTGCCCTGATTCCGCCGCATGGATCAGGATCCTGCTTAACTTTTCGCCCGGAACGGCGAAGAGATTGCGCTGCGCAATGTTCACAACGATGTCATCGTCGGTGCCGAAGCGCTTATCCGGACCGGCGCTCCGGAGTGCGACGACTTCGTTCGCCGTTTCCGCATTGGTCTCGATCTTGAACGGTGTGTTCCACTGGTCGAGCAGCGACGAGTCGAGATTGGCAGCGCGCGCGACCTGTTGCACTGCATCAAACGTTCGCGGCAGATGCGGATCGGCGATTGCCACGATTGCCTTGCCTAGCGGCTCCAGGCGTTTCCGCATAGCGGCCTGGTACTCGCGGCGGACTTCGTCGTCTGAAGTTCCTTCGACTTCGGTTACGTTGGGAGATGAGTCGAGCAGCAGCGCTTCCGCGGCAAGTTCCAGATCGTCGGGAATCTCTTTCGACGTATCCACCTTGTCAAGATCGGCGCGCGTCACTCCGCCTGCGCTCTCGGTGTCGAGCCACCACCAGGAACCGAGCCAGCGATTGTTCTCGTCTTCTTCGGTCTCCGCTCGCTGCGCGACGGCGTTGTCGAAAACCCTCACTCCCACAGCACTACCGATGCCCGCTCCCAATGCATCGCTCACTCGCAGCCCCGCAGTTACTTCGGCGCCGGGAGCGTAACTGGGCTTAATGCCGCTAACATCGACACGCAACGCCCGATCCTCGGGATAGAGAACTGACCTCGAGCTCCACCGTTCGGACCAGTAATCGTATTGGCTGACAGACTCGCTCATCTTGTATGCCCGAATCGAGACGAGTCCGTGAAACCGCGCATCGGCAGGAATGGTGATGGGAATTGATCGGTCGTGCATCCGCACCTGGAGATGCGCGAGTACCGCGGATTCTGAAGCCACGTCCACATCGATCACATCGCCGCGCGTGCCATGCACGGTAAGCTCAATCGGCTCCTGGGGACGCAGCAATGACCGCGTCACCGCTAGCCAGATTTCCTCAGTGCGCCGTGAAAGGCGTTGGTCCACAGCGGGTGCGATTCCCGCCCGGGAACTGGTTCGCTCCACCCGGTAGCAATCGGAGCAGTGGCCTAGGTGACGAAGCTGCTGGAGCCTCCGGT
>JBEKCW010000378.1:0-5538 GCA_050014675.1 Occallatibacter sp. | reverse complement strand
CGCGCCCGCGCCAGCAGTGTGTCAACCGCAGCCAGCACACGCGCACCCGCCACAAGCGCATCGGAGTGTGCGCCCACCTGTCGCGTGAGCGCCACAAAAATGCGGTGAATCTCAGCCTGCTCTTCTTCAAGCAGCCGCACCAGCTCGTTGTTCTGCTCGATGGTTTCAAGCGGTTCAACAAATACCGTCTGTCCCGACGAACTTGCGCCGTGAATCACGCCCGTAATACGCCGCTTGAGCTCGGCGCGCACCGGAATCACAAACCGGTCGCCGCGAATTGTGATCACGTCGTCTTGCGTCGACCCTTCGCCTGAAAGTTTGCGCAGCGCCGAGCGCAGGCTTTCTTCAATCGCGCGCTGCTGCCGTTCCTGCTCGCGGCGAATGCGGCTCAGCTCCGGCGACGCATCGTCGGCCAGCGAGCCGTCGGGCTGAATCTTGCGCTCAATGGTTTCGGCCAACCCACGCAGGTTGCCGGTGAGCGCCGTCGATAATTCCGCAAGCCCCATGAGCCGGCCGACAAGCCGCGCCGGAGGCTCACGCAGCAGCCCCTGCCATGCGGCAATATCAGTTGCCAGCCGCGCCACGGCCTGCAGTTCAGTGGCCTCGAGCGCCGCCTCGGGAATCCGCGCCTTTGCGGCCAGCTCCGTGGGATCGAACAGTCCGCCCAGCGGCACCGACACCTGCTCTTCGAGCAGCAAACGCACCTCGCCGGTGAGCTGGTGCTGCCGGCTTATCCAGCGTTCATCTGTGGATGGTTGCAGTGCCAGAATCGACTCCCGGCCTACACGCGAAGCGGCAAAGCCGGCTACAAGCTCGACCAGCGGCTCCCACTCAAGCGCAGCCAGATCGGCATGTGCAACCGGCGACGGAATGGGATCGAGAAGCTGCATACCTCAACCATCTTATCGGTAGAAAATACAAGTTTCAGGGATAACCCTGATTGGGAGCAGCGGCTGAGCCTATTTCCGCGGTTTCAATTTGGACAAGCGAGGGGCTCCTCCAACGATGTGCAAGGCGTCCTCGTACCCGCCGCCAAAATCGACACGTGTAATTCTTCGCAGCGGAATTTCGGTCGGCTTTTCTTCCCATACAGCATCGGGGCCAATTTCCAGCAGGGAAACATGACTCTTGCTGACTCCCACCACGCGTCCGATTTTGCAAGTGTCAGGATTCACCCGCTCCTGATGAATCGTGACCAGCGGAAAAAGCCGGTTCGCCGAACGGAGTAATTGATCAGTGCTTTTAAGGCTAATCCTGGGCTTTCGTTCAATCCTTTCGCCGCGTTTGAGTAGCGCTGCTACGGCGAAACCGGCATATGGCGATGGAACGCTTAATCGCCTAACGTCCGATAGGCGCATACATTGGAAGCCATTAAACCTAATTTCATCGCCCACGAGGCCCAAAAGGAAGAATACTGGGCCGATGTCCAACACGTAGCCATTTGTCGATCCAGAGTCATACGGATTCCAAAACTTGACAAGGATCTTGCCGTACATGGCTTCGGCAAGCTTCGAATTGCTCTTTTGTGTCATCTTTCAACACTCCGGTCTTCCCTTGGCATCCGGAGTCAATTTCAACTCCAGTGACATGCGACCCGGATACCGGAAAGGCATTTGGACTCAGCTTAGGAGTTCGTGCTCGAAGCAGGCGCCGTTGCCGCACTCGCCGTCTCAGTCTTTGCGGGTGACTTCGTTTCGGCCGGAGCGGATTTGCTGCCTGAATCACTCGACTTTGAGTCGCTGGACTTCGACTCGCCGGCAGAGGAGCTGTTTGAGGAGCTGTCTGACGAATCGCTCGAGGAGCTGCTCTTCGACGCGTAGTCGTTCACATACCAGCCCGCGCCCTTGAAGTTAAAACCAGGCACAGTCAGCGGGCGCTCCAGCACACCGCCGCACTTGGGGCAAACCTTTTCAGGCTCGGACTTGAAGCTTTGAATCTTTTCGAATTTGTGGCCGCACTGGGTGCAGCGGTACGGGTAGAGTGGCAAAGTTCTTCAACTCCCTGGAGAGGCATCTCCTCATATTGGATGCATCACTGTCTTCCATTGTATCGGGAGTTGAGAAATTCCCTGCAATCCACCCGTACGCCGCAGTTTTATCCGGGGCTTACTTCGCCGCGATCGGCACATTCGCGCCCATATCTTCCCATACCAGCGAAAGCTTCCCATCGCTGATGGTGTAGGTCAGGTTCTCGACCATTGAGGCAGGCGGGGCCATGGTCATCGCGGTCCGGCCCAGGTCTTTCGACGGGTCATACGACAGTCCCCACTCGCCAGTGTCCTTGCTTATAATCAGGACCCACGCCTTGGGGTTGGAGATATCGACAAACAGAGTGTATTTGCCGGCGGGAACGCTCACGTCGCCGATAGTCAAATCGCCGCTGGTCTCAAGTGTCGTGGCAGAGTTTGCGCCCGCACGCCATACCGGATAATGCGGATCGTGGCTGATTTGTCCGTCGGAGCTGTAAATCTTGCCCTCGCGCCCGCGAACCCGCGGCGAGCTGTAGGTAATGGTGACGGTGTTGCCGCCGATGGTTGCCGTCGCAGTGGCCGGCGGGCTCTTTGGCGGAGCCTTGGGCGGGGCCTGCTGAGCCAACAGCGTGGTTGCAGCAAACAGAAGACCTGTACACATAAGCAGTCGTTTCATGATGATTCTGTCTCCTCCGGGAAGAGGCCACTATTCCTTGCGTTGGCCCCGACGCGAGAATTGTCGCACCGCGCGCCCTGTTTCGGAAACCCGGCGCGGGAAAGCCCCATGAAAATCCTGTTATGATGCGGGCATTGCATGCAGCAGCCTCTTGTACATCCGTCGGCTGGGGAGCGCTTTCGCGCTGCGCTCGAAGCTGAAAAGCCCCTGCAGGTTGCAGGCGCCATCAATGCCTATACCGCGCGGCTGGCCCAGGCCGTGGGATTTCGCGCGCTTTATCTCTCCGGCGGGGGCGTGGCAGCCAACTCGCTCGGCATTCCCGACCTCGGCATCAGCACCATGGAAGATGTGCTCACCGATGTCCGGCGCATTACCGATGCAACCGATCTGCCGTTGCTGGTCGATATTGATACGGGCTGGGGTTCGGCATTCAACATCGCGCGCACCATCCGCCAGATGACGAAGGCCGGCGCAGCGGCCGTGCATATTGAGGACCAGGTGGGCGCCAAGCGCTGCGGCCATCGCCCCGGCAAAGAACTGGTGCCTGCCGATGAAATGTGCGACCGCATCAAGGCTGCCGTGGATGCCCGCACCGATGCCGCTTTCGTCATCATGGCCCGCACCGATGCGCTGGCCAATGAGGGGCTCGAAGCAGCCATCGCCCGCGCCCAAGCCTACGTTGCCGCCGGCGCCGACATGATTTTTGCCGAAGCGGTCACCGAGCTCCCCATGTACACCGCATTTCGAAAGGCCGTGGGAGTGCCTATCCTGGCCAACATTACCGAGTTCGGGCAAACGCCTTTGTGGACGCGGGAAGAGCTGGCCGCGGCCGGAGTAGACATCATCCTCTACTGCTGCGGAGCTTACCGCGCCATGAATGCCGCGGCCCTCAAAGTCTACGAGGCCATCCGCACCGAGGGCACGCAGAAAAGCGTCGTGCCGCTGATGCAATCGCGCGCCGACCTCTACAAATACCTCGATTACCACGCATACGAGCAAAAGCTCGACGAGCTGTTTGCCAAGGGCAAGAAATAGCGACCGCCGCTTGCCACTCCTGCTCCCTATCCGTTAGTTTGAAGCTCTCAGAGGTCGAATCAATGACTGAGAGCACCACTCCCCCTGTTTTCAAACCTAAAAAGTCCGTCGCGCTCTCCGGCACTGCCGCGGGCGAAACCGCAATTTGCACCGTGGGCCAGAGCGGCAACGACCTGCACTACCGCGGTTACGACATTGCCGATCTGGCCTCGCACTGCGGGTTTGAAGAGATCGCCTACCTGTTGATTCACGGCAAGCTGCCCAACGCCGGCGAACTGGCGGCCTATTATGCGCGGCTGGTCTCGCTGCGAAGTCTGCCGCCGCAGGTTGCGCAGGCCCTCGAACTGCTGCCCGCCTCAACCCACCCCATGGACGTGCTGCGGACCGGCGTCTCGGTGCTGGGCTGCGTGCAGCCTGAAAAGGAAAACCACACCGCCGAAGGCGCGCGCGACATTGCCGACAAGCTGCTGGCCTCGCTGCCTTCAATGCTGCTCTACTGGCACCATTTCTCGCGCACCGGCTGGCGCATCAATGTTGAAGCCGGCGGCGACTCCATTGCCGAGCACTTTCTGCACATGCTGCACCTGGTTGCGCCGCCGCCGGAGTGGGTTGCGGCCATGCAGGCCTCGCTTATTCTGTACGCCGAGCACGAGTTCAACGCATCCACTTTTACCGCGCGCGTTATTGCCGGGACCGGCTCCGATTTGCACTCGGCTATTGCCGGAGCCATTGGCGCGCTCAAGGGGCCCAAGCACGGCGGCGCCAATGAGGTTGCCCTTGAAATCCAGCTGCGCTACTCTTCGCCGGAAGAGGCTGAGGCCGACATCACTCGCCGCATCGCCGAGCGCGAGGTGATTATCGGATTCGGCCATCCCGTCTACACCATCGCCGATCCCCGCAGCGAGATCATCCAGGCCCAGGCCCGCTCGCTGGCTACTGCGCCCGAAGGGCAGCGCCTCTTCGCGGTTGCGGAGCGCATCCACGAGACCATGCACACAACCAAGCACATGTTTCCGAATCTCGACTGGTACTCGGCCGTGGCCTATCACCTGATGGGCATTCCCGTGGGCATGTTTACGCCACTGTTTGTGATGGCGCGGACGGCGGGATGGTGCGCGCACGTGATCGAGCAGCGCCAGGACGGCAAAATCATTCGGCCGTCGGCGATTTATACGGGGCCGGAGGATTTGAAGTTTGTGCCGATTGAAGAACGGGGTTAGAAGGCCCAAAACCGTGGAACTGTGAAGCGAGTTCCGCTAAGCTATTGAATCGAATCAACCGGCTTTCACCGGTTCACGGGAAAAAATTAGATAAGCACATTCTTGAGTCCTGGGGCGGCCATCGCAGGTCGTTGCGGTCGGAGATGGCTATCCTTTTCATGCTCTCAATCCTTCTAGCTACAATTGTGCGCCGGGAGGAGTTAATTACCGGCAAGTGCAGCGGAGTGAGCGGGGTTGGCGGAGTTAGCGGAGTTAAAGGCTTGGGAATCTGCTGGTTAGCATCCATCCCCGGCCCCAAAAAGCCAAGGACCGGGGACACCCGGCAATTGACTGGGAAATATTCAGGGACCGTTTTTGGGCTCGAACTAAAGGGGTTGCTAGACCGTGTACGCCCCGACCCGCGTTTCGCGGCTGGTGAGCGCGTCGCAGGCGCGGTCGAGAACCTCGTAATCCTGGTCGTGAGCCTTGCGGAAAGCGCGGAAGTCTTCTTCGCTGTTCCAGCGGTCGATGGTGAGGTAAGCCCCCGGCACGTAGGCGTCGCGCAGCAATTCGGTGCCGAGGTAGCTGGGCGAGCTCTTGAAGAGCTGGGCCCATGAGCCCTCGGGGCCGTAGGCGGATTCAAACGCGGATATCTTCTC
>JBEKCW010000377.1:0-5547 GCA_050014675.1 Occallatibacter sp. | reverse complement strand
CGGGAACAGGTCGCACGGCATCACGCAGATGGTGTCAAAGTCGAAATCGCCGCCATTCTTGCTTGCGGTCTCCGAACGAAGGACGTATGTTCCCTCCATGCGAAGCTGCCGCTCAAAGATATAGGCGACCAGATCGTCGTCTAAGTTGGGCGTGTTCAACGCTTGTTTGAGAGTTGAAACGGTTTCGTTGTGGTTGAGATGGCGGATGGGGAGCAGGTCTTCTTGCATCCGTATGGGATACCGGATGCAGAGTCCTCTCTCCGCCGTCAGGGATGTAATGGCGCTGTCTTCGGGTATCCAGTCGGACGCCGAGAGAATCTTGCCCCGGTGTTCGACCAAGATGCCGTCGTCCGCGAGTGCGAAGGACGGCAACCGAAAACCGCCACCCGTGCAGACGCGAAAGGCCCAGCGTGCGAGCTTACGATTAATCTGGTTGGCAACGTAAGGAAACCTGATACTGTTTCCGCTCCGATCAGCCAGAAGAACGGCCTCGGCGGGATCGCATCCCTCCGAAGCACTCGCATTGCCTTGTTCCAGCGCTTCGAGGTCGAAGCTGGCATCCTCATCGAACGCCTCCGACTCCGACTTGCCCAGGAGTTCGAACAGCGCCTCATAGTCGCCGTTGTCCCAGGCCTTTCTCAGCTTGCGAATCTGCTCGATCGCCCGAGGCATAATCTCCAGTTGCAAGCTATCTTCCGAAGCGTGTTCGACCAGCGTATAGCTGGAGTTGAACTCCAATACGCGGGAGATCTCCTTGATCCCAAGGACTGCCGGGCCCGTGTACATGCGGCCCGACGTTCCCAACTGGGGAAGAAACCGGACTCCTCCCTTCAGGGACGGCTTGCAGGCGCTCTCCGGCAAAATGACATCGACCCCGAGCCTTTCGGCCACGCGGTCAGTCATTGCCTTCAATGCACCCTTTGCCTGCTTCGGTTCGCGCGCGTCGAATGCCAGCCGGAACTGGCAAAAGCGGTTTGTGCCTATCTTCAGCTTCCGGTAGAGGGATTCACGCGCCCAGCCCCGGCAGTCATTGGTGCCAAGGATATGGTCCTTGACCACAGCGATCCGCAGTTCGGACTCCTCGACCATCAGCTTGCAGTCGGAGACGAGGATCGCAAAGTACACGATCGCCGCCTCGGGCCAGTGCTGAAAGCGCTCAGCAATCTGATCGGCGTGGGCATGATCGACGAAGTAGAATTTGCCGTCCTTCGCCGAACCGCTCGCGCCGACCAGTCTGTATTTGACCCCGCCGAACTCGAGACTCGCCATGCGGTTCTCCACCACAGACTGCTCATACGGCGTCAACTCATACGGCACACTGACACGCGCTACTCGGATTCCGGGATAGAGTTGCCCGAGGAGCTTGCCCTGGAGCGTATCCTTCCGGCCGAGCTTCGATTGCTTATGGGTCACGTTACCGGACGCATCGATCCCCAGTTCGAGAATGAACTGCTGATCGAAGCCCGCGCTTTGTGTCCTATTCGCTGTCATGTTCTCCTCACTTGTCTGGCGCTTCGAGACGAAGTGATAAGAGGTGGCTGATTGCCGGTCCTCATTCTCCTCGCCTGGCCGCCCGGGTTAGGGGTGGGGTGTCAAGCCGAACCAGGCTTCGAGAGTGCAAACCGGGTCAGCGGAATTCCTCATCGCGATTGCGATAAGGCGTCAAGGAGGCGACATGAGCCGTATTTCAGGTTTGTCCCTCTTTGAATCCGTGCTGACCTTGTGGCCCTACTTTCGCAGGGGCTTTTTGACCAATGTCGGAGATTCTCCCAGTATCTCCGCTTCCGCTTTGTAGGCGAGAACGGTGTATATGACACCGTTCTTCGATTGAAATGCTTTGATCAGAGCCTCGCCTTCGCTGGCCACTTCCACACCGAGTTCTGGCTTCTCAATCGATGAACCGTCTTTGGCGAGGAAGTAGCGAACTACTTCCTCGGCGTGCTGGCGAGACCTGCGTGTACGCCTCGGCTCCCGGGATTCCGGCGGCGATTGCATCTCGGCAACTTTTGCAAGTGCGGCCTCCATCATTGGCCTCCTTTGTTGTCCATCGCGGCATCGGGCGCATTCAGGATGCGGTCGCGACGTTCGCCATCGATGGGCCGTTCGCTATATTCAGCAATCCACAAGCCATCGGGATTAACGTCAGAGCGGCGGTCCGCGATGAGCCGAATGTGATACTCGTTCACGAAGTGGTCGGTGGTCTCAGTCCCATTCGAGAGATGGTGAACGTCCTTCACCCCATACACGAGATAAGTGAGGGGCTCGCCGGTGTCCGCGTCGATCTCGCGGAAATGGAAGACGGACTGGACCTGACCGTCATCGATCTTGCCGCGCGTGTCGTCATCTCCCATCGCCTTCAGCGTGTAGGCGCGGAGGTTGCGTGTCATCATGTTCAGGCTGCTCGCCCAGTGGTCGTCCACGTCGGTAGGCGAATAGTTGAGGTAGCTCGTAAGGAAGCGCTTTACGAACGCCTCGTCCAGGAACTCATCCGTCCCTCCCGTGGCAAGATCCGAAACTGCACCCCTTGCGGGCTTGCCAAGCACCGAGGCATCGCCATTCGGACCGATGCGAATCACCGTCGGCGGCTGCATGCGGACGAAGATTGCAAACCCGATGGCCACGAGTGCGATAGGGATAGTAAGGAAGGCGAGGAGCCATGCACGGTTCGCGTTCGCCCGGAGCGCTCCATCCATTTCGTAATACTTCGGCTTTGCCAAGACAGCTTCGCCGGCCGTTGCGGTGCTCGTTTTCATGAGCCCTCCTAATCCTGATCTGCCGTGCGCCTGGTCGCTCCGGCGATGCTGCCTGCCGCAATCCGTGCGGCATGGTATGCGGTCCATGTCCCCAGGTTGTATCGATGTACGCTCGGTCCCCGTCTTGTTGACCCCGAAGATCTGGCGACACCTTTGGTCTTTGCATTAGAGCCACCGGACTGGACCTGCGAGAGACCGGAGCCCTGCGCGGGGGCAGAGATCGCTTCGCTGCTTTCATTGGTGGAGTTGTCCACGCCCATCACGTCGCTGATCGAGCTCCGAATCTGCTCCGCGTGGCCCTCCAGCGTCGGGCTGCCGTTACCCAGCGCGAGACCGCTGGTCGATGAGGCTGCGATGGGAGCCGGTTGCGGCGGCGCGGGCTGATTCCCGCTCCCTGCTGCGGTCAGGGCACGAGCCGAGCCCGCGCTTGCGGACCCGGCAGAAGCCCCCGCAGAACTTGCGCCGGCAGAGCCCGCTCGCGATGCCGCCACGCCGGCCGCCGCTCCTTCAAATCCGGCAGCGCCCGCGGTCAGCGCGGTGACTGCCGTACCAACCATTGCGGCCGCCGTGCTGCCGACGTCGCCGCTGACGATGCGCTTGGCAATGAAAGGTATGACGGCAATCGCCAGAGAGTAGACGATGCTCACGATTCCGATCAGGAACGAGCCCTCAAGATTCCCCAGGCCGCCGAGAAAATCGTTCTGGTTCAGCATCTGGCCAATTTGGCCCATCTGGACCGCGCTTAAGAGCGCACCGAACCCGCCGTAGAGCACAGGCCACGCGTTCCAGACGAAGACGTTTTCGACATACGCCTTGGCGATCCGATTGGCTGCCCCCAGCGGCATGAGCGCGATTACGATGGGACCGAAGATATAGAGGACACTGCCGTAGAAGATGTAAAAAAAACCAAAGATGACGATAACAATCGGATAGAGAAGATATGCAACGATAATTAAGATTGCGTCCAGCAACCCTGCAACCGAGCCTGTTATCAAACCCCATGCTTGCTGGAATCCGCCCTGACTGTATTGTGTTTGGAGGTCGCTGGACCAGTTCTGGAAGAGGTTGACAGAACCGGAAGCGTTACTCACCCAATTGCCTGCGTTCACGAAACCTTGGTTGATCGTCGTGAACACGGCGCCGTAATTCATCACCACGACTGCAGTAGCCACATACTTGATGAGGCTCGTTCCAAGGCCGCGCACATCTCCACCGTGCAGTGCCGACTGATGGACCTGCCACAAGAAGCCCACAACCAAGACGACATACGCCACGTTCTGCATCCCTGAGGTGATGCCGGTCGAGTCAATCCCGGATACCGCCTGCGACAGGAATCGTTCGAACAGGTTCAATTGCGTTCCCTGAAAGAACGCCAGCACCGTTACGGGATGTAAGTGGACATACAACATAGCTGTCACCGATTGGTCAGTGCTCCATTGATTAGCCCGTTGTTGTTCGTGTTGTCCGTCGTCGCAAGCTTGGAGTTCTTGCTCTGGTTAGCAAGATCGATGCCACGGGTCCGCATTAACTCGGCCAGTGCCGCCTGCGTGTAGGCGTTGGCGCGCACAACCCACACGTCGGCCTCGGCTTCAAGGATCGGAGCGCTGCCGGGAGCGGCCTGCGAGATCTGCTGGCCCATCTGATTGGCCTCGTTCAACTCGGCATCGGAGAGCGCGTCGATCTCGATTGCGCGTTTCATCGCATCCTGGGCCTGCGCGTCGGTCATATCCGTCATCGTCCGCACCTGCGGAGACGCTGTGTTCTGAGCCATGACCACGCCATAGACGCTCTGAAATTGACCTGAGACATTCGGAACGTTGGTCGCGTTACGTGAGAGCAACAGCGATTCAAGGTTCTGGGATTGCGGAAGCGTGGCGCTTGAGACATTCACCCGAAACATCCCGCTGACGTTATTAAACTGGCTTTCAAACTGCATCACCGACGACTTCGCCTGATTGATGGAGGCGAGTGGGTACATGACCTGCTGCTCGTACTTCGCCACGCTCTGCTCGTACTGGTTGATTGTGTTGAGCGGCGCCGCAATAAATGTGTTCATCAACGATTGCATTTTGGAGAGCGCTGCCATGATCGCCGCCGTATCGATACCGAACTGTCCGTTGGCGCGCGTAGGGAGAATCGCAAGCGCAGCAAGGGCAACAATCGCAGCCTTCAACAGGCTTGGGCGATACCAGGACTGCGCCTCACGCTGCGGCGCTTCGGCAGCGATTGCCAGTTTTGCCAAATCAGGGCGAAGAGAGAGCTCACGCCTCCAGAAGAATGACTTGCGTTGCTTGGTCGGGTTTTTCTTTGGGTCCGTCATGTCGGTTCTCCTCTATTGCCCTGTAAGCGCCCCGGTGATGAGGCTGTTGATGCCGCCTGTCACCGCTGTCCTGCGTTTGACCAGCACGTTGTCGTGGGCAATCCGTCCGGCCTCCTGCCGTATTTCCGCCGCAAGCATTTTCTGGATATAGGCCTGGCAGCGGAGATTGGCCACTTGCGCCTGCGCGGTTAGGAAGGGATTGGAGCCCGGAGTGCTCAACGCGACCTGGTTCTCCATCTGGTTGGCGGTCTGAAGAATGACGTCTGCGCCCTGATCGGCGATGAGCGTGGTCTTCAGGTTCTCCTGACCCAGCGCGTCGTCCACGTCCATCATCACGCGGTCCTGGGGCGAGGCCGCGTTGACCTGCGGAACTGCGCCATAGTTCGAGGTGAAGCTCATCTGCAGCGCCGGAATGTTCGAGGACAGCCGGCTGTGCAGAATGCTTTCGAACTGTTGCGGCCCCGGAGTAATCGC
>JBEKCW010000376.1:0-5586 GCA_050014675.1 Occallatibacter sp. | reverse complement strand
GAGACTGCGGCCGATGTGGGTGGTGGTGGTGCCGGCTGAGAGGCCGACGGTTTCGCCTTCCAGGATCATTTCCGCCGCGGCCAGGCCAATGCGGCGCTTTTCAGCGGCGTGACGCTGCTCGCGGGCAATAAATGAGCTGTCGTATCGAAATGGTTCATAGAGAAGCGGTTCGGCGAGTTCTGCGCCGCCGTGGGTGCGGCGAATCAGCCCGCGGTTTTCAAGCCGCGCAAGATCGCGCCGGATGCTTGGAGCTGAAGAACCGGCCACGGCAAGGAGATCTTCAATGGTGGCAGTTCCAGCCTTCAAAAGGTACTTAACGATCTCTTCGGATCGGCGATTGATCGATTCCGCCATAACAGGGCAATTCTACTCCGCCATTGCGGGGGCCCCAACAATTTGTGCCGATAGTATCAAGATTTCTACTAAAACGACTCAATGGGTTGATCACTTTGTTATGAATTGAGCGAATGTGGCCATTTTTTGCTCCCGGAGCGTATCCGGAAAACTGCTCAGTTTTAGGCAACCAACAATGATCGTATTTGCTTAATATGATCACCGCTATGGTTCCTGTGCCAACTCACGGAGCCGGGCGCTCACGTTCCAAAAGGCGCGTCCGTCATGGTAGCCCCCCT
Source organism: Occallatibacter sp. (assembly GCA_050014675.1). GTDB lineage: Bacteria > Acidobacteriota > Terriglobia > Terriglobales > Acidobacteriaceae > Telmatobacter. Next base: position 4,954 of record JBEKCW010000376.1, on the reverse strand, counting down.
TCCAAATGCTTCCCTTGTCCTGGATCAAAGGCTTGCCGTCGGCGGTGGTCAGGTTGAACAGGCCGTGATATCGCGAGTCGATTGTGTGGTTCTTGATGAAGGCCCATTGCTCGAGGAATCGCTGAAAGTAAATCGGGGCCTGTTTCCCGTACCGCTGATGCATCAGCAGCAACGCGTTCAGGCCCTCGCACTCAATCCACCACTCCTTGTTGGTGTCGGTTGGCTTGCCGAAGGTCGGTCCTTCACGGAAGAAGCCGCCATTCACCGAATCCCATCCGTAGGCGAGCGCATGATCGACCAGCATCCTGGCCATGCGTTCGGTCTTCTCGCTCGCATGGTGATGCAGAAGCTCGTCGGTCTCAAGCATCAGGTAGGCCGTCTCCACGTCGTGCCCGAAGGAGTCGGGGCCGGGAATCGCGCGCCAGTCATTGGTGAAGTAGAGATTCATCACGCCCGGCTCGATGCAGATCTTGTCGCGCACAACGGAGAGAGTTTCTTCGAGGCGAGCGCGAAGGGTTGCGTCAGGCCATACGCGGTAGAGCTCGGTGAGCGCTTCAAGCAGGTGAATGTGCGCGTTCATCGATTTATAGCCGACGGGACCGACGGGGCCTTCGTCGATCTGGCCGGGCGGCGCATGCGGCTCCAGCGGTTTGCCATCGCGGGTCAGCGATTCATAGTAGCCGCCGTTCACCGTGTCGTGAGCGTGCTGGTCGAGCCAGTAAAAGCCTTTCTTTGCGAGTTCGAGAGCGCGCTTGTCGCCCGTTGCCTGGTAGGCCGCCGCTGCGCCGTAGATGCAGAAATCGATGCCGTAAAGCTGCTTGCCATCGGTGAACGCCGGCGTCACGTGCCCATCGTCGTCGAGCCCCCAGAAGAAGCCGCCGTCCTGCTTGTCCCACATTACGTTTTCGAGAAAGTCGAGCCCCTGATTGACATAGGGCAGGTACTCCGCTTTCTTGTCAGGCTCGCGAAGAACCACCTGCGAAGCGACCCAGGTCATGCGCCCCTGAAAGACTGAGAACTTGCCATCGCTCGGGGCCCACTGCCAGTCGCGCGCAAAGTGCGCGTGGAAGCCGCCATGTCGATGGTCGATGGAGCGCGGATACCAGAGATTGAGCACGTCGCTGTGGAGCGCGTGGTCAACCTCGGCGGCGAGGGCGAGATAGGTTGCGCGAGATGGAGCCGCATCTGCGCTCGTCTGCCGAGCGGTTCCGATTGCCGCAAACATAAGCAGGGGCAGAAGCGCCAGGAATCTGCTCTTCAATAGTCGATCTCCTGTGATTGATAGTTCGCGGAGAATGCTAACACGGCGGTGGTGCAGTGTCGGAGATGCGCCCGGTCTGTACCGCATCCCCGGTCCCCAAATGCGAGGGACCGGGGCCGCCCTCGATAGTGGTTTGGAAATATCCCGGGTCGGGGCGACCCGCCACCCAGGAGCGCAACGACACAAGGATTCCGTGGCTACCCTCACAACGGCGCGAAAATACCTCATTTTTGGCTTGCAGAGGTTTCTGTGGCTGGCTGATACTTGCGAAAAGCATTGCGGCTTCCCGGGAATGGTTGACTATAACTTCGCACCTGCTCCGGTCTGGATCTACCTATTGAAGCAGACTTGCTCCAGGAAATTCGTTCTAACGGGCCTGATCATCAGCACGAAATGCGCGTCTCGTCGCGGCAATCTGTCCGGAGAATTGCGAGGAGGATCGAAATGGCTAAGTGGGTGATACTCGGTGCTCGATTGCTTTTTTCGCTCGCACCGCTCGCTGCATCGAATGTCTTTGCGCAACCTGATTACCGCGCACCGGACGCCCAAAGGTGTGCTGTTGTGGATTGCACTGGCGGCAGAGCCCCCGTACCCGGGGCCCCCAATCCTTTATGGCAGTTGATTGGCAAGGCATTCGGGGTGAAGGAAACAGCAACGCCAAACACGTCGAACGGCCAACCGAATGCCTCGCTCGTGAGTGCTCAAAGCCTTAACCAGAATGGAGTTGCCGCCTATAATTCGGGCGATTATAAAACCGCGGTGCAGGATTTTGAGCAGGCTGCGAGCTACAACCCCAACGATGCCGTAATCCAGAATAACTTGAAGAACGCAAGAAGCCTGGTCGAGCTGACCGATCGGGATAAGTTCATGCGGCTCCAGCAAGACTATCGGGCGACCGGGAACATCAACAATGCGCTGCGCGAGGTTTTGGGCAACACCGCCCCAGCCCTGAGTACCGGGGATCTCCTCAACGAAGTGAATCTGAACCCGGGCGCGGCAACGACTCACCCCCCGGCGGCGAATGCAAACACTCTCAATGCCGTTCTCGATGACCCCAGCGTCGTGGACCTGAGCGCCGCAACAAAAACCTCTGTCAACCCGCAGCAACTCAAGAGCCAGCTCTACGGGGTGCTCGGCGGGGATGCTCCGGCTTCTGGCGCGTCTGCAATCGTACCCCATGGCGATTCCGCAGTCGTGGACCTGAGCAGCGCCACAAAAACGTCTGTCGACCCACAGGAGCTCAAAAACCAGCTCTACGGAGTATTAGGGAATCATGCTCCGCTTGCAGAGCCACCTGATCCACGGGTTCAGTTGCCAGAGGCTCGAGATATAGAACTACTCTTTCAGCCGCCGCAATCGAGCACGCCTCAGTTCCAATGGCCGCAGCGTCCGGCCGACAGCCCGAGGTTGCACAACCCGCTTGCGGATCCCCAGGAACAGGAGCAGATAGACGCCAAGTTTGCAATGCACGGGGGGTTGGACGACGTGCTGGAAGAGCGAATGTGGGATCAGGTACTTCATCCTGGGAATGTTCCCGAAAAGCCAGCCATTCCCGCAAAGCCTGCCATTCCCGAAAGGCCTGCACAGGCCGCAGTCCCAGCCGGCCTGTCGCCAAACCCTGCCCCAGCGCCGCAGAACTGAAAGGTAAGTGCTCTTGGTGAAGCTTCCGCGGTACTTTCTTGGATGGTTGTTTGTTGCCCTGATCTGCCTCTCTCCGCTCCATGCCCAAACGGATGGCGGTGCACCTGCTGGAAGCAACCCTCAAGCAGCTGCACAGGCGCCGGAAGAAATGACTGCGAAGATCACCGATCTGGTGAAGGCTGGGAAAAATGCTGACGCGCTGCAGCTAACGAATGGGCTGCTTGTGGCCTATCCTGACGATCAACGTCTGATCAAGGCCAAGGCGCTGCTTGAGAAGTTGCTTGCCCCTGCCGCCTCGTCTCCGGCCAACGCCCAGCCGGCAGGCAACTTGACTCCGGCCCAACCCGCAGCCGGGACAACTGCTTCGACCCCAAACACGCCGCCTGAACCAGGCTCAATTGGAGTGACGCTCTATGGTGAGGGCGGCAAAGGAGCCAAAGTCGGGTACGTTATCAAAGGCGGCCCCGCCGACCAGGCCGGCCTGCTGCCCGGCGACTTGATCACAGCCGTGAACGATACGCAGGTTAAGGACTCAGAGGAACTGACGAAGGTTCTTAACGCGTCTGCGCCGGGAACAACAGTTGCCATCGCCTACCTGCGCAAGGGAGAACAGAAGCAAACGAATGTAACCTTGGCAGCCCGAAGCGCGCTCTTCGGCAAAGGAATGCCGACCTTTGGTAAAGAGATTGCCGATTCCCTTCGCTCGCTGGCAGAGGGAGGGGATACCGATGCGCCCGCTGCACTCTGCCGGACTTATCTGGAGGGCGGGGATGTTGCGCAGGATTATTCGCAGGCAGCATCATGGTGCCGCAAGGCGGCTGACCAGGGCAATGCCGCTGCGCAAGCCAGTCTGGGAACCATGTACGCAGACGGAACTGGCGTCTCCCAGGACTACGCGCAGGCTTTGATCTGGTCGCGCAAGGCGGCCGATCAAGGCAACGCCCGCGGTGAGGCTGTCCTGGGGTGGTTGTATCAGAGTGGCAAGGGTGTTCCACAAGATTCGGCGCAGGCCGTGGTGTGGTTCCGCAAGGCGGCTGACCACGGCAACGCCTATGCACAATACAGTTTGGGGGTGGCATTCGCATATGGTTTGGGCGTGCCCATGGATTATGCACAAGCCGAGAGCTGGTTCCGCAAATCGGATGCCCAGCAAGCGGATGCCGGACCGCTTACCGGCCTCGATAAGGTAGATTACAACGCGCTCATTGAGCTGGGACGCGAAGCACAGCAAGCCACGGACCCGGATCAACAAAAGAAGTCGCTGCAAGAGCTTATGGTCAAGAGCGGTCCTTTTATTCTGAAACATCCGCACGAGACGCTGATATGGCAGCTTCGCGCAGCGGCCGCCATCAGGCTGGATGCTCCTTTCGCCGGATATCAGGCCGGGCAGGAACTGCTTGCCGCTGGAGCCGCGGAGAGCAGCGACCCGGGTGTTCAAAATTTGCTGACGCAACTGAGTGTGAAGGGCTGGATGGACCCGAAGGGCGCGGAGAACGCTCAGACTGAGATCAACCGGAAGGCAACCGGCCTGGGGTGCGTTAACGCGAGCATGAAGGCAACCTATGAAAAGAAGAAGTTCACGGTCATTGAAGTTAATATGTCCTGGGAAACGGACCAGCAAATGACAGGGTTCGTCAAGCTCCAAAAGGCCAATGCGCAACTGACAGGAACCTGCAAAGGATCGATGCCCACCCCGGGCAGTTGCATATGGAGCTGTGATGGGGTGACGCCGGACGCCCTGCCAAGAGGGAAATAACCCCTTGATTACCATTCCCGGTTGTCCTAATCCTGGCGGCATTGGGACCGATGCCCGTCGGGTCGGCATTGGTCAGCGTTTGGTGAATCGAGTCGGTGCAAATTTGTGAAGAAGAAACAGCCCGCAGGGGCTAAAGCCCAGAGCGTTTTGAGGCCGTTTCGGCACGGATGAATCCGTGCCCTGATAAGAAACTAAACCGCATTTCTCACAATCCTGCCCAAGCCGCAGTTTTTTCGCCCGCCCGTTGCAGTTAATTACCAGCCATGAGCGCAGACTGGAAACATGCATACTGCGGA
>JBEKCW010000375.1:0-5611 GCA_050014675.1 Occallatibacter sp. | reverse complement strand
GCTGCCAAAGCTCGGTGATGGCGCGCAGCACCGCCGACTCCGATACCTCTTTGCCCAACGCATGCTTCAGCTGCGGGATCGTTTGTTCGCCCGTCTCGAGCAGCTTGTAGGCCTGGATGGCCAAGGGCGATACCTGCCGCGAGCCGGTCAGTTGCGGAGTACGGCGCCAGTCGCGGTCGCCGCGCAGAGCGTACACGTAGGGCAGAACCCATGCGGCCACAACAAAGTCAGGCTGTTCGCCGGGCTGGCCAAGCAGGTTGAGTCGAACTGCGATGCCGTCAAGCTCAAGCCGAACCAGCAGCTCCTCGGCAAGTGTAATGTGCTTTTGATCCGGGTTTGAATTGCGCTCGCCCGCGACGGCCTCTACAAACGAGGGGGCCAATCCCGCGGAATACTGGCGGCGCGGAAGAAAGAGACAGAGTCCCGTCTCCTCGATCCAGGTTCGGGCATCTTCAAGAGTCAGTGCTCCGTGCCCATTCAGGCGCATACGTTCTACGCGCGACGCTTCCAATTGCTCTGCTGTCAAAGAAAAAATCCTCACTTCCAGGCTGGCGCTACGGCATAACCAGATTTATTGCGTCCTGTTTTTGCCTCATTGCCAAAGGTTGACGCCTGCCGGACCCACGGCCTGTTTCGCCGGTCGCCGGGCTTCTCTACAATGAGCGTCAACTTGATGCAAGCAGTCCGGGATATGCTTCCCGGTTTTGCCTTTTCTGCGCCCGGCTATCCGCTCCTGAGAGCGGTAATGCCACCTTACACAGGGTCTAGACCCGATGGAAGGCCCGCAAGATCTCTCTCCAAGAATACAGCAAAGCTATTGGACGTCCATGCGGGCAACTAGTTGGGTGACTCGTCTTAGCAAGTTCCAACAATAGCCATTCCATACGTTCCGGGTCAAGAGGGGTGTTTACCTTGATGGCCGAGTGGCAGGCAATGGAGGCCGCAATGCGGCTGCGAATCAATGTAAGTTGTTCATTGTTAGTTGCTTGGCGTTCCAGCGGATAAGACTCATCATCGCTGTCGCTGGCCGATTGTTCGATCACTTCAGCCAGCGTTCGCTCAAGCTCTGCGCCCTCCAAACCGACCGGCGAAGCCTTCACCGCAAGCGTCTGCGGGCCGAACGGCTCCACTTCAAAGCCGTTCCGCTCCAATTCCTCGGCAATGCGCGCAAACACAATCATTTGTTCAGGTTTCAGCTCAACAAGCATGGGCATCAGCAGCCGTTGACGCTGTACGCTCTCAATTTGCCTTTCGCGCAATATTTTTTCAAAAAGCACTCTTTCGTGTGCAACATGCTGGTCGATGATCCATAAACCGTCTTCGCCGGTGGCCAAAATGAACGATTCTCTCAGCTGCCCAAGCGGCTTGAGCGACCCTAAGTGGTTGAGATTGTTCGCTGTTTGCTCGGCCTCTACCATTGCCGCTGCTGCCGCGGCATCGGCTGAGTCCGACAGCGCTCCGGCGTTCCCGGGGCTGCATTCAAGGCCGTCGGGCTGTACCGCAGGCTGAAACAGGGCTGCCGCTGCCTCGCCCCAGGCCCGCTTGTCGAAGAATCGCGGGTCAAAGTTGCCGAACCGGGAGCCGATATCGAAGCCCGGCCCTTCACCCTCGCCGGCTCCAAACGGCAGCCTGCCCGGTACCGGCGACGGTTGGCGAGGCGTCAGCTGGAACGGTTCGGCGTCTCTCGCGGCTGTCGCTAACGCATCGGGATCTGAATCAGGCAACGGTGCCGGCGCGCCGGGCAACGGGGAGGTGGCCGTCGGAATCAGCGATGGGCTGGCCGTTGGCTGCGACTGAAGCGCGTTCAGGAATCCTGCCGCAGGCCGCGCTTTCACCAGCGCCATGCGAAGGCTGTCGCGGATAAAATCGTGCACCAGGTTCTGCTGCCTGAAGCGCACTTCGGTCTTGGCCGGGTGCACATTCACATCCACTTCTTCGGGCGGCATTTCAATGAAAAGCAGCACCACCGGAAAACTGGTGGGCGGAATCACGTTCCGGTAGGCCTCGGTGATGGCATGCATCATGAGCCGGTCGCGAATGAGCCGCTTGTTCACGAAGATGTAGATCGAGTTCCGGTTCAGCTTTTGCAACTCGGGCTTGGAGTAAAACCCCGTGAGCCGCAATGTGCCCGGAATCCGCTTGGGAACATCAGGATCAACCTTCCATGGCGGCGGTTCGGGCAGTCCCACGCGCTCCAGCGGCAACTCAGCAGCTACGGGCAGCAACTGGCCCAGGGTCTCTTTGCCGAAGATCTGGTAGATGCGTTCCGCCGTGCGCGTCACGGGCGGCGCGGCAACCAGTGTGTGGCTTGCCGAAACCAGCTCAAAGTGCTTTTCGGGGTGGGCCAGCGCGTAGTGCGTCACCAGCGCCGTCACATGCGCGAGTTCGGTCGACTCAGCGCGCAGAAACTTGCGCCGCGCCGGAGTGTTGAAGAACAGATCGCTGACGGCGATGGTGGTCCCACGGGGCAAAGCGGCGTCTTCGACGTTATGAATTTTCCCACCCGCGATTTCCATTCGCGTGCCGGCTGCCTCGTCGCCTGTTGCCGTGTCCAGAGTGACGCGGGCAACCGATGCAATCGACGGCAGCGCCTCGCCGCGAAAGCCCAGCGTGGCAATGGCCAGCAGATCGTCGGCACTGCGCAGCTTTGAAGTGGCGTGGCGCTCAAAGGCCAGCAGCGCGTCGTCGCGATTCATGCCGTGGCCGTCGTCGGATATGCGAATCAGCTTGCGGCCGCCGCCCTCAACCTCGATGCGAATCCGGCTTGCGCCGGCATCGATCGCGTTCTCAAGCAGCTCTTTCACCACTGAGGCGGGGCGGTCCACCACTTCGCCGGCGGCGATCTGATTCGCCACCTGATCGGAAAGAATCCGGATGAGCCCCATAAGAATTTAGCGTAACGCAAACCCAATGCCCGCCCGGCTGTGAATCCAAAGACCTAATTGCGCAAAACCGGCCGCCTCTAAATTTCGCCCCGGGCCACCGTTTCTGCGTGGGATCTGTGCGGTTTCTGTATGAAACCTGTGCGGAAATGTTGCTCCAAGCTGTTGATTCTATTGGCGCTGTTCGCTGTTGTACAGTTTCTGCGTGCTTTTTGAAGGAAATGGATTGTTGCGAAATCGCCGGCCAGGGGCCGGCCCATGCGGAGGGCCGCGCTGATGGCGGAGATGCTGGTGCCGTTCATGACCCCTGACCGGTCCTTTCCTATCTAGTATTGTGCGACACAGGCCGGTATTGGCCCGCAGGATATATTGGGCGCTAAACGCTTTGTATTCATTGGGGGGAGTTGCGTGGCCCTTGACAAATTATTGGGGTGAACCCCTTGGGTGAGACAGTTTGTAGCTTGACGGTTCAAGAGTATGCCGGCTCCAGGTTGCACATGGAAGTGCGACTGGGTTCAAAGTCAGAGCCGGTGACCTGTTGAGAAATTCGGGCTAGCTGTTCTCAGCTTCCCCCCACGGTCATCCCATCAATCCGCAGCGTCGGCGAGGCAATCGAAGTACGAAATACCAAATCGCTTCCGATGGCCGTAATATTCTTCAGCATTTCGCCCAGGTTGCCGGCAATCGTTATCTCTTCGACCGCGTGGGTCAGCTCGCCGTTCTCGATCCACAAACCCGCCGCGCCGCGCGAATAATCGCCGGTCACCACGTTCACACCGGTTCCCATCAGGCTGGTCACATACAGTCCTGCCTTGACGTCTCCGACGACTTGCTCTTTGGATGAGAGACCGGGATGAACGTACAAATTCCCGCACCCGACGCCGGGTGTGCCGGCCAGCCCGCGCGCACCGTTATGCGTCGACTTCATGCCCAGCTTGCGCGCCGTGTAGGTGTTCAGCATGTAGTTCTTCAGCACGCCGTGTTCAATCACCAGGGTTCGCAGCGATGGCAGTCCCTCCGCGTCAAACGGCGAGGTGCCGAATCCGCCGGCGCCGTTCGGCAACACCATCAGGTTGTCGTCCACCACGGTGAGTCCCGAAACGGCAATCGTCTCGCCCAGCTTGCCTGCCAGAAACGACGCGCCGCGCCAGATCGAGTCGCCCGACACGGCATCGAAGATCGACCCAATCAGCGTCCGCGCAGATTCGGGGGAAAAAACAATCGGCACGCGCTGCGTGGGAACCCGCCGCGCGCCGAGCCGGCGAATTGTTCTGCGCGCCGCCTCCAAGCCTACCGACTCAGGCGAATCCAGCAATGCCAGGGAACGCGCGCTCGACCACCAGCCGTCGCGCTGCATCTTTCCGTCGGCATCGGTGGCCAGCGGCGCCGCGCTCACGCCCGCATAGCTCGAACGGTATCCGCCCGCAAACCCGCGCGAGTTGGCGATGGCCCGCCGTCCGGTGGATGCGTCAAAGCTGCCCCCGTCGGAATTGTTGATGCGCGGATCGGCAGCCAGCGCCGCAGCCTCGCAGCGCCGCGCCCATTCAACCCGCTCAGCCGCGGGCAGCGAGTAAACGTCGTCGAAGTAGAGATGCTGGTCTTCGGCGCGCGGAATCTCGACCGCCGGGCCAAATTCCTCAGCTTCCGGCAGGCCCGCGAAAGGATCTTCTTCCGTAATCTGCGATAGCGCCATTGCGCCTTCAATCAACTTGCGCACGCCGTCTGAAGTCAGATCACTAGTGGAGGTTGAGGCCGACCGCTTTCCCCTGAACACGCGCAACCCGAGAGCACGGGAGCCTGACTCCTTGATGGTTTCAACCTCGCCCATGCGCACGTTGACGCTGAACTCGTCGCCCTCGCGGGCTACGGCTTCGGCGTCGGTGGCCCCGGCCTTCATGGCCAGGGCAACAACGTCGGTAACGAGCGATTGAAGATCGATGTTGGTCTCGGCCGGGGATGGAGCGGTTTGGGGCATGGGTCAACAGTAACAAACTGAGCGCACCTGACAGGCATGTGGCTATTGCGCGATATATCCAATCTGATATACTTCAAAAGTGAAAGTATTGCGGTTTCTCGGCGACTCGCATAAAGCATTGTGCGAATTCCCCCGGGACGCGAGACAGAGCGCCGGCCGCCAGCTTTTGAAAGTGCAAAAAGGCGATCTGCCGGATGACTTCAAGCCCATGCCCGATGTAGGCAAAGGCGTGGAGGAGATCCGAGTTTGGGATGAATCGGGAACCTTTCGCGTGATGTACGTGGCGAGATTCGCCAACGCAGTTTACGTTCTTCATGCATTTCAAAAGAAGACGCAAGTGACTTCGAAACGGGATAAGGATATCGCCAAACTGCGATTCAAACAGTTGATGCGAGGTGATGTATGAGCAAGCTGGAAATGCATGAATTTGCGAATGTCTGGGATGCGATTGCGGAGACGCCCGAAGAGGCGGCGAACCTCACTGTGCGCTCCGATTTGATGGACGAGATCGAGGCGATTATCAAGGCGAGCGGCTGGACGCAGAAGGAAGCGGCGAAACGGTGCGGGGTGTCACAGCCGCGAATCAACGATCTGCTGCGTGGGCGGATTTCGCGATTCTCGCTGGACGCGCTGGTGAATATCGCTTCAGCGCTTGGGCGTAAGGTTCGGGTTAGTCTTGAGCATGCGGCGTGAAGAGGGTTTCTTCTTGTTCCCTTTAGCCTGCTTGGCGGCGATTGATTTTGCCAAGGCTTCG
>JBEKCW010000374.1:0-5665 GCA_050014675.1 Occallatibacter sp. | reverse complement strand
CGGGAGCCTCACAGGCACCTACGTTGTAGGCTCAGATAGCCGGGGTTATCTAACTGCTCCGGGACTTTGGGCCATCGCCGGCGGCAACTTCAACAGCAGCGGCCAATTCTCAGAATTCGACCTTGTGAGGATGGACGATGCAGGCTCCTCGCCCAGCACTCATCATGGCGCCGGGCACTGCTACCAGCAGAACACAGCGACTGCGCTCAATACCATCACTCCAAGCGGTGGCTCCGTCTACGGCATGAGAGGCGAAGACGATAAGGGAAACATCGAGACCATCGCGGGCTCAATGGAATATGGAAACAGTGGCACCACGATGTCGTTTGTGCAGGACATCGTGGATGCCGGTGTCTATAACGGTGAAATGACCGGCTCCGGTACGGTAACTTCCGCTCTTGACGCCTATGGCCTGATGATGGTCTCTGCCGGTCCGACAGGCCAGGGCGCCGTCCCCTCGGTTATCTACATCACCAATAACACGGTGGGTGAGAGCCTACTGATGAGCGCCAGTCCGCTCAATACATCCAACGGCTCCGGCTTTGATATCGGCCAGATGCGGGCGCAGAATGCGATGGCCGTCGCGGCCAGCTATCCGCTCAGCGGCCCCATGGTGATGTATACCTCGGGGTTGGATTCAAACCTGACCGACTATAAAGCTCAGGAGACGATGCTTATTGGGAGCACCACCAGTGGATCGTTCACGGGCGGTAGCCCAATGCTCGAAAATGAGGAAGGCACCTTCAAAACCGAGGGTAACCCCAGCGGAATCGTTCTCACCACCGACCACACCACAGGGCGTACAACAATGAATGGCCAAACCGGCGACGTGTTTTACGTCTACGACACGGGCTCCGCACTGGTGCTGCTTGGGGACCTTGGCAACGGCGGAGCCTCGATAACGCAAGACCAGCTCGGCTGGATCGAGCCGCAGACAGTTCCCAGCTCCGGCAAGTGGGCTTTCAACGATCTCGACGCCACCTATCTCTCGCTGGTTGTGCCAAACGGCGACTACAACAACAACTTCAAATCCACAGACCTCACGGCCAATAGCAGCGGCGCCCTCACTTACTTCGCTCAGGATAAGGGCGGCCAGAACCAGGCCGACTGGGACGAAACCTTGACCGACCAAGCCGCTACGGCCACCCTTGTGCCCGACGCAACCTACGATCCAAACGGTGCGTACGGCATCTTCGACCTCAACGTCACGCAGAGCGGTGCGACCATGACGGAGAGCTACTGCATTGCCATCAGCGTCGACAAGGCCACCAACTCCAGTACAAAGGGGCGGCTTGTCTGCATCGACGTCGATAAGACATCGCCGCAGATCAGCATCTCCCAGGAATAAGCGGCCCTTTTGCCGCATTGCCAAGCCCCGCCTTCGGGCGGGGTTTGTTTTTGATTCCATCCCTCGCTCTGCGCGGGCAGCGACTCGAAAAGGGGATCAGCTGCACTCTGCTGCGAGATTCATGTGGAACTTCGAATACGGCGGTTGCCGGGCGAGAGAATGAGCCTGATTGCCAGGGCCCCATCTGCGAAAAAGGATGATCCTGATCGACTTGAGAATGGTGTTTTCTTAACGGTTTGAAGAATTACTTTATCTGCCCGGACGGTTAGCAGGATGCTGAATCTATGGAGCGGGAGACCGGGATCGAACCGGCGACATTCAGCTTGGGAAGCTGACGTTCTGCCACTGAACTACTCCCGCTTCGACTCCAATTATATTGCTACCTGACGCGATCCGCGACCACTTGATCCAAACAAGCCCGGAATTTGGCTTCGATAGTTAGCGGGGCGTTTGCTGCCCCATTTTCCCGACAGGGGATAGCGAAAAAGTCTATCGTCCGGCCCGGACGAGTCCGGAGGGTGGCCGATCTGCGGCTGCGGAACCCCACGCTTTATTCGGCTCTCGGCCCATGTGGAAGCGCAGTTCGCCGCCAGCCACGATGTCAGCATGCGTGAACCAGGAACGGGTGAGCGCTTTGCCATTGAGTTCGACACTTTGGACGTACACGTTCTGGTCAGAGTTGTTCTCGGCGACTACGGTGAACGAGGTGCCCGCGGCAGTATTGCGTAGCGTCGCCCGGTTCACGAGCGGGCTGCCGAGCACGTAAACGCCTGTAACAGCGTTCACGGGATAGAAGCCCAGCGCAGCGAAGTTGAACCATGTTGAGATTTGCCCGCAGTCGTCGTTGCCGGGGATGCCCTGCGGCGTGTTGTTGTAGAGCCGCGCAATTTGCCGCACCCGCTGCTGCGTCTTCCACGGCGCGCCGGCGAAATTGTAGAGATAAGGAATGTGATTGCTGGGCTCGTTGCCCTGCGCATCCTGGCCCACCATGCCGGTGATGTCTGGCGGCGACTCGAGAATGTTTGAGGGCGCGGCGTAGAGCGCGTCGAGCTTGGCGACGAAGGCCTCGTCACTGCCATAAAGATTGATCAGCCCCTCAACATCCTGCATCACGTTGAACGTGGCCTGCCAGGCGTCGGACTCCGTGTAGTCTTCCCAGTATTCCTGGTCGGGGCGGAACGGTTCGCGCCACTTGCCGTCTTCCATTTTGCCGCGCATGAATCCGGTCGTGGCATCAAAGAGATTTTTGTAGTTCTGGCCGAGCTGGTAGAACATTGCCGCGTCGTCGTGCTTGCCAAGCAGATCTGCCATCGCGCCTACGCACCAGAAGTCATACGCGAAATCGAGTGTGCGCGAAACGGATTGCCTTTCCTTGCCCGCCGCCACATAACCCAATTTGCGGAATTGTACCTGCAGCGCTTTGTTGTCGTTGGCGGTTGCGCCCACCATCGCAGTGTCGCGCATGGCGGCGTAGGCAGCCTCTGCGTCGAAGTCGCGCAAACCGTACGCATACGCGCCCACGATCATTCCGACCACATGAAAGCCGGTCATGCACCATGTCTCGTTGCCCCACAGCGGCCACACCGGCAGCGAATGCTGATCGAGCTGGCGATAGTCCGCGAGCAGCGTCTTGACGATATCGCCGATACGATGCGGCTGCATCAGCATGAGGAACGGAAATTCGCCGCGATAGATGTCCCAGATGGAAATCGTGGTGTACTTCGTGAAGCCGGGATTGGGATTGTTCTTGTGGTCCTGGCCGCGATAGGCCCCGTCAACATCGTTGAATGTTGCCGGCGCAATAAGGCCGTGGTACGCAGCCGTTGCGAAGGTCTGGTTCAGCTCATGGCTGGGCAGGTCTGCGCTGAGCACACCGAGCGCACGAGACCAATCCTGGCTATTGGCGCGCACCACGGCATCGAATTCCCAGTGAGAAATTTCGTCTGCAAGATTCTTCTGTGCTCCCTCGACGCTGGTTGCGGAGATTCCGACGCGCACCACCAGCGGCCCGGCATCAGCGCTCTGCGTGAAGATGGCCTTGATCTGCTTGCCGGCAATGCGGTCACCGATCGCGGCCCCGTGCGCTGCCCCATCCTGCTGCACTTCGACCGACGCAAATGGCCGGGAGAACTCGATGACGAAAAAGACCTGCTTATCCGCGGCCCAGCCGTGCGTCGAACGAACGCCGCTGACGCGCGTTCCGCTCTCAATGCGCAGCTCGGCCGCGTACACTTCGCATCCAATACCATGGACCAAATCGAGCATGAGGCCGTTCACACTCTTCACAAGCGCAGGATAGCGGTACCTGTGCATGCCGCAGCGCGTGGTCGCCGTAAGTTCGGCGTGAACATCGGGCGTATCCAGGTGCACCGAGTAGTAGCCGGGCCGCGCCTGCTCGCGATCGTGCGAGAAGGCTGAGCGGTAGCCGCGCTCCGCTTCCTTAAAGACCCAGCCGGACTTTTCACCGATGGCCTCAATCTGAGCGTCCGCCTGCTGGCCCGGATCGCCGGTGTTCCAGCTCCAGTTGCGTCCCTCCACCAGCGGCATCAACAGCACATCGCCGAGATCGCTGGCGCCGGTGCCCTGCAGATGAGTGTGGCTGAAACCTAAAACGCAATTGTCGCGATAGTGATAACCGGAACAGTGATCCCAACCGGTCAGATCCCACTGGGTGTTCCATTTCGGCTCGGGCATGCCGCTTGTGTCGGGACTCAACTGCACCATGCCGAAGGGCGCCACCGCGCCTGGAAACATGTGCCCGTGCCAGCCGGTGCCGATGAGAGGAAGCGCATTCTCGATAAGCCCATTCGCAATTTGCGCTCGCTGTTGCGCGCTCACCCACCGATAGGTTGGCATCATCGTTCCCGCCGCGACGGCGGCGCCGGTCTTCAGAAATTCGCGTCTACGCATGAATGCTGTCCTCCTCGTGCCCGAACCATTTACCTTAGATCATTCGTGGCAGTTGCGTCGAATCGCCGCGGGATGCGGAGAGGAAAACATGACACAGGAGACAACTTCAATCACCAGGCGCGCCGTTCTGCGTGGTTGCGCAGCAATCTGCGCCACGGCCGCTGTTCCTGCCTCTCTGAGAGCGCGCACATGGTCTCCGGCAGACGGGCGGCCTGGCGTGGCAGATCGCAGATTTCAAAGCCCGGTCATCGAGGCCGCGATCATGCGGGTAAAGGCGCAGATCGCCGATCCCGTGCTGGCCAGGATGTTTGAGCGCTGTTTTCCCAACACCCTTGACACCACTGTCTTTCCGGGAACGCTCGATGGCAAGCCTGACACCTTTGTTATCACCGGCGACATCGATGCAATGTGGTTGCGCGATTCTTCTGCACAGATGCACCCCTACGTCGGATTCGCGAAAGACGATGCCGCACTGGCGCGGCTGATTGCGGGCGTGATACGCCGGCAGACTCAGTGCATCCTCATCGACCCTTATGCCAATGCTTTCTCGCGCAATGTTTCCGATCCGCCGCTGAGCTGGTCACTCCACGACCAAACGGAAATGAAGCCAGGCGTGGCCGAGCGCAAATGGGAGCTCGACTCGCTCTGTTACACCATCCGGCTGGCGCACGCGTACTGGAGCGCCACTGGCGATACCGCCGTATTCGACGCGGCATGGAAGTCCGCTGCGTGGCGAGTCGTCGAGACATTTCAGGAGCAGCAGCGAATCAATGGACACGGGCCTTACCAATTCACGCGCCTGAGCTCTATTCCCTATGACACGGTGCCGCTGGATGGCTACGGCAACCCCGCGCGGCCCGTAGGCATGATCTTCTCAATGTTTCGTCCCTCCGACGACGCCTGCATCTATCCGCTCTTTGTACCGGCGAATCTCTTCGCTATCCGCTCGCTCGAGCAATTGCTGGAGATTAACGCCGCAAGCGTGTCAGACAGTAAACTCGCAACTGCCTGCGGCGAACTGCTCACGAGTGTCAGGGCCGCCGTGGATCAGTACGCGACCGTTCAACACCCACTGCTCGGCAGGATATGGGCCTATGAAGTGGACGGCTTCGCCAATTCTCTGCTGATGGATGACTCGAATGCGCCGGGACTCGTGAGCCTTCCTTATCTTGGCTGCTGCGACGTCAACGATCCGCTGTACCAGCGCACACGGCAGTTTGTGCTTGGCAACAGCAATCCGTACTTTTTTACGGGCACAGCGGCCACAGGCGTTGGCAGCCCGCACACCGGGCTCAAGAACATCTGGCCTATGGGCATTATCCTGCGCGCGCTCACTTCAATCGATGACGGCGAAGTTCTGCAATGCCTCAGGTGGCTGCGCGATACCACGGCCGGCACAGACTTCAT
>JBEKCW010000373.1:0-5689 GCA_050014675.1 Occallatibacter sp. | reverse complement strand
AGAATGTGCGTGTGAATGCCCGGGGGCAGGGTTGCCGACGCGGCCGGAAACCTATTTAACCCTGGCTGTTCGTCGCCAATGGAGTCGAGCCGCACAATCTCTCCCGCGCTCGTCGCCCTGTATTCCATATGCGGCAGCCGGTCTGGCACCAGCCACCAGTTGTTGTCGGCCGTCACGTCGGCCGAGTGCGCGAGCGCCACGCTCGAAAACATGCTGTCCCGCATCGGAGACGCAGCCGCGACCCACGCCGGATTTTTGTCGCCGGGCGAGTTCCAGCTCCAGTCGTAATTCGCCGCGTCAATCGCTTCGCCCGGCCCCGACGCAAAATAAGTCTCCACATTCACTGAGGTGCGGTCGAGCGGCCGATGTCCCGATTCGATCTCCACCTGCCAACCCTTGGGCGTACTCGCGTCGGCGTCGCCGGTCGCCTCGCTCTCCAGCAGAAATGCCGTGCGGTCAGAGATTTGCGCCAGCGGCGCATAGACGCCCCAGTTCCACACAGTCGCCGTAATCAAATTCTGCCCCCGCTTGAGCATCGGCGCCAGATCGAACAATTCGTAGCGCCAGTGGGCTAGGTCGCCGCGCGCCGGGCCGTCACCCACCCTTGTCCCGTTCACATACAAAATAAAGCGGTTATCGGCACTTATCCGCACCGGATAGCTGGCCGGAACCTGACCCAGTGTCAAGAATCTGCGAAAGTGCAGCACCAGCGGATCACGCAGCGGCGCAGTGGGGTGGGTCACCCATTGAGCCTTCCACTCACGGCTCGGCGGGTCACCCGCGGATGAGGTTTGTGCTGCAAGCGCTGCGGCCGCAAGCGCGGCGGCAATGAAAACAGTTGCAATTCGCATAGCTGGGGTCCCCGGTAGTACGTGAAATCTAAGCTTAACTCCGCGCCCCACGATCTTGCTTGTATGCGCTTGATTTTGCACACTTGTAACCTCCCATTCACATTGCGCCGTTAGCCTGAATATTGTGGAAGTCAACGTGTCCGAATTGCGCATCCCCCAAACCAGCCCTCCACCTGAAGCCTCTCTTCCCCCAGGAAAGAGGGGCGGGGACCCGTCGGGACAAGCGACTTCGGCGATTCGCAAGTTCCTGCTCGCGCGCGGAAACTCCGCACTGGCCGACCGTGCCTTTCAATACCTGATGTCGCTCTGTGGCTTCAGCATCTTCGGCATCGTAGTCCTCATCTTTGTGGAACTCATTGGCCGCTCGCAGATGGCATGGGACAAATTCCACTTCAGCTTTTTCTACAAGATCTACGTCGACGTCACCACAAACTCTGTTCTCTTCTGGGATCCCGTTAATGAGCACTTCAGCGCGCTGCCTTTCGTTTACGGCACGCTGGTTTCCTCGTTTCTCGCGCTACTTTTGGCCGTCCCGCTGGCCATCGGCGTCGCCGTTTTTCTCACAGAAATGTGCCCAGGCTTTTTGCGCGGCCCGCTTGCTTTTCTCACCGAGCTGCTTGCCGCCATTCCCAGCATCGTTTATGGCCTGTGGGCCATGTATGTGCTGGTGCCGCTGCTGCGCGAACATGTCAATCCGTTCCTTGTCGGCACGCTTGGCTGGACCGGCCTGTTTAGCGACGACAATCCCACCGGCCTTGGATTTGTCGCCGCCGGCATCATACTCGCCATCATGATTCTGCCCATCATCTCCTCTCTCACGCGCGAGGTCATGACCGCCGTGCCTCATTCGCAGCGGGAAGCGGTTCTGGCTCTCGGCGCTACGCGGTGGGAGATGATTCGCATGGGCGTTCTGCGCAACGCTCGCATTGGTATCGTCGGCGGCATCATTCTCGGCCTGGGCCGCGCGCTGGGAGAAACCATGGCCGTCACCATGGTCATCGGCAACAGCCCTGAGATTCACAAATCCCTGCTCTCCAACGGCAGCTCGATGGCCGCCGTAATCGCCAACGAATTTGCTGAAGCCACCAGCGACATGCATCGCAGCGCTCTGATCGAAATCGGCCTGGCGCTCTTTATCGTCACCGTGATCGTCAATGCCCTGGCTCGCCTGCTGGTCTGGGCTGTTACACGGGGTGCGCCGGCGCAGGCCCACTAGCAACGGGTTGACAGCGACCATCCAATCAGGAATTGTGAGGCAACGACAGAGTGGGAAATGAGTTCAAGCTGCGGGCAAAGTTTCGGACGTTGACCGATCACGCTGCGACCGCGATAGCGGTTCTCTCAACCGTTCTGGTGGTCACGCCGCTGGTTGTCATCTTCGCCTACCTGCTCATTCGCGGATTCGGT
This sequence comes from Occallatibacter sp., assembly GCA_050014675.1. Classification (GTDB taxonomy): domain Bacteria; phylum Acidobacteriota; class Terriglobia; order Terriglobales; family Acidobacteriaceae; genus Telmatobacter. The sequence goes on along the minus strand of JBEKCW010000373.1, from coordinate 3,431 downwards.
TCGCTCAACCTCGCCTTCTTTACCAAGGTGCCAGTGCCTGTTGGTGAAAACGGCGGCGGCATGGCCAATGCCATTGTCGGCTCAGCCGTGCTGCTTGGCTTAGCGAGCGCTATCGGCGTCCCCCTCGGCATTGGCGCCGGAATCTATCTTGCCGAGTTCGGCCGCGGCACCAGGCTGGCTTACGCCATCCGCTTCACAGCCGACGTTTTGAACGGCGTGCCCTCCATCGTCATGGGCCTTGCGGCTTTTTCGCTCGTCGTGCTTCCGCAGGGACACTATTCGGCCCTCGCCGGCGGCGTCGCTCTTGGCATCATGATGGTTCCCACCATCTGCCGCACCACTGAGGAAATGCTCCTGATGGTGCCGCACGCGGTGCGCGAAGCAGCTCTCGGCCTGGGAGTTCCCAACTGGCGCTCGGTGCTTTCAATCACCGTTAAAACGGCTTCGCCCGGCATTATCACCGGCTGCATGCTCGCTTTTGCGCGCGTGGCGGGTGAAACCGCGCCGCTGCTCTTTACCGCGCTGGGCAACCAGTTCTGGAGCACCAGCCTCAACGAACCCATCGCCGCGCTTCCCCTGCAGATTTACGTCTATGCGCTCTCGCCCTACGATGAATGGCATCGTCTGGCCTGGGCCGGCTCGCTGGTGCTGATTATTTTGATTGTTCTTTCTGTCTCGCTGGTCCGTTATGTCACCAGCCGGGGCGTTTTGAAGGGGACCAGTTAAACGGCGATTCTCCCTGGAGATTGCCGCTCAAGTCCCGCTATTCTTAGCTGGAGTGCACAAGGAGAAATGCGCACGTGGGTGTCGGCATTGAAGTCTCGAACCTGAACGCGTGGTATGGAACCAATCACACGCTGCAGGACATCAATCTGAATATTCCGGCGAATCACGCCACCGCGCTCATTGGCCCCTCGGGCTGCGGCAAGAGCACTTTCGTCCGCTGCCTGAACCGCATGCACGAAACCAATCCCATCGCCCGCGTTACAGGCTCGGTGCGCATCGGAGACCTGGATATTTACGCCGACGCCAAGCCCGTCGAAATTCGCCGCCGCGTCGGCATGGTTTTCCAGCGGCCTAACCCGTTCCCCACCATGTCCATCTACGACAATGTGGCTGCGGGCCTCAAACTGAACGGCTTTTCGAATCGCCGCGAGCTCGACGAGATTGTCGAGAAATCGCTCAAGAACTCGGCCCTCTGGGATGAAGTGAAGGACGATCTGAAAAAGAAATCCGGAGCCAGCCTCTCCGGCGGACAGCAGCAACGTTTGTGTATCGCGCGCGCTCTCGCCGTCGATCCCGAGGTCCTGCTGATGGATGAACCGGCCTCCGCCCTCGATCCCGTTTCGACTTCGAAGATCGAAGATCTGATCTTCCAACTAAAGACGCAGTACACAATCGTGATTGTGACGCATAATATGCAACAGGCGGCGCGCGTAGCCGAAAAGACCGGCTTCTTTTTGAATGGTCGCATGGTGGAGTTCGACACCACGCACAAAATCTTTACCAATCCATCCGACAAGCGCACGGAGGATTACATCACAGGCAGGTTCGGATGACACGCATACGTTTTCAACAAAGCCTCGAAGACCTCAAGGAGAATCTGCTGGTGATGGCCGGCCTTGCCGAGCAGGCCATTCAGCGCGCCATTGAGGCGTATCGCGTTCGCGACCTCTCCATCTGCGACCTGGTCAATCGCAGCGAGATCGCCATCAATCGCATGGAGCGCGACATCGACCAATCCGCGCTTGACCTGCTGGCCATGGAACAGCCGATGGCTATCGACCTGCGCTTTATCCTCTCCGTCATCAAGATCAATGCCGATCTGGAACGCGTGGGCGACTCCGCCAAGAGCATCAGCGACCGCGTTCGCAGCATGGAGCAGATGGCCGCCGTCGATCTGCCTGTCGACATTCCCCGCATGGCCACGCTGGCCGCAGACATGGTGCGCAAGAGCCTGCAATCGTTTATTGAAGCCGATGCCGAGCTGGCCCGCGGTGTGCTGCTGATGGACGACGCCGTGGACTCGATGAACAAAGCCGCCTACAAATCGCTTACCAGGGTGATGGAAGAGCAGAGCCACCTTGCTCCGCAGGCGCTGAATGCGCTCATGATCTGCCGCGCCCTTGAGCGCGTCGCAGACCACGCCACCAATATTGCCGAGGACGTCATCTTCTGGGTGCAGGGAACTGATGTGCGCCACCACAAGAGCCTGGCCAAGGCCGAGGCAAAGTCGCAAGCGGTGTAACCCGAAACCAATCGGCCCACAAAAAAGCCCCGCGTCTGCGGGGCTTTTGCTTCATAAACCTGGCTTCAGCTTCCGTCGTCATGCGTGCGGAGTGATTCTCACGCCCATCCCGTTCAGCTTGCTTCGCGCTATGCGCGCTTCAGGCGTCTGAGGATGCCGTTGGATCAGCTCTCGCAGTTCGCGGACCCCCGCATCCTTCTTGCCTTCCTCAATCAGCGCCAGCCCTTTGTGCAGCTGCGCGCCCGGAGCCTTGGGGTTCCCGCTGAATCCCTCCAGGACGGCGTTGTAGGCGCTGATCGCAGTGGGATAATCCTTCTGCTGGTAGGCAATTTCGCCCAGATAATACTGCGCGGTCCCGGCCAGGTCGTCCAGCGGGTAATAGTGCACAACGTCTTGAAATTCGCCCTGCGCCACCGGGAAGCGGCCGGCCATGAAGTCGCTCAGTGCGGCATGGAAAGTCTCCTGCAGCGGAGGCGCTTGCGGCGCAGCATTCGCATTCGGTCCCGGTTGCGTTCCCGGCTGCCCCTGCGAGTTGTCGCCAGGTTGACCCGGCTGTCCAGGTTGTGCCCCCGGCTGGGTGGTCGGCGGCGGTGCCTGCAGCGTCTGAACCTGCGTCTGCAGATCCTTGACCGTCTGCTGCAGCTTGTCCACACGTGACTTCAGCTCGTCGATTGAGTCGTTGATCGACTGCATCTGCCCTGATGTTGTGTCCAGCTTGCCGTTCACCGTTTCATTCTGCGTATTCAGCTTCTGCTGCATGTCCTTCACGGTGGACTGCATTTGGCTGGCTGCGTCAGCCGTCTGCTGCGTCAGGCTCTGCAATACGCTGAACTTCGAGTCCATCGTCGACTGCAGCCGCTGCACCATGTCCAGGAGCTGCTGCACCTGCGTCTGCAGTTCGACAATCTCTTTTGATACTGCGTGCGCTGGAACTCCGGCCGGCGCCAGCATGAGCACAAAAACGGCCGCTGTTACCAGACGATTGCGAAATGTGCGGGTTATTTGCATGGTGTGTCCATGATATCAAGCGTTGACAACAAGCGGCAGCCCGTTGGATTCTTCCGGGCTGCCGCTTGCTCTTCATTCGATTTGTTTGATGCCGGGTGCCCGACTCTGGCGGCGCTTTTACTGCCTGTCCATGGTAAAGCGGGTGCCCCACCCTCGCGACGTCGTTGTTCTTGTC
>JBEKCW010000372.1:0-5734 GCA_050014675.1 Occallatibacter sp. | reverse complement strand
AGGTGCGCGCCTGCACGTAATTCTGCGTTACGCCGTGCCCGTATTCGTAGAGAATGCCCAGGCTGGTGCAGCTTGCAATCATGCCGCCCTCGCAAGCTTTTTGGTAGGCCATGCTTGCCCGGTGGTAATCCTGCTGTCCGCCCTTGCCGGCATCGTACATATATCCCAGGCTGGCGCAGGCGCTGGCGTGTCCGCCGTTGCATGCCTGCTCAAACAGTGGGCGCGCCTTATCGAATTCCTGCTGCGCGTTGAGCATCTGGGCGTCTTCGTAAGCTTGCTCGGCCGGCCGCGCCGCATTGGCCTGCTGCTCCAGGTTCACGCGAGCGTCGCGCAAAGACCCGAGCACAAACTGCACCCTGCTAGAGCCTTTCTCGGTTATCTCAAGCTGCTGCTGGGTCTGGTCGAGGCCATCAAGCGTCTCGGCTACAACCTGGTGCTCGCCCAGTTGCACCCCGGCGCCGGCGGTTTTGCCTTCGTCAATCGCGCCATGCGGTTTGCCATCAAGCGACCACTTGCAAGGCAAATCGCACGAAACCACAATCGTCGCGGGATAGACGATCTTTTTCGGCGTCTGGCCCGCCGGGGCCGGTGCCTGGCCCTGCGCCGCCATGGCCCCAACCAATAGGGAAAAAAGCATCGACGGAAAGAGCGCCGCCTGAAATCCAAAACAACCCAGCCGCAGGACGAGCGAAGGGCGACGCGACCGGGGCAAACGGCGGCAAAGGGCGCGTGTTGGCAGATATTGGCCCACGCTCATAGCAAATCTCGTAATAAAACGGAACGCTGGTTCAGGTGCAAACGCGAACAAACAAGATTCGATGCGCAAAAGCATAGCATCTTTGCGGCCCCGGCGGGGCGGGAACGGCTGGCTGAGCCTGCCGAGCTTTCATGACTTACGGAACGAGCGCTGGGCCGTCAATCTATTGAACCGCAAATTGGATACGGAACCGCAAGTTGCAAGCCGGGCCCGCCGTTCTGCCCGGTTAGGTGGCCGCCCTTAGGGCTGGCCGGATACAATGAAACTTCATTCAATGTCACGCCATGTGGGCGAAAGAGAGCCGGTTTTGGAGCAGGAGCAATTGAGAAATATAGGCAGCCGCATTTTGCGGCTTCAATGGGTTGCGTTTCTGGGTTTTGCGCTTGCCGCGCTGCCGGCAGTCGCGTCTTCGTCGGCAATTGGCACTTTTACCACGCTGAACGTGGCCACCAGCGACCAGAACGGTCGCACCCAGGCTGCTATTCAGGTAAGCGTGACCGGCGAAGACGGCCAGCCCGCAAGCGGCGTTGTGGCCATTGAAGACGGAACGCTGACCCGGGCTGAAGCCGCGCTCGACGCCTCAGGCCACGCCAGCAGCACAGTCACTCTCTCGGGCGGCGATCATCAGCTCCGCGCCGTCTATCTTGGCGACGCCACGCATCAGGAGTCGAAATCGCCGGTCGTTGAATCCTCGGGAACCCCCACCGGTCAGCCCGGTTTCGACGTGAGTATTGCGCCGGTCTCGCCCACCACATTTCCTATGACGCTCACCGCCGGCCAGACGGGAACCTCGCTGATCACGGTGACGCCTGAGAGCAACTCCCTGCTCACCGCGCCCATGTTTGTCACACTCTCATGCTCGGGCCTTCCCAACGAGTCTTCGTGTACATTCACGCCAAATAGCATTGAGATAGTGGCCACCACCCCCGCCAGCTGCACATCCGGATCGCCGGCTTCAAGTTGCCCGCCCACCAGCTCGATGCTGCTTGAAACTCAGGCGGCCGGGTCGAACAACGGCAGCATGAACGTGGGCCCCGGTGCAAACTTGCGCCCCATCGCATGGGCGCTATTGCTGCCCGGCGTGCTAGGCCTTGGAGGCTTCGTCTTCGGCGGCCGTCGGCGGGCGTTTCTCAACCGCATGGCGCTGGTTGCGCTGGTTGGGGTGGTTATGTCGCTCGGCATGAGCGGCTGCAGCCCACTCTACCGCTATTACAACCACGGCCCCGGTCAGCCGCCAGCCACTCCCTCTGGCACTTACACCGTCACCATCACCGCGCAGTCAAATAATGGGGTCACCTCGATCGCCAGCACAACCACAGTGGTGCTGACCGTCAATTAGGCAGCGCAGCAAGGCTCAATGAAGCGCCATTCCGCACTCCCCGCGGAGATTTACACGCTGGTGGATCAAACGCCGGCCACGGTGCTGCTTGAAGGTGCGAGCCCGGGAAAATACGAGTCAACCGAGGAGCCGTGGACGCAGCTGTTCACGGCTCCTTTGCGTGTATGCCAGGCGCGCAGCGCTCAGCAACTGCCGGCCCTGTTTGCCGCCATTGAAGATGCATTGCGCGCGGGACTGTGTGCGGCGGGTTTCTTTGATTACGAGTGTGGCGCATGGTTTGAGCCTGCCGTAGCGCGAAAAGGTGAAGAACGCAAAAACGCCCACGCGTGGTTCGGAATCTACGAGCGCGGCTGCCGCATTGACGGCGCAACCGGAAATTTTATCGACGAGCCGCCGACTGAGATCCTGGCGAAACTCCAGGTGCTCCGCGACCGGCTGAGCGCGGAACGAGCAGACACAGCCTCAGGTGGAGTAGCGCCTTTCACTGCGGAATTCGCAATCGACGAGGCTGACTACGCGCGCCGCATCGATGCGATTCATGAGTGGATTCGCGCCGGCGACGTGTACCAGTTGAACTTCACCGCACCCTGGCGATTGCGCGCGGAGGGCAGCGTGGCCGATCTCTATGCGCGTCTGCGCAGCGAGCAGCCGGCGCGTTATGGCGCGTATATTCACGCCGAACGGCAACACAAAATCCTGAGCTTTTCTCCGGAATTGTTTTTCAGCCTCGACGAGAAACGCGGCATCGCCACGCGGCCCATGAAGGGCACAGCGCGTCGCGGCCGCACTACCCGCGAAGACCGTGAGCAAGCCGAGTGGCTCACGGCCGACCCCAAGAACCGCAGCGAAAATGTGATGATTGTCGACCTGCTGCGCAACGACCTGGGACGCGTGGCAAAATTCGGCTCGGTGCGCGCCGAAAGACTCTTTGCCGTCGAGCGCTACCCAACGCTCTGGCAGATGACCTCAACCGTAACGGCCGACCTTCGCGAAGATGCAGGCTGCGAGGCAGTCTTCCGCGCGCTCTTTCCCTGCGGCTCGGTCACCGGTGCGCCCAAGGTGCGCGCCATGCAACTGATTGCCGATCTCGAACGCGAGCCCCGCGGCGTTTACACCGGCGCAATCGGCTACTTCTCGCCGCAACGTACCGTGTTCAACGTGGCGATCCGCACGCTCGAACTCCACGGCAGCACGGGAACCATGGGCGCAGGCAGCGGGGTCGTCATCGACTCGGTTGCGGCCGACGAATACCGCGAGTGTCTGCTCAAGGCAAAGTTTCTCACCGCTGCGCAGGGCGGCGCTTTTGAAGAGTTCTCACTGATTGAAACAATGCCGTGGCGGGGCGCGTATCCGCTGATCGAATTGCATCTGGACCGGCTGATGGATTCGGCCGCGTACTTCGATTTCGCTGCCGATCGCGACCAGGTCCGCGCGGCCCTCGAAGAATATGCGCGGCAATTCGAGGTCGGCTCAGCACAACGCGTGCGATTGCTGCTCGATCGCCCAGGCCAGGTGCAAATCACGCATCAGCCGCTCGTTCCCATCGATCAGGACCGCGTAGGCCGCGTGCGCATCGCGATAGACCGAACCGATCCAGCCGACCCGATGCTCTTCCACAAAACCACGCAGCGCGATTTGTATACGCGAGCCGTCGAACAGGCCCAGCGCGAAGGGCTCGTCGATCTGCTCTTCTTCAACATGCGCGGCGAGCTCACCGAAGGCGCAATCAGCAGCGTGTTTGTTGAGAAGGATGGAAAACTGCTGACGCCGCCGGTTGATTGCGGCCTGTTGCCAGGCGTCTATCGCCGCCATCTGCTCGAAACGCGCGACGACATAGAAGAGCAAATCCTCAACGAAGACGATCTGCGCAACGCCGACGCTGTGTATCTCGCAAACGCAGCCCGCGGCTTGCGCCGCGTGCAGGTCGAGTTCGAGGTCACTGCATAAATACCGCTGTCATCCAGCGCCGCCGAAGATTTTTCGAGCGATAAGCACATGGCGGCGTCTGTGTGATTGAAAGAGCGCAGCGCAACCGGGGGCGCCAGGCGCGAAGAACTCTTTCGAAGCTCCATTTTTGAGAGGCGATCCATGACACTTACTGCCGCATCCGCGGGCAGACACTTGATCTCTGCCTGTTTGCTCTCCACGCTCGCACTCATCGCATTCGCGCCGCGCGCAATTGCCCAGGACCAACCCGCAGAAGCCAAGCCCGCAGAGCCGCAGGAGTACAAGACCTTCTACCTCGTCAACACCACGCAGGATGCTGAAAACGACATCTCAACCGACCTGCGGAATATGCTGCCACGCGCGAAAATCTACATGGTACGCACGCAGGGCGCAATCACCATCCACGGCACCGCCGACGATCTTCAAGCAGCCCAGCGCATCATCGCAGATATCGATCGTCCCGCCAAAACCTACCGCCTCACCTTCACCTTGAATGAAGGCAATGCCAGCAATTCAGCCGGCTCGCGGCGCATCTCCATGGTGGTTCAAGCAGGTGAAAAAAGCACAGTGAAACTGGGCAGCAAGGTTCCCATCGCGACAGGAAACTACGATACTGACAGCTCCAAAGCCAACTCCGAAGTTCAATATGAAGACGTTGGATTGAATATCGAAGCCTCGCTTAACAGCTCAGCCGACGGGCTGCGCTTGCACGCCAAGATTTCGCAGTCGAGCGTCTCCGACGAAAAATCGAACGTCGGAATCCAGGACCCCGTGCTTCTGCAGTCGGTGTTCGATGGTTCTTCAACGCTGGTTGAAGGCAAGCCGCTGAAGCTGGGCACTCTCGATGGACCGGGTGGCTCAGGCAAAACAGAAATCGAAGTGGTCGCCGAGCCGGTGAAGTAAGATGAGCGGCCGGCGCAACACCCGGCCTTACCCCGCGCTCTTCACCATCTTCACCACGCTCACAACCTCGCCATTCACAAGCGGCACATCAATGCGCTCCACTTCTTTGTAGCCTCTGAGCCGATAGAGCGGAAGGCCGGTGAGTGTCGAGCCCATTTCAAATCGGCGAAAGCCTGCCGAGACGGCTTCCGCTTCCACGTGCGCCAGTATCTGGCTCCCGAGTCCCTGTCGCGCATACGCCGGATGAACGAAGATAGCGCGAATCTTCGCCGCGTCCGTCGCGGGGTCGAGCAATTCAGGCTCGCGGCCAGGTCCGCGGTCCGCTCCAAACAGCGTCCTCCGTTTCGACCATCCTCCGCCGCCGGCCAACGCCACCGGCGCGCCTCCCGCCCCGCCCTGTGCTTCCGCAACAAAGTAGGTGCGGTCGCGAATCAGTTGCGTGTCAACCCCAAGCGCGGTGCCCAGCGCGCCTTCAATCTGCGCCGGCGTGTAATCGTTGGCCTGCAAGCCGCGCACACTCGCTTCAACCAACGCGTGCAGAGCGGGTATGTCGTCTTCTGTAGCAACCCGAAGCGAGAATCGGATTCGGTCGGCCATCGAGAAAACTCCTACGCTTTGGCTACTTCAACCAGCGTGGAATAAAACGTTGCCCCCGCGCCGATGTCGGTGAGCCGCTCGCTGGTGAGCGCGTTTACGTTGGAGCCGTCGCCATTAAGCTTGGCCCAGTCGAGCCGCGCGGCAACCACGCCCGCAGGCAAATTCTGGTTCAGCATTGCCGTCAGCCGCAG
>JBEKCW010000371.1:0-5759 GCA_050014675.1 Occallatibacter sp. | reverse complement strand
GTTCCCTGACTGCGCCCATCCCCTCGGATATATCCCATAAACGAAGATGCCCTCGCTCTCGCAAGGGCATCTTCTCATCTATTCAAGCAAACCGGAAGAGTTTCGTAACAGACTCCGAGGGGATCTATTTTTCGGCGCTGCAAAAATCTACTTCGTCACTGTTTCTGCTCGACGCAAAGACGGAAGCGGTGAAGCCGATCGAGATGCCTGGATCGGAGATTGCGAATTCGTTTTCGTTCTCCAAGGATTTCAAGCAGGTGGCATACAGGGGCGCGGGAGCCAATGAATATGGGGAGATTTATGCTGCGGGGCTGCCAGCCGACAAGCCGGTGCAGTTGACTCATGCCGGTGAGCAGCTTGCTGGGTTTGATGTGGGCAAACGCGAGGTGGTGCACTGGAAATCGGGTGACGGGGCGGTGATTGAGGGCGTGCTGATGAAGCCGGCGAACTTCGATCCGGCGAAGAAGTATCCGCTGCTGGTGGTCATTCACGGCGGGCCGACGGGGATCGATATGCCGGCGATCAATGCGGACCGGTACTATCCAATCGAGCGGTTTCTGGCGCGGGGTGCTGTAATCCTGCGCCCCAACTATCGCGGCTCGGCCGGCTACGGCGAGAAGTTTCGTTCGCTCAACGTGCGCAACCTGGGCGTGGGTGATTATGCGGACGTGATCTCCGGTGTCGATTATTTGATTGCGCAGGGATTTGTGGACAAGGACCGCGTGGGATCGATGGGCTGGAGCGAGGGCGGATATATTTCGGCATTCATTACCACGTCGAGCGACAGGTTCAAGGCTGTTTCAGTTGGCGCGGGAATTTCGGATTGGATGACCTACTACGCGAACACCGACATTACTCCGTTTACGCCGCAGTATCTGCTGGCAACGCCGTGGGATGATCCGGCCATTTACGCGAAGACATCGCCGATAACCTATATCAAGAATGCGAAGACGCCGACGCTCATTCAGCATGGTGGCTCGGACAGGCGCGTGCCGCTGCCCAACAGCTTTGAGTTGCGCCAGGCGCTTGAGGATCACGGCGTGCCGGTGAAGATGGTGGTCTATGACGGCTTTGGGCACCCAATTAACAAGCCGAAGCAGCAGCGTGCGGTGATGGAAGAGAATGAGAACTGGTTTGGCCACTACATCTGGGGCGATCCGCTGGCTGCTTCGCTGACGCCGACGGTGAAGGCGGATAAGGACAAGGATAAGGAAAAGGCGAAGCCGTAGTCGGACGATGAAAATTGATGCGGATTGAGTCAATGCGGTGGTATATTTCGTCGCATGGCTGGCTTCCCCTCAAACCCCGCGCCAATCGATCCCTATAAGAACTTCAACTTTCGTGTGAAATGGGATGGCGCTTACATCCCGGGTGTTTCGCGCATCTCCGCGCTGGTGCGCACAACCGAAGTGGTTGAATACCGCGAAGGCGGAGATCCGAACACATCGCACAAATCTCCTGGCCGCACCAAGTATGAGTCCATCACGTTGGAACGCGGCGTGACTGACGACCCATCGTTTGAGAACTGGGCCGGGCTGGTCTGGAACTTCGGCGCGGCACTCGGCTCCGAAGAGGCAGGCGACTTTCGCAAGGATATTTCCATAGAGTTTTATAACGAGGCCGGGCAGCTGGTGCGCGCCTACAAGGTTTACCGCTGCTGGCCATCGGTGTACCAGGCGCTTCCGGATCTGGATGCGGGTGGAAATGCGATTGCGATTGAGCACATCAAGCTCGAGAACGAGGGCTGGGAGCGGGATACGTCAGTGAAAGAGCCGACGGAGCCGGCGCTTTCCGTAACTTCCGCTTAAACCGTATCCCTTGCGAAGCTGGAGTACAGCAATAACCGGTTAGATTGCTGCTTCAACTTCCGCCCATTCTTCGGGGCTCAGGCTGAGCCCGGCGGCCGCGATATTTTCCTCAAGATGCGCGACCTTGGATGTGCCTGGGATGGGCAGAAGAACCGGCGACTTCTGCAACAGCCATGCCAGCGAAAGCTGAGCAACCGAGGCGGAATGGTGGGCGGCTAAAGCGGCCAGCTTCTGCGCAGACGGGTGGTCAGGCTTGAGCTGCTTGCCGCCGGCCATGGGATACCAGGGCAGGAAGGCGATTCCCTCACTCTCGCAGTATCTTAGCGTTTCCTCATTACGTCGGTCGGCCAGACTGTATCGATTCTGGACACTCGCGATGCCGACGATCTTGCGTGCATCTTCGATTTCGGCGGGTGCAACTTCGCTCAAGCCGATGTGACGGATTTTGCCCTGCTCCTGCATCCGTTTCAGCGCGCCGAGCGACTCTTCAAGCGGGGTGCGCGGGTCGATTCGATGCAATTGGTAAAGTTCGATGCGCTCAAGTTTGAGCCGCCGCAAACTCATCTCCACACATTGAATCAGGTATCCCGCGCGACCAACGTACTCGGTCTTGGCAGGCCCTTGGCGAGTGATGCCGCCCTTGGTTGCGATAACCACGCCGGACGGGTAGGGATGAAGCGCTTCGGCGATCAGCCGTTCGGCGATCTCCGGGCCGTAGGCGTCGGCGGTGTCGATGAGGTTGACTCCCAGCTCAACTGCGCGGCGAAGCACGCAGTGGCATTCAGCGGCATCTGCAGGCTCACCCCAGGCGCCGTCACCGACCAGGCGCATGGTGCCGTAGCCGAGACGATGGACGGGGAGATCGCCGGCGATTAAAAATGTGCCGCTGGTCGAGGCGGAAAGAACGGAATCGCTCATAGCTGAATTAGATGTTATCGCCAGCAGATGTGGTGTGGGACAATGGCTGAAATGCGGCGGCTGGAACCCTGCGGCGGTCCGTTGCGTATCTTGAAGGTAAGTGAAGTCGAGGAGAACCAGCCATGAGCAGCGTCCCGTATCCTAATCCGCAGGCAATTTTTTATCAGCAATACGAGTCAGTGCGTCGCGACGAGGTCGTGGGCATACTGCTGGCGCTGTTCCTTGGGACCTTTGGCGTGCACCACTTTTATTTGCGGCGCACAGGGCTGGGCATTCTTTACTGCTTCTTTTTCTGGACCGGCATCACATCCATCCTGGGCTTTATCGAGTGCTTCTTCATGCCGGGGCGGGTGCGCGAGTTCAACGCGATCCAGGCAGCGGGGATCGCCGCGGCGCTGGGGATCGTGATGCCGGGATGGGGACAGCCGCTGAACCTGACCGTCAACATGCCGCCGGCGCAACCAGGCGCGCTGATTGCGTGCGGACGCTGCCAGCAGACCAACCCTGCAGGGGCACGGTTCTGCTCGGCTTGCGGAGGGACGCTGGTTTAAGCCGTTGTCCCACAAACACATTGAATTACATGTTTGCGTGGCCGGAACGCATTGACTCGTTGAACTGTGGCTTGGTGAAGTTGAGTGCGGCTTCAAGCGCAGCCTGATACTCCGGCGCACGCGCAAGCAACTGCGGCGTTGCTGCGGCAAACTCGCCGTCGAGCACCATCAAGCCCTCGCCTGCCTCATCCCCGGCCATGCGCAGCAGGTCGGCTTCCGTCGTATTCAGGTACTGCGCGTCGCGGGGATCTGCGATCCAGACCGGCTTGCCCTCGCCGAGCACGCCTGAGAGCCAGTAGACCTTGCGCAGCAGGTAGTCAAGGCGCTCGGTGTCGCTGGTCTCGGTGAACAGGAACTTCTTTTGCCAGCGGCTATAGAAGCGCGTAGTGACCGGCACGGGCTGGCGGTTGCCGGACTTAAGAAACTCCAACTGCCCAAAATCCACCGTCTTGCGAACCGCGTTGTAGACGAAGCTCTCCGCAAATGGCTGCTCCATGGCGGGCACAATCTCAGCAAAGGTGAGCGTGACCGAAGCGGCAATCTTGGCGTGGAGATTGTGCGTGCCCCCGTCAGCAAGATGAATCTCGCCGTGAACGATATACGTGTCTGCGCCAGAGGTGGAGCGATGAAAAGGCCATTGAAACTGACCAAATGCCAGGGGCAGCCCGCCGAGCGTGACATAGCACTCCGGCCGCGGATTACGCAGGCGCTTCGCTTCACCGGCCAGGTGAGCCGCCATCGTGGGCAGCAGGTCCGGCTTGTCGAATTCAAAACCCTCGCTCAGCTCCAGTTTGAGCGTACGGCCGGCAAGTTCGGGGTCCGGCGAGCCGAGTTGGAAGACTGCCGTGGGCTCGCCGTGAAAGTCGGAGCCTTCAGTTGTTGAGACCAGAACTAATCCGGCCTGTTTCGCGGCCGTTTGCACGGAAGTTACGAGATTTGATTTCAAATCGACAGTCATTCGGGAATCCTGCGTTGGGAATTGCTTCACTCCTATTCTAAGGGAGGGGCCCGGTAGGCGTCGCATTTACAATGGAAATGTGCAGCCAGACAACGCTTCGCCGATCATTCTTGCCGAGAAACTGACGAAAGTTTATGCGGCCGGCCGACTTCAAGTGACCGCTGTACGCGGGGTTTCGCTTGCCGTGGAGCGCGGGGAGTTTGTGGCCATTGTGGGACCGTCGGGCTCGGGCAAGTCCACTCTTTTCTATCTGCTGGGCGGGCTCACGCGGGCCACCGGCGGACGTGTGGTAATCGACGGCGTGGATTTTGCGACGCTGAATGATGCCGAGCGCACCAAGCTGCGCAAGCACCGCATCGGCTTCGTGTTTCAGAAATTCAACCTGCTTTCGACGCTCTCGGCCATGGGCAATATCGAGATCGCGCACGCCGTCAGCGGGCGCAAAGAGCCTCTCGATTTGAAGTACCTTGACCATCTCAGCGATCTTCTTTCGATCCGTGGCCGGCTTGAACACAGGCCCTCGGAGCTGAGCGGCGGCGAGCAGCAGCGGGTGGCGATTGCGCGGGCGCTGATCACGCGGCCGGCCATCGTGCTGGCAGATGAACCGACCGGCAACCTGGATACCAAAAACTCCGATGCCGTGCTGGAAATGCTGCTTAAGTCGAATCGCGAGCTGGGTCAGACCACGCTGATGATCACACATAACCCCGAAGCGGCATCGATCGCAAGCCGAATCTTGTACATGCGGGACGGGGAGATTGTGCGGGAGGAGAAGGGATCGCGGACGGCTGCATCCCAGTCCAGAGCCGGGGCGGTTTGACCTGCTTTTAGGCGCCCGGTATACTCATTACTGCAACAAGCGGGAGTAGCTCAGTGGTAGAGCATCGCCTTGCCAAGGCGAGGGTCGCGAGTTCAAATCTCGTCTCCCGCTCCATTCCGCCCTCCGGCGCCCGCCGGGTTGGCTAGGGCGGTATGGAGCGATAAGTACAAAATGAGGCAGCCCTGCCAAGGCGCGGTACCCAAGTGGTAAGGGAGAGGTCTGCAAAACCTTTATGCGTCGGTTCGATCCCGACCCGCGCCTCCAATCTCCTCAACAACTTAGGCCGGAGGATCCTACCCTCTAGCTGCCGTTTAGCTGCCAATAAGCAAAAAACCGCTTATACGGCAGCCCTATGCGCAGCCGGCGCTGCGGATAATCCGCCGCTCAGCTGACCGCTCAGAGACTCGGCCGCTGTATCCGCGGACGCGTCGAGAACATGCGCATAGAACTTGAGAAGAATGTCGGGACGGGAGTGACCAAGGCGCTGCTGCGCCGCCTTGATCGGAACCCGCTCCTCTACCATCTGGGTCGCTCCCCAATGCCTGAGGAGACGCCAGGTGATATGAGGAAGGCCGAGCCGATCCGCCACCGGCTGGATGCGCCGGGCCAGAAGCGTCTCGTGCCAGATCGGACCGGGCTTCATGGTTTTGCCCTTCCTAATACGGTTCGGAAACATCCAGTCTTCGTCCTGCCCCTTGACCCGC
>JBEKCW010000370.1:0-5764 GCA_050014675.1 Occallatibacter sp. | reverse complement strand
GGACGGTGTCAAGGGTCAAGATGAACGCCAAAGTACGGCGCCCTTGACACCGCCCCGACCACCACCGGGAGCCTCTGTCAAAAAAGTGTTGACAGGGATAGACGCTGTCATACATGGGGCACAATCCATCGAGGGAGAACCAGCAGTGAAAAACTTGACCGGGCCACCGGCCATATCCCATTTGGGAGATGCGGCTGCGCACCGAAACAGCGTAGAAACGATCATCTGATTCGGTTGGTCCGCCAGTGACCCAATTCCCCGGAGGTTTTATGAAGAGAATGTTGGCGATTGCCTTGATTCTTATTGCTTCTCTAACCGGCAGCCGCTGTGTGTGCGCACAAAAGTCGACAGCAACTACGCAAACGCCCGGTTGCGTCCTCGGTGGCTGGCGAGAATCGAAGGCCGGGGAACAGGCACTCAACGGAGCTTTCGCCTGGACCTTCTCGAACTCTGGCGATATGCTGACCATCCGCCGCAGCGATGGCTTCGTCTCCGGCACCCTCATGGCCAACTCCGAACATACCGCGTGGGTGGGCTCCATCGCCTGGGGCGATGGTTCGGTCTGGAAGAACGTGCAGCTCCTCTTCGCCTCCTGCAACCTCGTCAAGACCAACCAGGGTTGGTGGTTCAGCCGCGGCTTCGACCCCAACCAGGCGCAGCAGATTGCTGCCCAGGCGGTCTACCCTTCAACCGTAGCGCCGCAACCCGCCGCCAATGGGCCCTTGACGGTGGACCAACAGCTGCAAGCGGCGACAAGCATGGCCGATCAGGATCTATATAACTTCGCAGGTCTCGGGTTCAACTCTCTGGTTCCTCTCGCGAATCGCGGAGTTCCATTAGCCATGTATGAAGCCGCAGATCGCCTTCATCGCGGAAATGGGGTAACGGCAAAAAATGAGCCACTGGCTCAGTCTCTATTTCAGAAACTGGTCCCCCTTTTCACAGTGGCAATGCAGAGAGGAAACTGGCTTGCCGAGTATCTCTTAGGCACGATGTGTGAGGAGGGAGAAGGTTTGCCCCTGGAACCGCAAAAGGCGGTCGGATATTATCGGGACGCAGCGGAACATGGAGATGTGCCAGCCATCAAAGCGATGGCCTATGGTTATCGCGACGGTACGAATGGCATCCAACAGGACTACTCCGTCGCACGGTATTGGATGCAGAGGCTCGCAGCCTACGATCCGGGCAACGCGCAGTTGTTGCTGCAGAGCCTTGACCAGATGCAAAGCAACGGTCCTCAGCAATCGGCAGATAACAGTACCGGCGCACCGGCGGATTCGAATACGCAGCCGGCCGACGGGAATCAGCCGCAGCCGGATGATAGCGCCCTCGGCTCTTTTGTGAATGCTCTTGGCCAGGCAACTGCCAACTCTGATCCCAACGCAATTCAGAACGCTGTAAGCCAGCAGTTGGCGAATATTCAGGCCGCGCAGGCGCGGGCTGCGGCGGCCCAGGCACAGCAAAACCAGCCGCTGAATGGGACAAAGGGCGGACCAAATCCCGATGACTGCCTCGGTGGCGCCAAGAACTACGTACCTGGAAAAGGGTGCCTCGTAGCTGGCCGCTGACCAGCGATCGGGCAGCGATAGATGGGAACTGCGTCGCGCTCCCGTGAACATAATCGATGAAGGGAGAGAAAACCGTGTTGAAGTTCAAATGCCTCGGAATTGGGATTCTCCTGTTTCTGGCAGCTGCATTCGTGGCGAGCCAATCCGCCCACGCGCAGGATGGCAAAGCAGAATACTGCGCAAACGTGTACACCGACGGCGGCGGGACGACCACGATCCACAACGGCTGCCCCTACCAGATCCACTACTACTGGATCCCGCTGGACCACCCCAATATGCACTACAACAGGTATCTGGACGCGGGGAGGTCCGACAGGTTCCAGGCGAACGGCGAGTTTCGCTGGTACGCCTGCGACGCCGCATACTACGTCGTTGGCCCGGACGGACGCGTCATTACGCACCTGGTCGACAGCTATAGCTGTCAGAAAAAGTGAAATAGGAGCGCATCGAATGAAAAAGTTTCCGTTGGTTCTGTCTCTTACTGCATTGGCCGTGTTGACCGCGACTTTCGCTTACGCCCAATTTAGCGGCTGGCGATCCACCGACGGCAACCGCGATATTGAATACCGCTGGCAGAGCTACGGTGGCGGCGCAACAGTTCCGAAGTGCGAGATTCAACTCCGCAACAACAACAGCGACGATCACAAGCAGTACAACCTTGAGATCGACTACACCGACCCGCAGGGCGAAGACCAGGCCTATCGCGGCTATGGGGCAGGAAACAAGGAGAAGAAATGAAACGATTGGCACTGATCCTTTGTTTTAGCTTAACAATCTTGATCGGCGGGAACCTAGCCCTCGCGCAATCTGCAGACGATACGCTAATGTGGCTCCGCGATTTTGTAGCCAAAAATGGCGGTGATTCAAACGGACATGTTTTTCGGGACGCAGTAATCGTCAACGGCTCTGGACAATCCGCGATGTTTTATTCCGAAATCAAGAACGTTGAGAACTGGTATCACGGCAACGATTCGGGGCCACATTTTGTTCGCGTTTCCGGAGCGATTCACGATTGTAGCGACATGCCGGGCGGAACATGCTTCGGAGCTTGTCCATCGTCTGCTGGGTATTTCGATATCGAATTACCCAGCAACAATAATAGGGCAACTATTGATCGCATCGTCAAGGCGCTAAGTCATCTTGCAGAGCTGAACGGCGCGAAGGTGAACCAGAAAGAGCCATTCTAAACGGACCACCATTGCTTATGTATGTCCTCTTCATTTGCAGCCAGAACCAGCTTCGTAGCCCGACCGGCGAAGCGGTCTTCAAGGATTACCCCGGTATCGAGACCGGCTCGGCCGGCACTGGCGTCGATGCCAACAAGTCGGTCACCGAGGAGATGATCCGCTGGACCGCCATCATCTTCGCCATGGAGAACCTGCACTACAAGCTCCTAAAGGAACGCTTCGGCGAATTGATCGAGGCAAAAGAGGTCATCATTCTGCGCATCCGTGATGAGTTCCTGTACATGGACCCGAAACTGATCGAAATCCTCAAGCAGAAAGTGACGCCACATCTCGAATAGGTTGCTGGGAAGTGATCTTACGCAGTACCCGGCAGCGAAATCATCAGCCGCACCAACTCTGCCTGCCGGGAGGCACCGGTCTTGGCAAGTATGCGCTTCACATACAGTCGCCCAGTTTCCAGCGTGATCCCCAGCCGGTTTGCGGCTTCGGGAATTTCCAGCCCCTGCAACAGTATGTCGGCCACGCGGCCTTCGGCGGCCGTCAAGCCATAAAGCGCCCGCAGCACCGCAGACCGGGAGAGCGGGGCCCTTTCAGGATCGCTGATGAACACCAGCGCGGCAATCGGGGGAGAACCGAGCACTAGCGGCGCGCGAAACGGCGTGGCGGTGACACGCAGCGGCGGATTCTCCGATCGCCGCTGAAGATGCACAGAGCCGCCGGAGGAAAGTTCTCTACCTGTGCCTGCGGCAACGGCGCCCGCGATCAGCTTCTGCATCTGGCGGTCGCAGCCTGGGTCGGCGGCGCGCAGCCTGCCCTGAACAACTTTGATTCCGTCAGGGGCGGAGGCTATGGCATCGGCGTGGCGGTTCAACAGAACCACCATCCCCGCAGCGTCAAGTCCGAAGACAGCATGATCGAAAGCGTCAAGCGCAGTTCTCCATCCTAGCGATTGCGCCTGAAGCGTGCCAAATTGGTAGTGCAGCGAGAGCGCGCATTGGAGGTGCGGTTTAAGTGTCTGGCAGACGATGTCAGCTCGCTCGTTGAACGGTCCCTTGATTTTCGGGCGTTGGCAACTCAGCTTGGCGGCTAGAAAATTAGGCAGTGGAATCACCATCCCAGCGACATAGTGCATGTCGTTTGGCCGGTAGAAATCCGCATAACATTCGGTGCGTTTCAGTTCCCCGTCGGTAATGGCGCGGTCGCTGAACCAGGTCTCATCCAGCGAGAACCGCTGCCGCGAAGCCTTCTCGATTGGATTGATCGCCGCATAGTACGTTGCGAAAGTGTCCCATACATCTTGCGGCATTTCGCGTAGTGCGAGGATCGTTGGGGCTGTAGATTTTGGAAAACTGGCGTAAAGGGCAAGCGACTCGCCCTCCATCGCCGAACCGATTCGTTCCATTACCACAGGCCAGAGCGATGGATTTTGCACCGTGGCATAGATCATTTCGATCAGCCCGAGAAGCTGATGGGTTCCGCCAAACGACTGTTCAGGATTTGAAAACCGCATCTCCATGGGCAACCCTTGTCACAAGTATCCCGCCAGCGAATTCGCTTTCAGACCCCAACCGCGCGGACTGTGCCGGACACAGAAAAAGCTGCCACATGCCTACGCGCCCGGTACGCCAGAAGTGACGAACCAACCCGCCTTGCTCAATACAGTAACCGGAAGGCCAAAATTCCGGTGCCGTCGGGGAAGCGGTGGGCTACAGCTCGTCAAGACGGGGAATCATGAAACCGGACTAATTTAGTGGACCATACGCTCGGTCAGGATTTCAAGCCAAAAACAACCAATATATCCCATTTAGGCAGGTGGCCCGGTCATGGGCGGTAAAGAACAGCCCGGAGCGATGAGAAGCTGTGGCCCGTTCATCGCAGTTTTATCCTCCTGCGATGAGCGGGTCCTGGGCTCAGATCGTGGCCGGACTATTATCGAGCCATGCCGTACGGTCTGAAACGGTTCCAGAAAGCAGAAGCCTGCATCTCCCGGCGACTGCCAATGGAGCAGCTTCAACCACTACGCCTCCGGCGTTCGAGGAGCGGTTGAGATCGGATCGCATTGGACCGCCTTCTTGCGGGGGAATCGGTTGCCCGAGGAAGTGCACTTGCAGAAAGGCCAACGATCACGCTTTCCCACCCGAGCCGCAAAGGACGCGGCTTGGGTGGGGCACAATCCATCGAGGGAGAACCAGCAGTGAAGAACTTGACCGGGCCACCTGCCGCGATCTACGCCACACCGCTGCAAGCATCATTTCGGCTGCTGGTACTCCAGACTCAACCATGCAAGAGATTTTTGGATGGGAGCACAATTCAAGAATGGCAAAACGGTACTCCCACGTTCGGGCTGAGGCAAAGAGAACAGCGGTTGCGGTGTTCGATAGCAACAGCAGCGTTCAGTGAGCGTTGCTTTGTTGAGTTGATGGATGCTGTGCAGGATTGCTTGTAGGGTTGGGGTGAAGGTATGTCCAGAGTGAAAAGAGCAACGCCGCAACGACAACAGCGACTCCAATCCTATACAGCGGTTCGCCCCACTTGACGCGCCTCCATTCTTTCTTTAGAACCCTTTGAACAGCGACCACAAATTCATTCACGTATTCCTTGATTCGCGCGAAATCCGTTATGTTGTGGTTTGCATCCCGCATGTTGTTCATCGCCAAAATGACAGCATGAGTTTCCTTTTCCTTCGGATTGAGCCTCAACCGAAGTCTTGCTGAAATTTGATTGATTAGAGTGCAGGATTCATCAATGTCCTCGCCCGCTTTGGCAGAGTGAACACGAAATGTGTGGGTAATGAGGATTGCAGCATCGTCCCGTAATGCGTTTATCCATTGTTGCCGGAACTCCGATACTTTCGCTTGATTCGTAACCAGAATGCCTAGCAGCGCCGCGCCGGTTGCGATCAAACTTGTATCAACTGCACTTGGTTCCCAGATCATGTTTCCAGCTTTCTAGGCTGTTTGAACGTCAGCCGTTCGATTTTGAATTTGCCTTAACTTTGAACCCGTTGCG
>JBEKCW010000369.1:0-5790 GCA_050014675.1 Occallatibacter sp. | reverse complement strand
TGTGGAAACGGAGCATGGTCTGGATAATGAGACACCGGTAAACGAAAGCGCCGGAAACAGGCAGGCCAGACCTAAACCACCGCGCCACATCTCGACTCTACCGGCCGGATATCCCCCTCCCCCCCTTTGATACCCCCACCCCCACCCAAAAGTCTCAAAATCTATTGTTATCAGCGTGATAGAGGGTGGACTTGTCCCCTAGATCTATTGTTTTCAGATAGTTAGGTCTAACTGGTCTACACAATGCTGCCTGGAAAGTGGTATCAAGGTTCAGGATACAGCGGCATGGGAATTAACCCGCAAGGCCGGCCGGGGACCAAGTCTTTTTGAATGAGAGCCGTGGGACGAAAGATGGAGTTGGAGGGATTGACAAGCGAAAAAAGCACGAGCATTCTGCGCGGCAACATGTGAGAAATACAGGCTGCAGTGTGTGCGTGAGAACTCAGTCGGCGCCAAAGGGGGTGCGTGGAAGGGCCCGCGGCTAAAGCCGCTTCGACGTTTGCACTTTATTCAGCAGCCTGAAGGCCGCTCAGATTGCTGACAAAGTCCAACCAGATTTGAGAAACATCCCTCAGCGGCTAAAGCCGCGCTCATTTGACGGTAGTTACAGCACGAGTAAACTCGTGCCCTTTCAAAGCGGCGGGTTTATCAGCGACCTGAGCAGCCTGAAGGCCGCTGCTCCCTCCTAAAGGCCGGGGCCACGGGTCGGCAAGAGGAGTTCTCACGCAGACACGTTAGCCCCTGAGGGACGTTTCTTCATCTTCTGGCTGCATTTATGCAACCGGCCCGAGAATTAGAAGCCACTCTCTGAGTTACCCGCAAAGATTTCTCTTTAATGCCGTGCGGAAGCGCGCTATAAGTGCTGCTGTGACAGAAAAGGGCACGTCCATGCTCCCCATCAAAGAAATCCCACTTACTCAGACAATCGCGGCGATTGGCGCCCTGGGCACCGCGGCGTTCGGCATTGTCGACGCGTCCAAGACGGGCCTCAGCTTTATCAACCGTATAGGTCTGGCGCACATTAGAAAGTCGATTGAGTTGCTCACGCCAGGCCCTTCAGGCGTGAATTCGCTGGGGCGACGGCTGATTCTCGACGCGGTTGAGGCCAATTGGATCAACGGCGCCGATCTGAACCGGCAGAAATGCACTGCGATCTCGCTCATCAACGGTCACATGATCGCGACCAATGCCGCGGGCCTTGCGCAGAACACCAACGTCGATGCCGCTACGCTCGAGTCAATCGCGGCAAGCACATTGCTGGGGTCGGCATTGAGTCCGCAGCAGGCTGCTGGGCAAGCGCGATTCGACCTGATCGTGAGCACGCTTATCGATGAGGCGTATCAGCGCGCCGACCAGCTTTATCGCAATGGTACGCGATCGCTGGCGGCGTGCGTTGCGGTATCGCTGGCGTTTGCAGGCGGCTGGGTGTTGCTGGGAGATCAATTCTGGAAATTCGATAACATTGCCTGCTCTTTGCTCGTGGGTTTGGTTGCGGTTCCGCTGGCGCCAATGGCAAAAGATGTCTCGAGCGCCCTGGCTGCGGTGGCTGACTCGCTGCAGTTGCCCAAGAGCCCGGCTGTCGATGCCATGGCCATAGCGAGCGCTACGCAGGCCCCGAAACTGCCTGTGGTTGCCGGTGTTGCAGCTGCCGCCAAACCGCTGATTGAGGCTGAGGTCCAAAACCACCCTCCCGGCGTCTGACGAATCTGCTGCCGGCGCTCCATGTGTGATTCCAGTCCGGCATGAAACAATGCTTCAGTCAGGCGATGGGGGCTCAATCTCAAATGCACTCTGAAATATTCAGAACTCGCAGAAGGTTTCTGCGCGATGGCGCGATCGTCGCCGCATCGGGCGTAGTCGCGTCCCCGTTCGCGAGAAACATCGGTGCAGCTGCTTTCGCTGAGCCTGCGGCCGGCAAGCCTGATTACACGCTGAATATCGCTCCAACCAGTCTCGAAATTGCTCCCGGCATCAACATCAAAACCATCGCTTACAACGGCCAGGTTCCGGGACCGATTCTGCGCGTGCGCGAAGGTGTGCCTGTCTCGATCGACGTCACCAATTCGAGTCCTAACGAAGATATCGTGCACTGGCACGGCCTGGCCATCGACAGCCTCAACGACGGCGCGATGGAAGAAGGCTCGCCGATGATTCCGGCCGGCGGACACCTGCGCTACACCTATACTCCGCGGCCATCGGGCACGCGCTGGTACCACACGCACTCCGGCGCCGGTTCCGATCTCACGCGCGGCACGTACAGCGGCCAGTTTGGCTTTCTCATTGTTGAAGGAAAAGAGAATCCCGGCAACTTCGACCAGGAGATATTTCTCGCCATCCATCACTGGGAGCCCGGCTTTGTGCCGATGGCCGAGACTATGCGCGCCGAATCGGCGAACCACCCGCTCACTACCGGCTCCGATGTCGGCTACAAGTACGCCACATTCAACCAGCACATGCTGGGGGCGGGCGAACCCATCCGCGTGAAGCAGGGCCAGCGCGTGCTGCTGCACGTGCTGAATGCCAGTGCCACTGAGAATGTTGAACTCGCTCTGCCCAATCACACGTTCAAAGTGATTGCCATGGACGGCAACCCGGTGCCGAATCCCACTGCCGTGCCGGTGCTCGCGCTGGGTGTTGCCGAGCGCATCGACGCAATCGTAGAAATGAACTCGCCCGGTGTCTGGATACTCGGCTCAACGCTCGGACCCGCGCGCAAGATGGGCCTCGGCATTGTGGTGGAATACGCCGGGCAGACCGGCGCACCAGCCTGGACCGATCCCACGGCATTCGCCGCCGACTACGCGCAGTTTGCAGGGCCTGCTGCGACGAATGCAGCCGCGCCTGACGACACCATCACGCTCACCTTCCACGACGTGGGCTCAAAGAACGGCTCCCAGTTCGATACCTGGACCATCAACAATCAATCGTGGCCGAACGTGGACCCGATTCACGTCAGCAAGGGCAAGCGTTATCGCCTCGTGCTCCGCAATGGCAGCGGCGACCAGCATCCGGTCCACTTGCATCGCCATACGTTTGAAGTTACAAAGATTGGCCAGACGCAGATGAGCGGCCTGCACAAAGACGTGCTCAACATTATGCCGCTGCAGACCGTCAACGTGGATTTCACAGCCGACAATCCGGGCGACACGCTCTTCCACTGCCACCAGCAACTGCACATGGATTTCGGCTTCATGACCATCCTGAAGTACATTTGACACAAACACCCACAATGCATGGAGCAGGGAATTGATCGAGCATCGAACCGGGACTGGAATGCGCAGCAAATACGCCTTGGCATCAACACTTGCCGTGGCCGCGCTCTGCGCCGCCTCAGTACACGCGCAGAACGTTAACTGGCCGGCTTACGGCGGCGAAAACGGCGATCATTACTCGCGCCTCGCGCAAATCAATCGCGCCAATGTTCATAGCCTGCGCAAGGCCTGGACCTTTGACACCGGTGAAAAGGGAAACATGGAAGCCAACCCGATCGTCATCGGTTCAACGCTCTACACTTTTACTCCCAGCGCGAAAGTCGTCGCTCTCGACGCGGCAACCGGAAAGCTGAAATGGAAGTTTGATTCTGGCATCCCTTCTACCCAGTTTGACCGCGGCGTGGCTTACTGGACCGACGGCAAAGACGAACGCATCTTTGCCGGAGTGATCAATTTCCTTTACTGCCTCGACGCCCGGACCGGAAAGCCGATCGCATCGTTCGGCGAGAACGGCCGCATCGATCTGCGCAAAGGCCTGCGCGAGCCATGGCAGGATCAATCCATCGTGCTCACCACTCCGGGCACAATTTACAAAGACATGATCATTGTCGGCGGCCGCAATCCTGAGACTCATCCCGCACCGCCCGGCGATATTCGCGCTTTCGATGTGCATACCGGCGCAGTCCGGTGGGTCTTCCACACCATTCCGCGGCCCGGCGAGCGCGGATACGATACCTGGCCGCCCGATGCCTGGAAGACTGCGGGCGCAGCCAATAACTGGTGCGGCATGACCGTCGATACCGAGCGAGGCATTGTCTATGCGCCCACCGGCTCAGCTGTGATGGATTTCTACGGGGCAGACCGCGTTGGCGACGACCTCTACGCCAACACCATCCTCGCCCTCGATGCCAACACCGGCAAACTACTGTGGCACTTCCAGGGTGTCCATCACGACATCTGGGATCGTGATTTTCCGGCTGCTCCCGCGCTGGTTACCATTAAGAAAGACGGTCAATCTGTTCCCGCCCTGGTCCAGATCACCAAGCAGTCTTACGTCTTTCTCTTCAATCGCGTCACAGGCCAGTCGCTTTTCCCCATTCACGAGCACCCGTTCCCGGCCAGCGATGTCCCCGGCGAAAAGGCCTCGCCAACGCAGCCCGTGCCCGATTTGCCTGCGCCGTTCGGCCGCCAGCAGCTTACCGCCGACATGCTCACCAACCGCACCCCCGAGGCGCACGACTGGGCGGTCAAGGAGTTCAGCAAGGTTCGCAGCAACGGCCAGTTCGTCCCCATGGCGGTCGGCCAGCTGACCGTCGTTTTTCCGGGTTTTGACGGTGGCGGTGAATGGAATGGTCCGGCCATCGATCCCGTCAGCGACACGCTCTTCGTGGGCTCGTCAGAGATGGCCAACCTCGGCGGTCTCGATCCCGTTACGCAAGGCGGCAGCCCCGGCCAGCAGATCTACCAGCAGCAGTGCGCATTCTGCCATGGCGTCAACCGCGCCGGCTCGCCGCCGGCCTTCCCGTCGCTCGTCGACGTCACGAAGCGGCTCACAACCGAAAAAATCACAGCCAACATTCGCTCCGGCACGGGCCGCATGCCGTCGTTCCCGAATCTCGACGAGCAGAAGATCGCGACATTGCTTGACTACCTGCGCACCCCGGTCGACGCGGCCAGCGTCAAGGAGTTGGCTGGAGTGGCCGCCGCCTCAACCCATGCGCCCGCTGACGCTGCCGGAGCCCAGGTCTACGCCGACCGCTGCGCTATCTGCCACGGCGATCACCAGGAGGGAATTCCTCCCGATTTCCCAATGCTCACCGGCATCGGCAGCCGCATGACCGAGGCGCAGTTGCGCGGGCTCATCCACGACGGCAAGGGCCGCATGCCGCCCATGCCTGACATTCCCGCCGCCGACACCGCCTCGCTGCTGCGTTTTCTCGGCATGGGCGCAGCTGCCGCGCCGGCCGCCGATTCCAAACCTGATTTCGTTTTCACGGGTTACCGGAAATTCCTCGATCCGGAGGGCTATCCGGCCATCTCGACCCCGTGGGGCACGCTCAACGCCATCGACCTGAAGACCGGCAGATACCTCTGGAAGATACCCCTGGGCGAGTACCCTGAGCTGGCTGCCAAGGGGATGAAGAACACAGGCACCGAGCTCTACGGCGGCCCCATTGTCACCGCAGGCGGCGTGCTCTTTATCGGGGCAACCGTGTACGACCACATGTTCCACGCCTTTGATACGCGCACCGGCAAGCTGCTGTGGCAGACCGATCTGGGCTACGCCGGCATTGCTACGCCGTCGACGTATATGGTTCATGGCAGGCAGTTTGTGGTAATTGCGGCCAGCGGAGGGCGCGACGCAAAGAGCCCGGTCGGAGGGCAATACGAGGCCTTCGAGCTGCCTAAGTAGATATTCACAGAATATTTTCGTTATTTGTTCGCTTTTTCGGCGAGTCCTGGGTTATGCTTCCTTTGCAACGCTGGAGGTTGCTGAATGGACTATCAAAAGGAAATCATTGCCGAATACGAGCGCGAGATTGGCCGCACGCGCAAAATGCTTGAGGCGATACCCGCC
>JBEKCW010000368.1:0-5792 GCA_050014675.1 Occallatibacter sp. | reverse complement strand
CCTGCGTAGGTTGGTCACAAGAATCTCCTTCCTTGTGAATCAACCTATCGCAGCCACCGCCGCTCGCGGCTGCACATCGAGGCAGTGTCCGCCGCGCCAGCGGCTTCGTTCTAGTCGGCTTTTCTGACAAGTGGCCTTTGGCTCAGTTGTTGACTTCGGCCCAAAGCTCGTTTCCAAAGGAGGCGAGGAAAAATCCCACTCGACAAAGGAGCAGGTGACGGAAGGAAAGGATCAGGGAGCAATTCGAACGCCGTCATCGTAAACCTTGATTGTTCGCTAGCCAGCCCACCTGGGCATAAGCGCCCGACCCGCGGCGGAACTTGAAGGTTGTTCTGCGCGACAGGGCAGATTCTTCTTGCCTCTTGCAGGTATTTATCAGAATTATGGTTTATGCATTCAGAAATGGAGTCGGATTTAGTAATCCATATAATATTGAAATTACAGGTACTTACA
This sequence comes from Occallatibacter sp., assembly GCA_050014675.1. Classification (GTDB taxonomy): domain Bacteria; phylum Acidobacteriota; class Terriglobia; order Terriglobales; family Acidobacteriaceae; genus Telmatobacter. The sequence continues at coordinate 5,339 of JBEKCW010000368.1, read as the reverse complement.
TTCCGGTTCGAATCCATCCCACTCCGCCAAGGGCCTTTCCGGCCCTTGCCAGCCGACCGCTGATTATCGGTGTTTCACGCAGAACTTGCGGAGGTGGATGGATGGCCGATAGATGTAACCCCGGTGCGTATCTATAGATACGCGCATATGCTTGGAAAACGGTTTTCCCCGGGCACTGGCAACCGCTAAACCCTTGTCTTCCCGTTAGCAGCAATTCGCCCGAATTACGGATGCAAATGAAGCCATCACCTCAGTGAATAGTCGATGGCCCAAACAGCGCCGGGGCGGAGATACATTGACGCTCTGAAATCACCTTGTTGATCCCAAGCCTCTGGAGTACGGAACCAATAGCCCTTATCCCGATAGACAACGTTATAAACGCCTCGTGCGGTTTTGAGGGCTTCATCTTTCATGCCGGCGCCAGCTAACTCCGAGGCCAGCGCCAGGGTAATTCCACTCCAGACCTCCTGGGTCTGCGGGCCTTCGAGCGCGGTGCCGTCAGACTTTCGTCCATTCACCGCACCCATCTTTCCGTTCTCAAATCCCAACACGTTGTTTGAAAACACCGTATGCAAAGCGGCCTGGTGCATCTCGACGGGAACGATGTTTCCGAGACCTGTTAGAGAGGCATACCATTGTCCGGCAAGCTGCGAGGCCTGTATGTCGTCGATGCCGCGAGCATACCGGAAGTACTTTCCTGTCCAGAGTTCATCGATGAATGACTTTTGCGCTGTCAAGAATTGATCCTGATACCGGCCGCTGGAAACTGAATCGCCAGCGACTTTTGCGATTTCGGAAGCAGCGCGCAGTGCGGCCAGGTAGAGACCGCCGCAGTAGGTGCTGGGACCAGTTGCGGTCCACTCATCGAAGGTCTGGTCGGGAAAGCCTCCGTTTTCAATCAGGCCGGTCCGCGGGTTGCGAAACTGCTCCAGGTGCTTCATCGCGCTCTGCACTGCTGGATAGGTATCTACCAGCAATTGCTTGTCCTGCCTGCCGGTGAGCGCATAATCGCGCCAGACCATCAGGACAAAATTGCTGTTGAGATCGCGCCAGTAATTGCTGTCCTGCCACGAATACTCGTTGACCAGAAACAGCGGGTCTTCATTGGGCGATCCAAGATCGTGAGGGAGCGCCCCTTGCATCTTGCGCTCGCGCAGCGCTGGTGAGCCCTGTTGGCGGCCCTTCCAAATGTCCAGGTACTTGGTTGAATCGTTGAGTGGAACTGTTGCGGCAAATTCGCGGATGAGAGTCTTTTCGAGGTCAGGGAAAAACCGCAACAGGCCAAACGTGCCGTAAAAGGCAACGTCAAGCGAAGTGTAATCGAGGTAGTCGTAGCACTCGAGCAGCGCAAAACGGTCTTCAGCATTTGGCGTATCGAGAGGACGCGCCCACAGCGTTCCACCATCAGCCAGATAGTAAAGCTCGTTGAGCATCATGGATGTGAGCCAGGCTGGGCGCGAGACATTCTCAATAAATGGTTTCTGCCATCGATCGATTTTTTCGCTCCAGGCCTGCTGGTTCTCGAGACCTTCCTCGGCAATCTTCAAAGCGTTGTGGCCGGATGCGCCTGTGAATCGGGTGTAATGGCGCAGCCATTTTCTACCGCCGCCAAACTGGACCACGGGAAAGTCCCAGGACAGGACGATGGGGACGGTCTTCTTTTCTCCCGGTTGAAGCACGAAAGAGATGCAGATGGCTGCGGCCTGTGGATCTCCCGTCGAAACCCACGAAGTGCGGTCATTTGCGAGCCGGCCCTGCTGCGAGAACGGCTTCCAAATCACGTCTCCCGTGGCATCGCTGGGGTCGTAGGTCGTCTGGTAGCTGACTTCAACCCCGTGGCCCTCTTCGGCCGCGATGGCGAACTCGCCCTGCCACTCTTCGCGCGCATCTCCTGAGCGGCGCTGGCCGAGGACGATGCCCGCCATCTTGCCGCCTTCGGGCAAGGTCACTTCTTCAAACCGATTGGTATCGCCTTCGGTGAGCTTCTCGTTCAATGGCGCACTGAATTGCCGGAACCACCCCGCCATGTTTTGCCATGAGAGTAGGATGGAGACCTTCACCGGCTTTTTGCCGGGGTTTTCAGCGTGCCAGCGATAGATGGCGACCGGCAGGCCGGATGTTTTGTAATCGCCTGGCAGAATGGGTGAGAACTGTTCGAGGACCAGATGCGCGGGAAACTTCTCCCATTTGTAATCCCACCAGGCCTTGGGATAAAGCGCGGCGTATCGGCCTGCGCCGGCGGGATAGTCCCACTTCCATCGAGAGAGGCGTCCTTCAGGATGGCCCGCCATGAGCGCCTGTGCGACTGGAGCGTCTCCTTCTTGTTGCTCGAATACCAGAAACTGGTCAGCGTAGACCGGCTGCGCTGTGTGCGAGCCGGCTTTGAGGTGCCAGCGATTGAAATCGCCGCGGTCCGAGCGCGAAAACGTGCCCGCCCCAATTCCACCTACCGGAGCTCCCTGATGATAACCATCGTCGAATCCCGTTGCCGCGCGCTGCATGATGTGCCCGGGAGAGTCCAGATGAACGCCAATCTCCGTCGACCACGCTGCATCGGGAATTGCCTGGCCATAGAGGGCACCGGCAGTGAGGACTGACAAGAGGATGGCGAAAGGCAGCTTTGCGATATTGGTCACGGGATCTCCGGTAGCCGGGATGGTTGATGAAATTGACAGCCGGCCGGCAGGCTGCTATGTTCAAAATGCCAGCGTGGCTTAGCCACGCTCCGACGGTAGCGGACTGGGCTGTTGCTGTCAAGTCACTTCATTTCCCTGCGGAGGAATCATGAGCGCTCCCGATTACACGTACGAAGATATCTCCAAGATGATCGACCACTCGTTGTTGAATCCGGCCTTGACAACCCGGGAGTTGGAAGACGGGTGTGCCCTTGCCGCCCGTTACAACACAGCAAGCGTTTGTATTCTTCCTTATTACGCCGCGCGCTGCAAGGAACTGCTTGCAGGTTCGACTGTGTTTACCAGCGCTACGATTGGTTTTCCGCACGGCGGCCACCTGACTCGAGTCAAACTTTTTGAGGCCGAACAGGCGCTCAAAGACGGTGCGGTGGAGTTGGATACTGTGATCAACATCAGCAAGGCGAAGAGCGGCGACTGGCAATATGTGCAGCAGGAGTTGCGCGAGGTAACTGCGCTCACGCACGCAGCCGGCGCGCGCATCAAAGTCATCTTTGAGAACTTCTACCTGACTGACGAAGAGAAAATCAGGCTCTGTGAAATCTGCGGCGAGATTGGAGTGGATTGGGTGAAGACATCCACGGGCTATGCCGGAGGGGGCGCCACAATTGAAGATTTGATGCTGATGCGCAAGCATTCTCCCCAGCATGTTCAAGTGAAAGCGGCTGGAGGCGTGCGCGATCTGGATACTCTGCTGAAAGTCCGCAGCCTGGGCGTCACCAGGATCGGATCAACGCGTACGGCAACGCAACTGAACGACTGCAAAACACGCCTGGGGATTCCGGTAGAGTCGGATACGCCGGCGGTCATTCAAGGGTATTGATTTTGGCCAATCAGAAAATCGGAGAAATTGCGGCACGAGAACCGGTTTACCAGCAGTTGAACGAGCGGCTGTGCGTGCTTTTACGCGGCAAGGACTACGCGCCCGGAGATCGATTTCTCACCGAACGCCAAATTGCCGAGCACTACAATGTGAGCCGGCCGACAGCCAACAAGGTTCTCGCAGGCATGGTGGCCGAGGGCCTGCTCGAGTTTCGCAAGGGCGTGGGCACCTTTGTGGCGCGGCCACGCCTTGACTACGATCTCGATACGCTGGTCAGTTTTACTGACAAGGCAAAGGCGGTTAGCAAGCGGGCCAGCACTCGTGTAATCGAGTTCGATCAGGTCGCTGCTTCTATCGCAGGCAAAGAGGTAATGGAACATCTGCAGGTGAGCGCGGGCGAGGTGCTATTCTTCATGTGCCGCCTGCGCCTGGCCGACGATCTGCCGGTGATCCTTGAGCGGCGTTGGGTTCTTCGGCGCCTTTGCCCCGGTTTGTCGCGTGCAGATTTGAGAGGCTCGCTCTACAAACTTTGGAGTGACAAATATCATTGGCGCGTAACTGAGGCCAACCAGACTATTCGCGCCATCGATCTTGTTGGAGCCGACGCCCGCCTGCTTGAAGTGGCTTCCGGCACGGCGTGCTTTCTGGTCTCTGCGGTCGGCTTTTCAAGCGATCAGCCAGTGTGGTGGGAAAAGACAATTTATCGCGGCGATGCCTACGAATTCCATCGCTCCCGTGCGTCCGGCGGCAGACTGATCGCATAGACAAGCCGATCAGAAATGCTCACTGATCAGATCGGATGAAACGCGAGAGCCAGCGCACCCAGTGCTCCAACTTTTTCGCCCATCGTGGAGCAGCTCACCCGCACGTGCGAAGCCGGAAACATGCGGACCCGATTTTGAATTTCTTCGCGGACTGGCTTGAGCAGAAGCTCGCCCATAAGAGCTACTCCTCCGCAAAGAACCACTTCAGGCACGGCGGTGATCGAGACAGCATTCGCAATGCCAATGCCCAAATAGCGGGCGGCGGTTTCAATCGCACTGCCCACTTCTGAATCGCCTTGTTCAGCAGCCTGTGCCATCTCCCTGGGAGTAATTGCCTCCAGGTTGCCCCCTACTAATTCCACCAGCCGGGGCGCTTTGCCTTGGCGAGCCAGTTCGATTCCCACAGCGTTAAGCTGCCTGCCATTGATCAGGGTCTCCAGGCAGCCATTGCTTCCACAACTGCAAGCCAATCCATCCGGAAGAATCGTGTGATGGCCAATTTCGCCGGCAGCCCCGCACTCCCCGAGCCGCAGTTTTCCGTCGAGAATCAGCCCACCGCCGATGCCCGTGCCGAGGGTTACCACCAATAAATTCGGTCGTGAAACCTCCGAGCCGAAATAGAACTCTCCCATTGCGGCCAGCCGCGCATCGTTCATCACATGCACGGCTCTTCCGGTCAACTCACCCAAATACCCGCCTGCTGGAAAGCCGCTCCAGCTCTTAGGAAGATTGGGGAGGAATTCGATAATTCCACTTTTTGGATCGGCTAATCCCGGGACACCAAGGCCGACGGCCTCGATGGTTGAACCTGACTGCTCCGAAAGCTTTTTGAGTGACGCAACAACGCGCTGAAAGCCCTGCTCGGGCCCACCCTCTGAACGTGTCTCAATCTTCTCGTACGCAACAATCTCTCCGTCGATTCTTCCCAGCAGCACAGCGATCTTGGTACCGCCTAAATCGATACCGGCACATACTTTGTTTACTGTCATGACTCACACCTGTAGTCCGAATCTGCCGCGAGCTGAACAACAACGATCAGGTTCACGTGGCTTAGCCACT
>JBEKCW010000367.1:0-5807 GCA_050014675.1 Occallatibacter sp. | reverse complement strand
CCAGGGGGAATTTCCCGGCGATGCGGCAATCCAACTTCGCAATTCTTCGCATCCAACTTGTGATCAATACCTCTCAGCCCTGTGATCAAGACCACGCAGCCGAAATGTCACCGAGAGTGCCGAATGATTTTCCAATTCAGCCATGCAGATTCCAATGCCAGGAACAGTAGCCGGCGGCCTTTCGATTGGCGCAGGTGAAACTCTGGTAATGTGAGCGCCAAGTTTCACCAACCTTGGTGCAACCAAAAATTAATGTAAAAAAGTTATTTAAATGAGGGATTGCAACGACTGCCGCATGTGCGCTACTATCGGCAACGTTCATGTAATTTTCGAACGTCCCACAGGACGGTTTACCCAGTCCCCTTGAGCTAATCTTCAGGGGCAGACCAGCAGCACACAGGTATATCGGTTAACCCGCTCGGGCGGAAGGCCTATAGGCTTTGCGCTGAGAGAGAATCATTGCCTGAAAAGCCGCCGATAAACAGCCGGACGCGTTCAAGCGCGCATCGGCAAGGATACGTAGATGGCATTTGCAGCTTCATCCACTCCGCCGCCTCTTAACCCATGGCTCCAGATTCTCGCAGCGCTGGAAAAAAAGGTCATCCGGCAATCGTTTGAAACCTGGCTCAAGCCCACGCGGTACAGTCACTCCGCGGGCCGCACGCTTTATGTGCGCGTTCCATCGCCTGAGTTCCAGCACATTGGCGATAAATACGGCGACCTGATTCAGGAGGCGATCGATCTTCAGTCTTTGGAGTTCGACGACGTGAGCTTTGTCACCGCTGAGGATGATCCTTCCATTCCTCCGCCGCGGAAGGATGGCGGCTTTCCGCCGCTGCCCGCGCATGCTCCCAGCGCTCCTCCGCAAGCTCAGCAATCGCGTCAGATGCCTGAGCAGGCCCGCTTCGACTGGTCGACGGCTGCGCAGCTCAATCAGCGTTACACCTTCGACAACTTTGTGATCGGCAACGGCAACCAGTTTGCCCGCGCGGCCGCTCTGGCCGTGGCTGAGCGGCCTTCGCGTGCCTACAACCCGCTCTTTCTCTATGGTGGCGTGGGAATGGGCAAGACCCACCTGATGCACGCCATTGGGCATGAGGTGAAGCGGAGACAGCCGACATCGAGCATCTGCTACGTTTCGGCAGAGAAATTCACCAACGAAATGATCAACTCCATCCGCAACGACCGCATGACCAGCTTCCGCGATCGTTTCCGCACGGTGGATGTGCTGCTGATCGACGATATTCAGTTTATTTCGCAGAAGGAGCGCACGCAGGAGGAGTTCTTCCACACCTTCAACGCTTTGCACGAGAGCATGAAGCAGGTGGTGATTGCCTCTGACCGTCCGCCCAAGGAACTGACCGAGATTGAAGAGCGGCTGCGCTCGCGCTTTGAGTGGGGCCTGATTGCCGACATTCAGCCGCCGGATCTCGAAACCAAGGTCGCCATCCTGCAGAAGAAGGCTGAGAGCGAGCAGGTGCAGCTGCCGACGGACGTTGCGCTGTTCATCGCATCGAATGTACGCACCAACGTGCGCGAGCTTGAGGGCGCGCTGGTGAGGCTGATCGCGTGGTGCCAGCTCAATCGCATGGAGATCACGCTGGTCACGACCCAGCAGTGCCTCAAGCAGTTCATCGACATGCAGGTGCGCAAGGTGACCATCGAGGCCATTCAGCGCGCGGTGGCCGAGCAGTTTGGCATGCGGGTGAGCGACCTGAAGCAGAAGAACAACTCGCGCAACGTGGTTGTGCCGCGCCAGATCGCCATGTACCTGGCCAAGCAGATGACTGAAGCCAGCCTGCCTGAGATCGGCCGCCAGTTCGGCAACAAGCACCACACCACGGTGATGCACTCGATCGGCAAGATCGACGAGCAGCGCCGGACGGACAAGGACCTGCATCGCATGATCAACAAGCTGCAGGATGTGCTGAACGGGTAGCGAAGCGAGTCAGCGAGTCAGCGAAAGACTCTGAAGGCCGCGCGATGCGCGGCCTTCAGCATTTACCTTCACGTCTTCATTTACATTACTTCTTCACTCCTTCACTCTTTCACTTGCTACTTCGTCGGCTCCTGAATGGTCAGGTCGTCGGCCAGCTTGAAGTTGACGACGCTCTCGGCTGGAATATCCAGGTTCTTGTTGCCGGTTGCGCCCGCTGCTGCCGTTCCCACGCCTCCACCCACCAGGCCGCCTACCACCAGCCCGACGCCACCCGTGGCCACGCCGCCAATCAGCATGCCCAGGCCGGTGCTGGTGCCAATCACCCCGGCGGTGCGCTTGCCCTTGCCTTTCGCCGACTTCTCAAGATCGCTGGTGGTCAGCGGATACGTTGTGCCACTCACGACTAATGAAGTAAGCCGCAGCTCAAGCGTCGAACGCCCTTTGAAGTGCCCGCCGCGATGCGACTCGGCCACTACGCCGTTCACATCCGCGCCCTTCGGCACCAGCGTGCTGCCATCGCTGGCGATGACGGGCGCCTGCACTTCGCCGGTAAAAGGATCTCCGGCATGGCTGGTCTTCACGCTGATACGTTGATCGATGCGAATTGCCAGCTCACTGCCGGCGGGAATGGTGACACTCACAGGTTGAGGTGTCGCAGGCGGAGGAGGCACCGCGGACACCGTCGGTCCCGAGGCCGCGGCGACGGGCTGGCCCGGAGTTGGAGGTGTTCTGGTGGTCGCAACGGTTTCGTTTTGCTGGCCCGGCGCCGGCGGTTGAACCACTGTCGTCACCGTGGTGCCGTCCTTCTCAATGGTCACCACTTGTTGAGCTTTTCCAGTTGCCGCAGCCTGTTTCTTTGCCTGATCGAGGGCCTGGTCCTGTTTGGAATCGCAGCCTGAGACGGCAGCTGCAACAGCCGCGAGCAGCAATACGCCCCGCGCCGCTCGTCCCCATGTGCCTGAAATGCGCATGGCAAATCTCCTTTCACTCGTTGGATAAGGCAATAAATCCGCGGGAATGCGGCGAGGAACATCAGAAAGTTAGATGCGAGCTCGCATATATGCGCCGTTCGTTTTGGGCTGACGCATCCGGCTAATGATTCTATCGCGTCATCAGCTCCACAAACATCTTCTGGAACTTCGGCAAGTCGACGTCAGTCTGCGCGTGAACCAGGCGAACTTGAGTCGCCGGCTTCACCTTTTCATTCCAAGTGAGCGTATCGCCGTAGCTGGGCCCGTGGCTCAGGTCGATGTCCATGTAGAGCTGCTTTTCTCCGGTGATCAGTGTGGGGTCGAGCCAGGCGCAAGCGGCTAACTCATCCCACATGTAATAGCGGTCCTGGCTCCATGCGGCAATGTAGCGCGCGGTGGGAGAACCCGATTTCGAGATTTCGTCAATCATCGCCTGCGTGAAAGGTACTTTGATGGAGATGTCGACGGTGGTCACGTCGATGCGCGGCCAGGCGGCGCGGAGCACGATGTGCGCGGCCTCGGGATCGAACCAGAAGTTGAACTCATGCCGTGGGCTGGTGGCGAACTCCGGGTCGTCGGTTTGGGGATTGAGGCTGCCGCCCATGAGCACAATGCCTTGGGTGAGTGCGGCGAATTCCGGATCGATTGAAATCGCCAGCGCAATGTTGGTCATTGGGCCGGCCGCGTAGATGGTTACTTCGTGCGGATGCGCGCGCACCTCCCGGATGAGGAAATGCGCCGCATCTTCATCGATGGGCTTGATTGTTGGCATGCCCTCGGGCAGCGGCGGAATAACGTACGGCCCGTGCTCCTTGAGATCCGCAGTCATCTCCGGCGTGACCGTGCCGTTCTTGTTTTCGACCAGCGTGGCCGGTCCCGCGCCCCACGCGCCGAGCCAGGTTACCCTGCCGTAGATTGCAGAATCGATCCGCGTTTCAAGCTCATCGCGCACCAGCGGGAAAACCGCGCCCTTTGCCACTGGCACGTCGGTGTGGCCGGTGAGCTCTAGCATGCGCAGGGTGTGCAGCGTTTCCTCGTCGCACCAGGCATTGCCGGTCACCATGGTGATGCCCAGCACCTTTACATTCGGCGCCTGCAGCAGCGACAGCATCGCCATCTGGTTTGAGCCGCCGGGGCCCGAGCCGTCCTGGTCGATGAGGACCAGGCGTGGTTGCTGGGCGGAACAGGTTAGTGCTGTGGCGAGTGTGAGTGCGAGTGTGAATTTCATTGAGAGCTATTGTGGCATAGCGAATTGGGCTGGCGATGATCGGGCGTGGACGCCCGATCGACAACCGGGCTGGAGCCCGGCGCTACCCTATCTGCGGCGATCGCGCCCGCCCCGGCCGCCCCTGTCACCACGGCCGCCACGATCTCCTCGACCGCCGCGGTCGTATCCTCTGCTGGGCCGAGATGGCGCAGGCATCGTCACGGGCAGGTCTGTCTTACCCTCGGGGTAAACCACCAGGAACCGGTCCTGCCCCTCGCCCAGGCTGGCTGTTTCAACGCCCTCAAGCCCCTTGCAGGCCATGTGCAGCAGACGGCGTTCGCGGCTGTTCATGGGCGGAAAACTGTACGGCATGCCTGAGCGCCGCACCTTTTCAGCGGCAGTCTCGGCGGAAAGCTTCAGTTCTTGCGCGCGCAGTGCCTTGAAGTTGTCCGCATCGAAGCTGACGAGATCGTGCTCGCGGTGCACGAGGCGCAGGATCTGCGCGGCAATGGTCTCGAGCGAGCGCAGCAACTCGCCGTTGTGCTGCGTCACCAGGGGAACGTCGGGGCCGCCGAGTTCCACGTAAATCTGCCTGCCCTCAAGACCCTCGGGATCGCGCGCGCCGTCGCCGGCCGTGATGCGGTACTTGAGGCGCAACCCGCCGAGCTTGTTGAGGGTGTTCACGAATCCGGCAATCTTTTGTGCAGCCTGCTGCAGGTCGTCAATTGGCATAACAAACAAGTATCGCAGAGCCGGGCCGCCCCGGAGCAGCCGAAGTGGAGAAATAAGGCGGTTCAGCCTAGGCGCAGATGGCGAAAGAGCTTGATCCGCGCGATAATGATCCCATGGCAACCCTGCCAAACTCGGAAGAACTCTGGACCGTGAGGGAATACCTCTCCACGACCTGGAGCCCGGACCGCGAGTATGTGGACGGGCGGATCGAGGAGCGGAATTTGGGCGAGAAAGAGCATTCACTCATTCAGAGATACCTGACATTTCTTTTCATGCTGAAGCGCACAGAATGGGCGGTCGAAGTTTTCCCAGAGCTGCGGACGCAGATTGCAGCCAGAAATTTCAGAGTGCCTGATGTCCTGGTAATACGCGCTGGTGAGCCCTTCGATCGCTACTTGAAGCACCCGCCAATGATCGCCATCGAGATTCTCTCGCCTGAGGACCGGCTGACGGCATTCCAGGAAAAGGCGGCGCAGTACAGGGTTTTCGGCATCGAGAACATCTGGATCGTCGATCCCGAGCGCCGAATCGCTTATCGCTATACAGGATCTGCGCTCGAGGAGGAACGGAGCGGCGAGCTGGCTGTGACCGGTACGCCGATTCGCGTCGTCCTGAGCGAAATGTTCGCCGAACTAGACCGCGTCTAGTGCCTGCGCCTGCCAGCATACCCCGCATCGTCTATCATTTTCTGTTCAGCCTTGATTCGAAAGGCTGCGCGGGTCGCGAGCGCGGCCGGAGATGTGCATGACTACACGCAGTTTTCTTGATACGCAAAAATGGATCATTCCCGCCCTCAGAGTTTTGGGCCTGGCAATCTTCATTCTGGCTTTTTTCGAGCCGGCAATTCGCGCCGGCGAAACCGACGTGCTTTCGGGCTGGAAATGCGCGACGATCGCCACCACCGAGTCGATGACCCTGTTCGGGAAGCCAGGCAATGGTCAGCACCAATTCATTGAGT
>JBEKCW010000366.1:0-5826 GCA_050014675.1 Occallatibacter sp. | reverse complement strand
GCCCAGCCAGTAGATGGTTTCGTCGGGGAATGAAAGCACGCCCGAATCGTGGGCCTGGAGGTAATTGGCAAGACCGAGCAGGATTCCGGCTGCAATGAGGCTGCCGGCGACGGAGCCGAGAGAGCCCTCCCAGCTTTTGCCGGGGCTGAGCCGCGGAGCCAGCTTGTGGCGTCCCCAGGTGCGGCCAATGTAAAGTGCGGCAGTATCGCCGGCCCAGACCACGCACAACAGAAACGCCACCAGCGAAGGGCCGTTGGCCTGTTCGTGGAGCGCGGGCAGCGCCAGAAGCGTGGATCCGAGGTAGAACATGCAGAAGATTGAGGCAGAGGAGTCGGCCATCACCTGCTCCACCGCTCCCCTGAAAGTACACAGGATGAGCAGGCTCAGGTTGAGCGCGCCGAATATGGCGGGAGTGAATTCGGGCCACTCAGAATTGCCGGCAAACAGCAATAGCAGAGCGACCACGACCGCAATACGGGGCGGCTTGGCCCCGCGGTGCTGGGTAAGTCCCAGATACTCCCACCCGGCGAGGGCGGCTGCAACGGCGACAGCGGCCGTGAACAGACCGTGCCATCGGGGCCCGAGAAACACCAGAACAAGAACCAGTGGAACAAGTATTGCAGCGGTAAGGATTCGTTTCATTCAGGGTTGAGAATACACTGCCGGGGCCGGGTGGCGGCTAAGGACGCGGGCTCGCCCCGCTCAGCTCGCCGCAATGTGGATGCGGTCGGGGTTTTCTTCCACTTCGCCGCAATCCTCGCCCAGGCCGCCGTAACGGCGCTCGCGCTGCTGGAACGCGGCAATGGCCTCGAGCAGGTGAATGCCGCTGAAGTCGGGCCACAGGCGCTCGGTGACGAAAATTTCAGCGTAGGCGATTTGCCAGAGCAGAAAGTTGGAGATGCGCAGTTCGCCCGAGGTGCGGATGAGCAGGTCGGGGTCGGGCATGTGCGCCGTGTAGAGATGGCGGTGAATGTCCTGCTCGGTGATGTGGTCGAGCGGGATGTGTTTCTGGCGGCATTCGGCGGCCAGCGCGCGAAAGGCGTCGACCAGCTCGCTGCGCCCGCCATAGTTGAGGGCCAGGGTGAGGGTGGTGCCGGTGTTGCGCGCCGTGGTTTCTTCAACCCAGCGCATCTTGTCCAGCACTTCGGGAGGCAGATCGTGGGTGCGGCCGATGTAGCGCATTCGCACGTTGTTGTCCATCATGCGCTGCACGTTGCTCTCGAGGTAGCTCTTGAGCAGGCGCATCAGAAAGCTGACTTCGGCGCGAGGGCGGCGAAGACTGTTTTCGAGCGAAAAGGCGTAGAGGGTGAGCCAGGGAAGGCCTATGCGCGAGGCGGTTTCAGTGACCAGCTGCACGCTCTTCGCGCCGCGTTGATGGCCCAGAAAGCGCTTGAGCGAGCGACGCCCGGCCCAGCGGCCGTTGCCATCCATAATGATTGCCACGTGCTGGGGCAACGCCTCAGGTTTGAGCGTCGAGTAGACAGCCCGCTCCTCCGAAGTCAATTCATGGATTCGAAGCGTGGTAGAAGATGGCAAAAAGTCCGCCTTGCTATCGATTATACGGAGGCTGGCGCGAGCGTGTTCAATCGGCTTGTTGCCTGCATGCCCATGCGGAAGGCTGCAGCCGCTCAAGCGATATGGGTGCTATCCGCTCAAGAAAACTTAGAAGCGGCCGAAGGCGTGACAGTTGTGCGCAGTTTTACTCAACGTTGCCGGCGGGGATGGGTGCCGGCAACGTTGAGCGCGAGAAAAGGAAGTCAGAAGATCAAGCGGTGCGGCGTTGGCCCATTGCAGCGTCGCGAGCCGCGCTCATCACCAGCGTGCGATGCAGCGAGTCAAGCGTGGGCAGCGCGGCGGCAATTTCGGCCAGGAACGGATCGTTGAAGATGGCGGCTACCTCTTCTTCGCGGCGGCTGCGGGTGTCGCGAACCAGTTGGCAGATGTCAACTTCAAGCGCGCGAGCCAGCCGCTCGAGCGAGCCGAGAGTCGGAATGGCCTTGCCGTTTTCGATCTTCGATATGTAGGTGCGGGGCACCAGCATGCGGCCGGCAAGCTGGCGCTGACTCAGATGGCGCGAGCGGCGGATCTCCCGCACCTGCGCGGCCACTTGCAATCCGGCCTCGGCTGACTGGCCGGGCTGGCTGGTAACCAGCTGCGGCGCAAGTTTAACCGGCTCCTCCATATCGAGGGGTTTGTGGCACCTTCTGCAAAGGGAATTGCTTGTCCGATACTGGAGCAAGCGGCAGTTGCGATACGCGCAGCGCACAATTTCACGCGCTTCCACGCTGACTGGAGTAATATCCATCGGGTCGTTGCGGATCGCCAGAGCGGGCTCTCCGGGGTGCATGTTTTTTGCACCTCGACTGGTGTTACTTTGGGGGAAGTGAACCATAATTGTCAAGTAGAAACCTGGAGTCAAACCTACGACACACGGATCATACCCTAAAAAACTCTGAAAATCACGAACCAACTTGTGCAACATGGAGAAAAAATAAATATGAATCGAGCGGATGAGGACCACAACCGCGAGGCCGCCTGGAAGTTGTTGACGGAGTGGACGGCAAGCGAAAGCCTGCGCAAGCATGCGCTGGCGGTTGAGGCATGCGTAACGGCCTGCGGCGAGGCTGAGGCTGACCGGCTGGGGCTGGCCGGCGAAGAGCGCGAAGCGTTTGTCGAGCTTTACTCAACCACGGCGCTGCTGCACGACTTTGACTATGAGCGGCACCCGACGCCCGAGGAACACCCGTTTGTGGGCGTGAAGGAGCTGGAACGGCTGGGCTGGGCAGAGGCGATGCGGACAGCGATTCTCGGCCACGCGCAGTATTCCGGCGTTCCGCGCGAAACCCACCTGGCAAAAGCGTTGTTTGCCTGCGACGAGCTGGCAGGTTTTCTTACCGCGTGCGCGCTGGTCAAGCCCACCAAAGCGATCAGGGATGTGGAAGCGCCGAGCGTGCGCAAAAAGATGAAGGACAAGGCATTCGCCAAGGGCGTCAACCGGCAGGACGTGATCCAGGGCGCGGAAGAACTGGGCGTTGATCTCGACGCGCACATTGCATTTTGCATTGAAGCGATGAAGAAGCGAGCGGATGTTTTAGGGCTCTGAAAGGCAGGGAGCTCGGAGCAGGGATGCGTGCCGGCCTTGAGGAGCTGCAACTGGCCGTTACTTGGTTACCTGGGCGGCCGGGCAGACCAGAACAGGAAAATTGCAGTGGCGATGATCCCGATCGTGCCAACAACCGAAACCAATCGGAGCGCGGTGTTATGTTCGTACAGCTCGCGGCAATAGTACTCTTCGGGATCGGCGGGATTGTATCGAATGGCGCGTGTCGAGCCTTCAATCAGCTCAAAGAGCGGGGAGCCATCCTGGGTAGTGAAAGGCGCACGGTGATTCATACCGGTCGGGTCTGTCCACAGCGTCACGTCGTCGCTGCAATCGACCGTGCCGTATCTCGTTTCACGCTTCCACACCCTGGTGGACTCGATCCTTGCCTCGACCGGAACCCATTTGTCGTAGCCGCGCAACCGCTCCCAAAGCTCAATCAGCATAATTGCCGTCACTTTAGCATGGCGCCAGCCGGCGGCGCTTCACTCGAATTCACAAAATTTCGCAACCCGGCCGATCACATTCGCCAAAATCCGCTTGCATCCCCGCGCGGTCTGACCCATGATTGTGAGAACTTACTCGGCGGCCTCCTCAACCGAGGCACGAGAACGACAGACCACTCAGACACGCAAAGTAAGCAGTGGTTCCTCTGACACATCGAAAAGCGAGAAATGAGCTTTTTGACGGCCCCGAAACATTTTTGGAAATGGTGTAGACCGGAGCCACGACTGCTGAGTGGGTTTTTCCTTAAGAAAAACCCACATGCGCGGCTCTCAAAAGTTCGCAATATTTCCGAAAATGCCGTAGTCAACCGCCAGTCCCTGACCTATGCCGGACGACCGACGCACTATACCGATCACCAAAGGGCGACCGCACCTGGTGCCGAAAGCCCCGCCGCACCCTCCACTGGTCGACCGGCGGTTTGGCGACCGGCGCAGGCCTCTGCCGCCGCGGCCTCTGATTGAGATTGTGTGGCCGCTGGGAGTGGGATTGTGCCTGGGCTTGCTGGCGCCCGAGTGGAGCAAACTCGCCAACGGCCTGGGCTACTGGGTAGAACGGCTCTTGTTTCCATTCGCGCTGCTGGCCGCGCGGCCGGAGTTTGGCTATGGCGCCGGGGTGGCAAAAACTTTGTCGAAAATCGCGCTCTTCCTGCAATTTCCGGTAGAGGGCGCGCTGGCAGCGTTTACTCTGCGCCGGCAGATGCGGCTGTTGACTACGATAAGCCGGCTTGCCCTGCTGCACCTCGCCGCGGCGGTTTTGCTGTGGCTGCTCGAGCGGCCGCACATCAGGTAGACCGCTTTCAGGCTTTCGACATTATCCGAAAATTTCGCATTGGAGTTGCGCCCATGTGCGGGCCAGGAGGCCCACACGATAACCAGCCAGGAGGCCGGCGCTACACGTAGGTCGCTTTTACGCGAGGGGATTTTTCTGGCGGAGTTCGGCAACCACTTCGGCTGCCGCCACGCGGGCCTGATCTTCCTTGTCGGGCGAAAAGCTGATGGCGCCCACGCGCGCGTGGCCTCCTCCGCCGTATCGCTCGCAGATGGCGGCCAGATTCACCATCTTCGCGGGGTCGGCCTTGGTCCAGGGATTGGAACCGACGGCGACCTTGGTGCGGAAGCTCGATTTTGACAAGCCGATGGAGTAAGTGGCCTTTGGGAACAAGTAGTAGGGGATGAATTTGTTGAAGCCTTCGAGCGGATGGTCGGTGATGTCGAAGAAGATGGTGCCGTCGCGCTCTTCGGCGCGGCTGCGAATGAGCTCGAGCGCTTGCTGATGGCGCTCAAGCAAGGGCAGCAACAGCGGCGCGACGAATGGCTGATCGAGCACGTCGCTGAGCGACATCTCGGTGAGCAGCGGAATGAGCCGCGGAATAAATTCGGGGTCCTGCGTGGACTCGATGATGAGCGTGAGTTTCATGGCCGGCGCTGCCATCTCAACGGCCGCCTCGGGGCTCTCATATTTTGCGCCGTCCACTATGTCGGCCCAGTGAATGAGGTCTTTGACCGGTTCAGTGTTGAAGCCGAATTTTGTTGACCCGATGTGGGCCAGAAAACTGGTGCACGAGGTGTAGGTGGAGTCGAAGAACTTGTGCGCGCCGCAAACGGGATCGCGCTGGCAGGCGAGGAAGTGCTCGTGATCCTCGGCGGTGAGGAACGCCGAAAGGTGGTGATCGAACCACCATGTGATCCGCGGCGAAGCTGAGTACTTGAAATCAACGATGGCGTTTTCGTCGCCGATGAATTCAGACTCGTCAAAGAGCGCACCGGCGCGGTGAACCAGGCCGTGATACTCGTAGCTCGCGCCCGGCGTGACGCACTCGCGGTGGAACCGCGTGAAGAGGGAGGCTGAGCAAGCTCCGTCGAAGCATTTGTCGTGATAAAAGACGCGAACCTGCAAAACCGTCACTCCCTTTCGACCGGAGATTTGACCGGAGAAAGATTCATATACCGGAACTGTTTAGCATCAAGGGCGCGGCTCATTGTGTCAAGGGGACAAAGGCAGGGAGCAAGGGAGCGAGGGAGCGAGGGAGCAAGGGAGCAGGTGCTTCCACCTCGTGTTGAAGGTCAGGTTGCAAGCGTGAGATTTGCTTTATTCTTTGCGACGTCACTCACGCAAGGCGACGGGAGGAATAGGGCATGGGAGATTCATTTATGGATCTGGTCGTCTGGCAACGAGCGGTCGAATTGAGCACAGAAATCTATCGTCTGACTGCCAGGTAT
>JBEKCW010000365.1:0-5830 GCA_050014675.1 Occallatibacter sp. | reverse complement strand
CCCATCCAGTTGAGGTAGGTCTTCTTGTACATCTCCGGCGTGAACCGGATGTGTCCTTCTTCAACCGCGGCGATGGCTTTATCGGCCAGCGGCTGAATTTTGACAAACCACTGCGTCGAAAGCCGCGGCTCAACTACCGTCTTGCAGCGGTCGCAGTGGCCTACGTTGTGGGCGTGGTCCTTGATGCCCGCCAACAGCCCCTGCGCTTCAAGATCGGCGACGATTTTCTTGCGGGCGACGTAACGATCGAGCCCCGCATACGCTCCGCCGTTCTCGTTGATATGCGCGCGGTCGTCCATCACGTTGATCGAAGGCACGTGGTGCCGCTCCCCGATCGCAAAGTCGTTGGGGTCGTGCGCCGGGGTCACCTTAACCGCGCCGGTGCCGAACTCGCGACTCACCCACTCGTCAAGCACGATGGGAATCTCGCGTCCCACCAATGGCAGGCGCAGCTTTTTGCCGTGCAGATGCAGGTAGCGCTCGTCTTCGGGATGAATCGCAACAGCCGTATCGCCCAGCATCGTTTCTGGGCGCGTGGTTGCCACGGTAATGAACTCGTCCGAGTCCGTACCATCCGGGCCGACGATCGGGTACTTGATCTCCCACAAGTGCCCCTTGTGCTCTTCGTACACCACTTCAAGATCGCTGATGGCCGTCTGGCAGCGCGGGCACCAGTTCACTATGTACGCGCCGCGATAAATCAGTCCCTGCTCGTACAGGCGCGCAAAAGCCTCGCGCACGGCCACCGATAGCCGCTCGTCCATGGTGAAGTACTCGCGGCTCCAGTCCACGCTGGCGCCAAGGCGCTTCATCTGGTCCAGAATCGCCCCGCCGTAGTGGCGCTTCCACTGCCACACGCGCTCAACAAACGCCTCGCGGCCCAGCTTCTGGCGCGACGAGCCCTCCTCGGCCAGCTGCCGCTCCACCATCATCTGCGTGGCAATTCCCGCGTGGTCCGTGCCCGGTAGCCACAGCGCCTTTCGGCCGCTCATGCGCCGCCAGCGGGTCAGGAGGTCCATCTCCGTCTGGTTGAGCATATGGCCTATGTGCAACCGGCCCGTGACGTTGGGCGGAGGCAGCAGAATGGTAAAGGCGTGGCCGTCATCTGGCGAGTTCGGGTCCGGCGTCGGCTGCGCAAACAGCTTCTCGCGCACCCAGTATTCTGCCCAGTGATCTTCAATGGCAGTCGGGTCGTAGGCTTTGGGTAGGTCGTGGGGCATTTGGGTGTCGGATGAGCCCCTGGAATCTCGGGAAAACACCCGTCGAAACAGGGGCTTTCAAGGCGAAGGGACTACCCTTCAGGTTAGCAGATTGACGGAACCGGGTCGCGGCCGGCGCCTCATCGTTTCTGCAGTGACTGCGCACGCATATCAAACACCTTAAAGCCGATTGGAACATCCCACAGGTGAGGATCGGGCTCGCCGCGCGAAATCTGGCTCAGCTTTAGAACTTGTTTGCCGTCAATAGGATTTAAGCGTGTGACCGCGAGGTTGGTCTGCAACTCGTCGGAATACCAATATTCGTTCGTCGACGTCATTGCCAGCTCATTACCCCTTGCGCCCGCGCTGATCGTCGTGGTTTCCCGCGTCCCTGTTACATAGATGCCCTCAATGGTGTCGGCCCCGAGATGCTCGCGTGTCAAAGTCCGCGCGCCGTGGTCATAAATCCCCTCAGGCGTCTCCTCGAAAAAGGTCTGCGGCTTGTAATCGGTCAGGCCGCATCGGTAGCTACGCCCATTGCACAGCATCTGGGTCCTCGAAACCGGGTCGTACAGATGAATCTCGTATAGCGGGGCCGGTCCGGTCGAGTCTGCCGGCACAAAGTTGTGGCGCTCACGGTAAACGCGTCCCTGGCTGTCGCGGGATACGCGCGCTTCAAGGCGAAGGTGAATCGTTGAACCGTCTGCGAGTGTGCGGTCCCACAGGATAGTGCTTTTGGCTGAAAATGGTTTGCCGGGAATCGCAAGAATCTCAATGCCGGAAACCCGCGACGAAGTTTTGCCGTCAGGGCCGCGGGCCGGGTCCTGCGCAGGGGCCGCCAGGCCCAGTGCCAGAAAACCCGCTGCAACAATGGGAGCGAATCGTTTCATTCTCGATGCCTTGAATTACGCAATCATCGTAGCAAAAATGAAAAGGCCGCACCATCTGGCGCGGCCCTCGCATTCTCGTTCCCTTAGTCCCTTGTTCCCTGCCCTTAAAAGATCTTCGCCAGCCCCTTCTTCTTTTTCTTCTTGCTCGAGGACTCGTCGCTCAGGTCGGCCTTGGGCTTCTTCTTGTTGGCATCGGCTGCCGTCGGTTGAGGCACTTCGCCGGGCTTTACATCGTTCACCTGGGCCGGCGCCGCGGCTGGCGCTTCGGCTGTGGGAAGCGCGGTATTCACCGGGCCAACCGGCTTCAGCACAGCATTAGGATCGGCGGCCGGCGCGGCCGGTCCGGTCGCATTCGGCGCGCTCAAAATCTCACCACCCACGCCCGTTCCCGAACCGCTGGGCGGAGCCATCTCAACCGGAGCCTGCGACGGCTGGTCGCTGCGCGGCGGCTCATTCGGCGCGGTGGGCGTTGCCGCAACACCAGCCGCCGCTTTGCCCGGATTCAGGGCCTCGGTAAACAGCGCCACATTCTCTTTGGTAATGTCGGGCGCAAGCACCCGGTGAGGATCGGCAAGCGTAGGATCGCCCACGTGGGTAGCTTCAACCACGGTAGGCCCATGCTTGATCACGCCGAGCAGGCTATCGGTAAAGTGCAGGGCCTCGTGGCTGCGCACCTCTGCATCGCTCTCCGCAATGGCGGCTTCAGTCGGCTCGGGAATTGGCCGGTTCATCGTCACCAGCCGGTCGCGCGCATCCTCAACGTGGGGATACATGGGGTACCGCGTGATCACCTTGTCGTACGCCTCGGCAGCTTTGTCCTGGTAAATGGCAACCAGCCGCTCGCGCACTGCGCCAGGCATGCGCGCTGTGATTGCAACGTTATGCGCCTGCAGGGCATATGCATCGCCAATGCCGATCAGCACCTGGTCGCTCTTGGAGTACAGCGGATACGTATCCGAAACCGTCTCCAGGCGGGCAATGGCTGCATTCACGTTCTCGCGGCTCTCATAAAAGAACCCGATCTCAGCTTCGCGCTCGGCCAGCACTTCCTGCACATCGCGCAGTTTCTGCTTGGCGCGCGGCACAAGTGTGGAGTCGGGGAACATGTTGATCATGTTCCGGTACTCCTGCTCGGCCTGCTGGGCGTTGTTAAAGTCGCGGTCCGGCTTCTCCATCTGCTGGTAGTAGATGTCGGCCACTTTCATCTGCGCTTCAGCCGCTTCAGGGGCGTCGGGGAAGAACGTGATGAAATCCTTGTACTCGGCCTCGGCCTGGGTCAGCGCCGCGGAGCCGCCTTCTTTAAACCATGTATCGCCCACTGACAGTTTGGCCCGCATCCGGAACTCCGACTCGGGGTACGTGTTCAGCAAGGTCTGCAGGTCGAGGCGAGCCACATCGTAGCGGCCCTTCTTCATGGCCACCATCGCCTTGTCGTACAGCTCCTTGTCGGGCTGCTTCGATTGCACGTTGGCCAGCGGGTTCGTGTTCAGGTCGTAAGCTTTCTTCTTCTTCGGCTTCTTTGCCCCATAGGCGCCGCCGGCAACAAACAGCACGGCGATCGCCACTGCACAAACTCTCATCAACAACCGGTTCATACTACCTCGATGCCGCCAGCGGGTGAAGGGGCCGCCTGCGCTTTGGCTTCCTGTTTCTTCTGAATCTTACTTCGCTTCCCTTGAAAACTGATGACTGGTCACCCGGCACTCGCGCCGTCTCAGGATCTTCTTAATCAGTCCCCGTGCCCCATCCTTTTGCGTTCTTTGCAAAGGGGTGGGAAACTCAACTCTCTCCGGCCGCTTTCTTCGCGGCCTTCAGCAGCCTCTTCGCATCCAGCTCAGGTTTGCCGCGGCCAAAAACCGCATTCCCGGCAACCAGCAGCTCCGCTCCTGCTTTGACGACCTGGGCCACCGTGTCGTGAGCCACGCCGCCGTCCACTTCGATTCTAAATCCCAACCCCAGTTCCTGGCGCATTTCCGCCAGCCTGCGAATTTTTCCCAGGCTGAAAGGGATAAACTCCTGCCCGCCGAACCCCGGATTCACGCTCATCACCAGCACATGGTGCACCATGGGCAGGATCTCAACCAGCAAATCCACCCGCGTGGCCGGATTCACCACCACTCCCGGCTTCATTCCGTGGCCAATAATCATTTCGAGGGTGCGGTGCAGGTGGGTGCAGGCCTCGTAATGCACGCTTACCCAGCTGGCCCCGGCCTCGGCAAACGCCCCAATGTACTCGTTGGGGTTGTCGATCATCAGGTGGCAGTCGAGCGGCAGCTTTGTAAACCGGCGCAGGCTCTTTACCACCGGCGGCCCAAGGGTCATGTTGGGCACAAAATGCCCGTCCATCACGTCCACGTGGATCACCGTGCCGCCGCCGCGCTCAGCCGCCGCCACCTGGTCGGCCAGGTGCGCAAAATCCGCCGAAAGTATTGATGGACAAAGCTCCACCATAGTGTTCCGCCGTCAACTCCTTGCGTGGTCAGTGTATCAAGCTTTGTGGTCCGCAACTCCCGCCTGGGCCGTACCTCTGCTGAAACAACTCAGCGCAGAGTATAGACCTCAAGATCTCCCACGCCGCTGCCCGGTTTCGTACGTGGAAAATCACCCTGCGGCCAGAACGCCAGAATCGACCTGCCATCCGAGCTCATTTCCAATTCGGGGGCCTGCTGATAACTCTCGCACGCCCCGAATGTGAGCCATGGGCAAGTGTGGGTCTCGACGCGCAGCGACGGCGAAAGCGCCACAACCTTCCCTTGAGCGCGATCCCAGACAGTAAAGCGGGCGTTGTCAACTTCTATTTCTCCCGCCTTCGAATTGCACGATTTGCAGAAGCGCTCCTTGCCTGAATATGCAAACAAAACCTTCCCGTCAGCGGACGAACCGAAGAAGCGGTACGTCTGATTTCCGGGCCAGCCCAGCAGCGATACCGCGCCTGTGTTGCCAAAATCCCAAACGCGCACCTTTCTGATGCCGGGCGGTGAAGCGGGCTCGCACGTCATGTTGGGTTGACACGCAGGCTCTCCAATCATCAGCGCGCTCTCGCCGGCGAACGCCAGCTTATGGGCGACTCTGAAGCTATCGCCGAGCTCAACGCTTTTCATCAGCTGCCCGCTCTTCGCGTCAACCACATCCACGCCAGACGATCCGGACATTGAGAATTTGACTGCAACCTCGGAACCGTCGGGAGAAATCGCCAAACCATCGCCGAGATACCTGTGATAGAAGCCCTTGAAAGTCAGGTTTCGGTAAGCTCCTCCCAAATCGTTCACTTCTTCGCCGGTTTCGAGATCGATAAGTTTTATCGCGTCCACTCCCAGGTCGCCCCAGAACCCGAGCACCGCTATGCTGCTCGACGCGGCGCAATCGAATTCAACCATTGGCAAAAGAATCCCGGCACCCGGCGTTCCCTCAATGCCATCGTCCTTGGTAAAGCGCAGAGTGGAAAGGTAGACCTGGCTCCGAAGCTGCATCGTGCCCGCGTCATACACGAAAAGGCGATCGGTGGGCGCGTAGCCAGCCAGGTACTTTCCGTTGTCGCAAAAGCGCAGCCTCGGACTTATGTAGAATTGCCCGCCGCCTGGGTGGTCGATTCCGCGCGGCACTACAACATTCGCAACCTGCTGGTCCGATGCCACGTTTCGCACTTCCACTGCCCGCAGCCCGCTGGTTGGATCCATGTGCAGAATTGCAACCCGCGCTCCGTCCGCGGAGATGGCGGCAGCCTCAGTCTGGTAGTTTGGC
>JBEKCW010000364.1:0-5833 GCA_050014675.1 Occallatibacter sp. | reverse complement strand
AACCACCAGCAGTACGTTGGTCGCGCCGTATCAGTGCACGTGCAGCTCCGCCACCTCATGCACCGCGAACGACACCTCCGCCTGGGCCGGCAACCAGACCTTTGCGCAGTTTGCGAGTCTGATCCCGGAGGCGGGCCCGTTCGACCTCGCCCTCACCGCCAACTACGGCACAAATGAGTCCTGTAACAGCGGCGGCGATCCTAAAGAAGCGGCGGCTTGGGCGGCTGCAGCCGTCACTGATGGCATTACACCGAGCCACATGACAGTGGGTAACGAGGAGTACGGAAGCTGGGAGACTGACCTGCACGCGAAGCCGAACGACCCCACCACCTACGCCGCGGCGGTGGTCGGATCGAGCGGTTACTACTCGTTAATCAAGGCAGCCAGCCCGAATACCGAGGTTGGCGTGATTGTTGACGCAAATGCCAGCAATGGCTGCTGCGCTGCGAACTGGGACACCACGGTTCTCACCAACGCTGCCGGGGCCTACGACTTTGTCGAGTTCCACTATTACCCGGAGAATCCTGGCGGGGAAAGCGACAGCTACCTGGTGAACCAGGCCGCCCAGGATTTCACAACAAATATCAACACTATCAAGAGCGAACTCCAGACGGCGGGCAAACCTGATACGCCGATCTACGTGGGCGAGATGGGATCGGTGTCATCGAACCCGGGCAAACAAAGCATGTCGATCACCCAGGGCCTCTTTGCCGGACAGATGCTCGGCGAGATGATGAACGACGGCGTCATCCGCGGAACCTGGTGGATCGGCTTCGGCAATTGCAATGGAAGCGCCGGCAACGACAGCAGCTCGCTGTATGGCTGGCAAGATTACGGGGCGTACAACGTGTTCTCAGACGGGCCCACGGTGGACCCGACCTGCCCTGATTCCGGTCCGGTCGGGACCATGAATCCCACGGCGGAGGCATACAACCTCTTCCAGAATGTTGCCGTGAACGGCGAACACGTGCTCACACCGTCGGTTAGTGGCGACACAACCGACGTTCACGCATACGCAGCCACGGCCACCCACATTGACAGCACAGGCCTGGCGCTGGTCCTCTTCAATTTGAATGAGACCACCAGCGAGACAGTGCAGGTTACGGTGACTGGCGAAGGCGCTTCGTCTGATGTGAAAGTGATCACCTACGACAAGTCGATCTACGACCAGACCAACGCCACCACCCCGGTTTGGGCTGGCCCAACAACCAACGATATGGGCTCACAGGCTCTCCCGCTCACCATAACGCTGACCCCGTGGAGCATGAACGTGGTACTGATCCAGTAGGTCAACTCCGTCATTCTCGACCAATCACAAACCCTGGGTGCCCCAGGTCTCGATTTTGAGACCTGGGATAGCACGAAACCCAACCCCACCGGATTCACTCATTCACTTCTTCACTCTTTCACTTTTTCACTTATTCCCCGCTCCATTGTTAAACTTCTGCCATGCTCTTCACCAAGCGCCTGCGCGTAGGCGTTCGCCGTGGCGAATTCACGTGCAGCGTCCGCATCTGGATGAGCCCGCGCGTGAAGGTGGGCCATCGCTACCGCATGGAGGAAGGCGAGATCGAGGTGGACTCAATTGAGCCCATCGGCCTGCCCGACATCACGCCGGAGCTGGCGCGGGCCTCGGGATTCCTGGGAGTTCTCGACCTGCTGAAGGTGGCCAAGCACGGCCGCGGCGAAAAGATCTACCTGGTGCGCTTCCACTACATCCCGCCAAAGAGCGCGACGAAAAAAGCCTGAGCCGCTAACGTCAGCACCGCCGGCCTCCAGGCCGGTTGTACCGCCGGTCTCCTGACCGGCTGTAGCGTGGGTCTCCAGACCCACGCCGTTTGCTACTCCCTACTCCCTGTTCCCTGTTCTTAACCCCTCAGCGAATACGGTTTCGGCGCCACAGCATTCAGCGCCGCAGACTCCTCATCGCTGAGCTTGAATGCCGCCGCGCTCACATTCTCCTCAAGATGCTTCGCCGAGCCGGTTCCGGGAATCGGCAACATCACCGGCGAGCGGCCAAACAGCCACGCCAGCGAAACCACAGCCGTCGTCGTGCCGCGCTCCTTGGCAATCTTCTCGATAGCCTCGTTCGCCTGCCGTCCCTGCGCCATCGGGCCCCAGGGCAAAAACGCAATTCCCTGCTGCTCGCAGTAGTCGAGAACAAAGTCCCACTCGCGGTCGTTGAAGCTGTAGCGGTTTTGCACGCTCACAATGGGAACAACTTTCTGCGCGCGCTTGAGGTGCTCGAGGGTCACGTTCGAGAGCCCAACGTGGCGAACTTTGCCCGCTTCCTTGAGCTTCACAATCGCCTCCAGCGATGCATCGAACGAAACCGCAGGATCGGGATGATGAAGCTGGTAAACATCGATGCGGTCGAGGCGCAGCCGTTTGAGGCTGCCTTCAATGGCCTCCGCAATATGCGCGGGGCTGGCATTGTGCGACCACACGCCGGGTCCGTGCCGCACCCATCCGACTTTGGTCGCAATCACCTCTCCATTCGGATAGGGCGCCAGCGCCTCGCCAATCAGCTGTTCGCTCACCTCCGGCCCGTAGGAGTCGGCGGTGTCGATAAAGTTCACGCCCAGTTCCACGGCGCGGCGCAGCGTGGCCAGCGCAGCAGGTTTATCGGCAGGCATACCCCAGATGCCTGGTCCCGTGATACGCATGGCGCCAAAGCCCATGCGATTCACCGTCAAATCTCCGCCCAGCGTGATGGTTCCCGCCGCAGCGGCGGGCGAGAATGTAGTGCTTGATGACATTGGTTTTCCCCAAGCTATTAGCTATTAGCTTTCAGCTCTCAGCCTTCATTCGGTTAAGCACAACCCGGCGCGGCCGAAATAGCGCTTGATAAAAAGACCCAGCTCGGCTATCGCCCAGAAAACAGCTGAGAGCTGACGGCTGAAAGCTGACAGCTAGCCTCTTACACCGTCACTTCCCAACCCGGCTCATACGTCCGCGCCCAGTAGCTCATTGCCTCGGGATCGTTGACCACATGCGCCGTCTCGGTATTGAGATGCAGCTTGCGATCGACGAACCACGCAATGTTTGAGAGCAGCAGCATGGTTACGCTCACGTTTGCCACCTGGATCGGCGAATGCAGTTTCTCGCGCCCCTGGATTGCCGCGATGAAGTTGGCAAAATGTGCATCGGTCATATCATCCCGGCCCACAGTGTCGCTCGACAATGTCTGGGTGGCATGCACGCGGAACTGGTCGGTCTGCTTGCCCTTCCAGTCGAAAACGTCATATCCGTCGCGGTCGATCACCACCGTGCCCTTGGTGCCGAAGATGGCCGAGCCGCGATCGCGGCCGTACTCCCTCATCCCCTGGCAACTGCGGCCCTCCCAGCTGATGGTCTTGTCTTTGTAGCCGAAGTCGGTGATGAGCGTGTCGTAGAACTGCCAGTCGTCTTTGTATTGATAGCGGCCACCGGTTGCCGACACGGTCATGGGAAACTCGACGCCCAGCGCCCAGCGGCACACATCTACTTCGTGCGTACCGTTATTGAGCGTCTCCCCGGTTCCGTAGCGGCGCAGCCAGTGCCAGTTATACGGATGGATGTTGTCTTTGTACACGCTGCGCGGCGCCGGGCCCTGCCACAGATCCCAATCGAGCGTCTCAGGCACGGGAGCCGGCTTGCCGATCCCCATCGAACCGCGCGTATTTGCGTACCAGGCGCGGGCCAGGTACGTGTCGCCGATGTAGCCCTGGTGAATCTGCTCGATCATCTTGATGGTGTAGTCCGACGAGCGCTGCTGGTCGCCCACCTGCACCTGCTTGCCGTACTTCTTTTGCGCGGCAACAATCAACTCGCCCTCGCGGGGATTCTGGCTCGAAGGCTTTTCGACATACACATGCTTGCCGGCCTTCAATCCCAGAACCGCCATCGGGGTGTGCCAGTGGTCGGGAGTGGCAATGGTAATGGCGTCCACATCTTTTGAAGCCAGCGCGTTGCGAAAGTCCTGCTCCGCCTTGGGCGCATACCCCAGCAACTGCTGCGCATCGGCCGCAAATTTGTCCCGGATCTTGGTGTCGGGGTCGCAGATATAGGCAATGCGCGCGGTCTTGTCGTTGTTTTTGAGCGAGGAGAGATGCGCATGTCCGCGCCCGTTCAGCCCGTTCACCGCAAAGTTGATGCGATCGTTGGCGCCCAGAATCTGCCCGTAGCTCCTGGCCGTTGACGCCAATGCCGTGCCCGCGGCGCCGGCCGCAAGCTCTCCCAAGAAAGTACGCCGCGATATCGTTTCATTTGCCATCAAAGCAAGCCCCTCGTTTCAGTCCCAAATTATATCTGCCGTAGACTCGGCCGTGCCGTGCTCCGGGACGGGGCTTGGCGCACCACCCTGTTAAACGCGCGCGCAGCCTGTCCCTTTCTTCGGCCCGCCAGTCGAATCGGATTCGCACCCTGCTGCTAACCCCTTTCAACGCGCGATTGCGCCACTTTTCGATGGGGTCCGGATGGGTCTAATCGGCCCTCAAGTGCGTCGAAAATAAGGCGGAGGCTGTAAACTTGCGCGATACGCGGGCGTCTACCAAAGTGATGGCAGCCGGCACAATAGTTGAGCCGATTGCGGCGCAAACAGCGGAGGAAATTTCCGCGCAGGAGTTTGTGCGCGTCGTCGAAACTCACCGGCCGCAGATCTTTCGATTCCTGCTGGCGTCAACGCGCG
The DNA here is from genome assembly GCA_050014675.1 of Occallatibacter sp. Taxonomy (GTDB): domain Bacteria; phylum Acidobacteriota; class Terriglobia; order Terriglobales; family Acidobacteriaceae; genus Telmatobacter. The sequence goes on along the minus strand of JBEKCW010000364.1, from coordinate 1,164 downwards.
ATGTGGATTTGGCCGAGACGCTCACGCAGGAGTGCTTTTTGAAGGCGCATCGCAACTGGAGCCATTTCCGCGGCGAGTCAACCGCAATGACCTGGCTGATGCGGATTGCGATCAACCTGCAAAAGGACCACTGGCGCAACCGCCGCATGCAATTCTGGCGGCAGACCCGGTCGAACGCGGTAGATGTGGACGAAGCCAGCGACTGGCTGCCCAGTGGTGAACGCACCGCTGAGCAGCGGCTGCTGGCCCGCGAGCAGGTGGGCCGGGTGTGGACGGCGGTCAAGGGCCTGAGCGAACGGCAGCGGACGGTTTTCCTGCTACGCTACGTCGAAGAACAGGAACTGAACGAGATTGCAACGGCCACGGGATTAAGCGAGGGAACGGTAAAAGCGCATCTATCGCGCGCACTGGCTAAAGTGCGCACGGAGCTGGGAGGCAAGCGATGAAGTGGATGAAGTCAATAACGGGAAAGGCAGCTGAGCCCCAGCCCGATCTGGAACTCAATCCGGAGCTCCGGCAGGCGCTCCAGAACTTCCGCCAGAGCGTACATGCCTGGAGCGATGCGGAGATCAATCGTCCGCGGTCCGTGCGCGTGGCGGCCGATAGCGCCTGGCGGCCCGCGCTGGCATGGGCCCTGGGCTGCGTGGTGATTGCCGGCGGAGTAAGCGGCGGCCTCTACGACCATCATCGCGTTGTGGTTGAGCGCCAGCAGGCCGCGGCGCGCATTGCGCACGAACGCCAGCTCGCCGAGCAGCAAAAACTCCAGCAAACCGACGAGAGCCTGCTGGCCAACGTCGATACCGATATTTCGCGCAGCGTTCCGGCGGCTATGGAACCGCTGGCTCAACTGATGGAAGACAACGGCTCCAATTAAAACCAGGGCTCAAATCAAGACTAGATCGAAGCGATCTTAAAAGAGTTAGCAAGAGGAGAAGCGATGAAAGGCAATTTTGCAGTACGGTTGGTTTTGGCGTTGGCAGCCATCCCCCTGGCGAGCGGATTCGCATTTGCGCAGGGACCTGGCGGCGGTCCCGGAATCGCCCCTGGGTTCGGAGAGCATCGGCCGCCCATGGAAAGGGCATTCCGGTTCGAAGGTACTCACGGGCAGTTCTGGAACAATCCAAAAATCGTCGAGAAACTGAATTTGAGCGAAGATCAGCGCAA
>JBEKCW010000363.1:0-5836 GCA_050014675.1 Occallatibacter sp. | reverse complement strand
CAGCGCCACGACCACGGAGACAGAAGTAATGGTGATGTTGTAGTAGAGCTTGCGGATGGGCTTGACGAAGGCCCAGCCGTAAGCGCCCAGCATCAGCACATTGTCAGTGGAATCGATCAGCGACATGCCTGCGGCAAAAAGCACTGGGAAAACCAGAATAGATGAGACCGAGAGTCCCTTTGAAGCTTCAGCGGCAGAGATGCCCAGCAATCCGATTTCGGTTGCGGTGTCGAATCCGAGCCCAAACAGAAAGCCCAGCGGATACATGTGCCAACTGCTCTGGATCAAATTGAACATGGGGCGGAACAGGCGCGAAAGAAAGCCGCGATTGCCCAGCAGCAGGTCGAAGTCTTCGTCCACATAGGGCTCGCCGCGCCGCACGCGCATGAAGGTTCGATAGACGGAGTGGAGCACGACCAGATTGACGATGGCGATTGCAAAGAGGAAGAGGGTCGAGACCAGCGTGCCGATCACGCCTCCCACTTCTCTGACTCCATCGATGCGGTGCTGCAGTGCCAGTGCCGTGGCGGCAATGGCGATGGAGCCGACGACAACGATGGTGGAGTGGCCCAGCGAGAACATCAGGCCCACGGCCACCGGACGCTTGCCCTGCTGCATCAGCTTGCGGGTTACGTTGTCGATGGCCGCGATGTGGTCCGCGTCCACGGCGTGGCGCAGCCCGAAACTGTAAGCGAGAAACGCCGTTCCGAGGAGCACCGGAAAGCGGTGAAACGCCGCGAATGCCCAGCACCACGCCGCCAGATTGAAGCCCGCCAACAGGGTGTACAAGCCGATGACTTTGGCTTTGGTGCTGCCAGGTTCGTCGTTGAGCAATGAGCGCAGGAGGGGCGGCATGGGATTCCTTTGAAGCTGCGTGCTGCCGTGAATCGAGCTCGATTCGCGCTGTAGCACGTATTCTAAAAATGTAACACGATGATCGCCGGTCGGGCGCGGGAGTCTGGTGACATCCGTCACAGCGCATCGCATCATTTGTCTTGCCTGAAACGCCAGGAGATGGAGCCGCCGACAAACGAGACCATGCGGATGCCGACGGGCCACTCATTTGTCCCGCAGTCGAAGTCGTTCTGCGCGCCGCTCGGGCCTGACCCCGCTGCGCAGTATGGAATCCCGTCTCCCACCTGCCACGGCGCGCCTGTGGCCAGTGGCGCAAGCGTCTCGGTGGTTTGTCCGGTGTATCCGCGGGCCAGCAAACTGTTCGCGCCCACTTCCAGTCGGCCTTCGAGGAAGGTGCGCACCAACGCCAAACGAGTTTCCCCTATGGGAATGGCTTCGAACTGTTGATAGCCATTCTGGCTATTCGGTGCGTCGAGGATCTTGTGGCCCACATACTCGTATTCGCCGCGGATGTGCAGGCCCAGAGGCAGTTTGTCGAGCGTGGTCAGAAAGTCAAAGATTGTGCGCGGGCACTCGACGGTGGGGTTCCATCCTCTATTGGCGTTCGGGTAGATGGGGTTGTAGGTGGAAGAAAACTCGTCGAGCACACGCGCATCGGCTTTGGAGAAGACCGCCTGCGCGCTTCCGTAACTGCCAAATTGATGGCGCACGCTGGCGGTGAGGAACTTGAGGTTGCCGGGTCCCAGGATAAAGTTTGTGCCGTTGTCGGGATCGATTTTCCCCGAGGTCTCCGTGGTGGTGGTGCGCGCCATGGTCAGGCGCACATCAGTGTTGGAAACTGTCTTGTCCAGCACCAGTTGGATGGAGTGGGAACGCTCGATGGGCGACGCCAGCGCCGCCGCTCCGGTGGGCTGGCCGAGTCGTGCCGCGGCCACGGCGATGCGCGGATCTTGCGTGAAAAAAGCCTGCCCGATGCTGATCGCAGCCGATGGCAGCCAGCGTGCCGAACCCGTCGCCGGCGTCCAGGCCACGGTGGCCTTGGGGGACAAAAACTTGTCCCTGATGTCAAACGAATCGACGGAAACCAGCTTGTTGCTGTTCTTTAGCTCGACGATCTCCGGCCGCAAGCCGCCGTAGTAGCGCACATGCTTGCCCAGATCGCCATGCACGGCTGTGTAAGGGCTCAGTTCGCGGATTGTGACGTTGCTGGACAACACCTTGGCGAACGGACCGTAGACCTGCGGATTATTGTAGGGAGGTCCGTAGTGGTCGAGGTCGTCGTTGCGAATGTCGTCCTCGTGGTAGTCGAGTCCGGCCATGCCTTGCAGCCTTGCATTAAACGTGTGGGTTTCGCGCAGTTCGGCGCCCTCCACAGTGCGGAACTCGCTTTGCCGGATCAGGCCTTCGCCGAAGTTCGAAAACAAAGCCAGGTTATAGGTGCGAGCGAAACCCGAGAAAGCTGCCTCGTCTTTGGTTCCGAGCTTCCAGCGGTCGTCCGCGGCCACCAGCGCGGTGTGCGTCTGGTCTTTCTGTCTTGGGTCGAGCGTGTCATTCAATTCCTCGCCGAATCCGATGGGAACCAGGTTGCCCTCATGCGAAACACCATAATATGCGATTCCAAAGAGCGTGATCTCGTGCCGGCCAATGTCGAAGACGCGCTGCGCATTCAGCTTGAACATCTGCCGGTGCTCCAAATCCTTGAGCAGGCCGTTGCCGTAGTTGGCCTCGAGCGCTGCCCATTCCTGCACGGCAGCGTTACGAGGCGCAAATCCGGCAGTCACATCCACGTCGCGATCGTCGCCGGTGAGGGTGACAAAGTTGGTCATCTGCTGGCGCGGCATGTAGGTGGCCGCGAGGTTGAGGGCGTGATTGCCTTCGAGCGCGTTGAATGCGCCGCCGTCGGTGGTCACGCCGGCCAGCGCGCCAGAGACGTAGATGTTGGGGTCGGAGTAGCCGTTGCCGTGCGCGTTGGCAGAGAGATTGTTGGTCACCAGATATCCGCCCACCGCGATGTATTGCGCGATGGGCTCGCCGTGGTCGGCCATTACGCCGGGCGCAAAGTACTGCGGCGCTTTGATGCCGCCGGACGCGGTTTCGATGGGCAGGCCGGGAATGGAGATGGGCGCGCCGGGCCGTCCGGGGTTGCCGTCGAGCAACTGCTCGCGCACCAGAACTTTTTGGGAAGGATCGGGAGCGTCGATGGCAATTTCGCTTGGGTCGCCGTTGACGATCACCTCTTCAAAAGCTCCGGCCACCTGCTCCAGGCGCAATGTCAGGTTAGCCGCCAGGCCCGCGGCTGGAGCGCTCAATTCAACTTTGTGCGCAATTGGGGTAAAGCCGGCGGCCTTTACGCGCATCGTGTATGCACCCCACGCGGGCAGCATAAGGTTAAACGTGCCGTCAGCTCCGGTTGTGGTGACGAACGGCGCGCCCGATGCGGAATCGAACTCAACGTGCGCTGCCGCAACCGGCCTTCCCACGGGATCGAGAACTGTGCCGGAGACGCGGGCAATTCCCGTCTGCGCGGCGGCGGCCAGCGCGAAAAGGACAACGAAGATTGTTATTACAATTCTAAATTTCGTGCTACTGGCTGACATGATGCTTCGTTTCTTGCTGCTCTCTCTGCGCCTCAATGCTTGTGGCTGTGCGTATGTTTGCGGGCCGGGCCGCCGTCATGGCCGTGCTCGATTGCGTGCTCGGGCACGGTCATCACCAGGCGCCCGTGCTGCACGCCTTTGAGCCCGATAAGGCGGTCGGCAAACTGGGCCACCCGGGCCGACTTGCCGTGAACGATCAGCACCTCAAGGCAGGATTCATGGTCAAGGTGCGCGTGGCTGGTGGAAACCACCAAGTCATGGTGCGCATGCTGCACCTCGGTGAGCTTTTCAGTGATGCCGTGGGCGTGGTGATCGTAAATGAGGGTGACGGTGCCCACCACGGTCGCGTCCGGCGCCGCGGTCCGCTCATTTACCAGCCGATCGCGAATCAGGTCGCGAAACGCCTCGGAGCGGTTGGTGTATCCGCGCTTCTGGATAGAGCGGTCAAACCGCTTGAGAAGGTCTGAATCGAGGGCAATGCCGATTCTGCTTAAGATCCCCATGCACACTCCTGCGACAACTTCTCGGCTCTCCAAGGGGAAGAATCAGAGTAGCACGAACGCAAGAATCATGCTACTCGCGTTCTCGCGCCTAGAGGCGAAATTGTGTCGTTTGGGCTGTGTGAATGCGGATCAATGCTGGATTGCCGTCGATTTACGAGGCTTTGGCGCGCGGCTTGCGGGGTTCGGCTGCGGCCTTCTTGTCGTGCTTCACGGGAACGCCATCCTTCTGGATCATGACCGGATTGGGCCATCCAACCCAGATGGTTGCCGCGTTGAAGTAGGCTTCTGTGGCTGCCTCGTCATTCGGATCGTACGGACCGCCTTCTGGGTCGTAGGGGATGGGAGCGTCGGAATCGTACTCGCGCTTGACGCGCTCCCAGTCAGTCATGCTTTTGTGCCCTGAAATTGTCATAATCGCGCCGCTCCTTCCTGGAAGCCTTCCGAAACGAGATGATGCGTATGTTGTATCCCCGAAAGACGTAGACCAGCGTTAAAACCAAGCCGAAGGCCTCAACAATAGCCAAGTCCTGCAACCGGGACTCACCGCGCCGGATCGTTGAAAATCGTAAACTTGAGCGGATTCTCATAAACCGCATCCGCGTCGGCAAAGTCGTAGCCGTGCTTCTTAAGATTTGATCTGCGCTTGGCTTCGTCCCATTCGTACACGGGAGAATTCTACGCCACTGATCCGTTACGGTTGCATTTCCGAGTCGTCGGCCATCAGTTCAAGAACATCGTCCGATACAACGTATCTCTCTGCACAGGTTTGAAGCCGGCGTCGCGGATGATGCGCCGCAACTCCTCTTCGGTCGTGCAATTCGACGTTCCGGCGGCTCTCACAACGTTCTCTTCCAGCATCACCGAGCCGACATCGTTGCCGCCGAAATGAAGGCCTAACTCAAGGACCTTGAGGCCCTGAGTTACCCAGCTTGCCTGCACGTTTTCAATGTTATCGAGATAGAGGCGGGAGATAGCCAGCACCTTCAGATATTCGACGGAAGTAGCTTCTTCCCAGCCATTGCCGCCGAGGGCCGTGTGGCCGGGCTGAAAGCTCCAGGGGATGAAGGCGGTAAATCCGCCGGTCTCTTCCTGCAGGCGCCGAATCACTTCGAAATGATTGACGCGCTGCTCGAAGGTCTCTCCGACGCCGAACATCATGGTGGCCGTGGTGCGCATGCCAAGCTGGTGCGCGGTGCGGTGAACGCTGACCCAGTCTTCGGTGTTGCACTTGAGGCGGGCAATGCGCCTGCGCACGTCGTCGTCGAGGATCTCCGCGCCGCCGCCGGGGATGGAATCGAGGCCCGCATCGCGGAGGCGGACGATGGTGTCGCGCAGGGTGAGGTCGGAATATTTGGCGATGGCCAGCACTTCAGAGGCGGTGAGGCAGTGCAGCCAGATTTGCGGGAAGCGCTGCTTGATGCCGCTGAAGAGTCGCTCAAACCAATCGATCTTGAGGTCGGGATGAATGCCGCCCTGCATCAGCACGCCGGTGCCGCCCATCTCTAGGGTCTCCGCGATCTTCTCGTAGATTTTTTCGAAATCGAGAATGTAGCCCTCGTCGGAACGCGCGCCTTTGAGGGGCCGGTAAAAGGCGCAGAAGGTGCAGTACTCAGTGCAGAAGTTGGTGTAGTTGATGTTGCGATCGATGATGTAGGTGACCACGCCCTCGGGGTGCAGGCGGCGGCGCACCGCGTCGGCCTCCATGCCGAGGCCGATCAGGTCGGCAGAGTGGAAGTGGTCGAGTGCCTGTTGGCGCGACAGGGGCATAGCTTCGATTCTACCAACTCAACGGCTGCGCGACGAATCAGCGGGAAACCGGCGTGCGGTCAGAGGGCTCGTTTGCCGCACTGCGAAGCAGGAACAGGCCGCGGGCTTTCACCG
>JBEKCW010000362.1:0-5864 GCA_050014675.1 Occallatibacter sp. | reverse complement strand
CCGCCGGGATTCACATTCGATGAGCCGATTGAGCATCTGGGAGAAACCCTGAAGCTGCCTCCGTGGCTCGAGTCGTACCGCGGCGAGATTGCCGGCATGCTGCCACCTATCACGCTTCCGCATGCCCCAATGCGAGGCTCGCATGACTGATCCGCACGCCGACACGCCGGTCGTTCCGTACGGCTGTGATCTGAACTATGCCCAGGCCGCTGTCGTTCTACTGCATGGGCGGGGTGCATCCGCACAAGACATTCTCAGTCTTGCAGACCGTTTTTACGACGACAGAATCGCCTATCTCGCGCCACAGGCAGCCGGGAACTCCTGGTATCCGTATTCATTTCTTGCACCGATCCGGCAGAACGAGCCTTGGCTTTCTTCGGCGCTGGCCAAGGTGAAGCGAATCGTCACAGCGTGCGGTGCTGCCGGCATCGCGCAAAGTAGAGTAGCGGTCTGCGGGTTTTCGCAAGGCGCCTGTCTGGCGACTGAATTCGTCGCCCGCCATGCGGCAAACTACGGTGCGCTCATTGCCTTCACAGGGGGATTGATCGGCCCGCTCGATCAGAATCTGCATCACGACGGCTCTCTTGCCGGCGTTCGCGCCCTATTTAGCTCCGGCGACCCCGACCCCCATGTTCCGTGGGCTCGCGTAGAAGCCTCTGCGGAGGAATACCGCCGCATGGGCGCCAGTGTGCAACTGAATCGCTACCCTGGACGGCCGCACACCATCATCGAGCAAGAACTTGACACCTCAAGAGCGCTCATCCTCTCTATCTTGCAGCCTGGCTTGGCCTGAATATCGTGCGCGGGAACTGGATAGAATGCGTTTTCAAGAAAGGGCTTAGTGCCTCCGGTCGGAGCAACCTATCGATGCCGGGAAAAGGATTTGTGGCGAGCTTGTGGGAACTGTTGTGAAGTTCTTCTGCACATCCAAAGAAGTCGTTCGTCGCTTCCTGGCGTCGCAGTTGCATAAATCTTAGACAGAATTACCCCAGGTCCGTCCCATACACTCCTCGATCCGTTCTGTCCACGACCAGGTTTCCAGAAGCGGTTGGTCGATGAGCGATTGCCCTGCGGTCCTACCAGAGGGGCAGATATTTAGATATCTCCCGAAAACAAAGCCACAACCCCGACAGATTAACTTAATCATCTCTGCTTAAAAAGGTTTTCGGCTTCGATGCGCCATCAACAACAAGGTTGGGCTGGGCGATGGAGTGGTTGTGATGGTAGAAGATTTGGGGAACTGATAGAAGGGGCTTGCTTGGCTTATTGCTTAGCAGTGAGGGATTTCCGGCTCGGCGGGATTGTGGCGGAGACTTGAGGTGCGGGAGGGAATCGACGATCCCCTCCCGCGCCCCGGTGTTATTGCACGTCGCTCACCTTGCCGTCTTTGAAGGTGACTTTCATGCCACTGTAGTAGTAAATGACCTTCGGCCCGAGATTTGCGATCCTGGTGGGTGTGCCCAGCGAGGCTTGCACCTGGTCAGTGGTTTGGCCCAGTTCAACAGAAGCAGGGGCAGCTGCCGGTGCGGCGCTTGCTGCGCCAGCGGGTGCTGCTGCGCCCCCGTTATCCTGAGCAGCCTCTGCGGTAACGTCTTTCTCTGCCGCTGCAGCCTGCTGGTCCTGCGCCTGGATGTCAGCGCCGACGTTCGGCTCTGGAGGAGGAGCAACAGCGGCGTATTGCGATTGAACCGGCGCGGCCGCTGCGGACGGAGGAGCCGCGGGCAAGCCGCCCGTGCCCTGCTTCGCCTGCAGGTCCTTGAGGCCCTGGTCGATGGTCTGACGCATGTGGTTCTGCATCTCCTGCAGATCGGTCAACTGCACTTGCACAGTGAGCGATATCTGGCACTCGGGATTGCCCTTGCTGGAGAGAACCACCAGGTTCGCCGACGTTGCATCGGCGGGAGGGGCATCCCGAAGCTGGAGAGTGTCGCCGTCGCTGACCACGCATTCCTGGCCTGAGGCATCCGTTACATCCAGGTTGCCACCGGCAACAAAGACGTGGGGATGGCCGTCGCTGAGCAGGCGGGCGATGCCGCTGGAGCCGGGATCGACGTCCTGGTTGGCGGCGTTCTGCTGTGCTTCCTGATTCTCAAGTGCGAGTTGGTTCCTGACTTCATCGGCGATCATCTGCTTGACTTCAGGAGTGAGCGCGGGCGCGCCACCTGCGGGCGGAGGAGCACCGGCTTCTTCCTGCGCTTCCTGGTGCGCGGCGTAGGCTGCAGCCAAATCCTGCGAGATGATGTAGTCAGTCAGCCAGAAAGCGGCCGAGGGATAAACCGGATAGGGCTGGAAGTAGCCGCCGTAGAAGCCAAACCAGGGATTGCCGACTCCCCATCCCCAACCGAAGGCGATGGGCGTGGCCCAGGGATTGTAGGCCCATCCGTAGAAGCCGGGGGCGAAGTAGAAGCCGGGTGCGTAAACGTTCAACATCAAACCGCGATAACCCCAGCCGCGATAGTAGGCATTGTACTCATGGCCGTGATAGAAGTATGACCGGCGCGCAAAGTCGTGGCCGTGGAAGTGATAACCACGCTCGACATAGCCTGCACGGCCGCGTTCGGCGAATACACGGCTGCCGTCACGGCGCTGCACGGAGACTCTGCGTCCGCCACCCAGATTGTTATGAACGTCCATTCCTCTCTTGGCGTCGTGGACGTCGCTTACTCTGCCGTTGGCGCGCGTGCGCACGGCGCTGCCGCTCTTGGTGACGTGCTCGCTGCTGCCTTTGGGGGCAGAGCCGGACTTGATGGGCGAGGCCTTCGCTCCGCCAGCGCCGCCGGGCCGTCCTCCCGTCGCTCCACTTCTGTTGGCACCCCCCGCGGTTGTGGTGGTGCGATTCCCGGTGGAGGTGGTGGTACGGTTCCCGGTGGTGGTCGTAGTGCGGGAACCTGTCGTGGTGGTGGTACGCGCGCCGCCGTTGGCAGTCGGCCCGTGTGAGGCGGCTCCGCCGGTCCTTGCGCCGCCTGTAGCTCCACCGGTTTTGGGAGCGGAAGCGGGCGCTTTGGGCGCGGCCTTGGGCGCAGGCGCCGATTTGGCGGGCGCACTGGCCTTGGTGGAAGATGCGCCTGCCAGGCAGGCCGTTCCAAGCAGCCCGGCGAAAATCACCGCTGCTGAAATTTGGGTGATGGTTCTGCGAAAAGTGTGCATGGTCATCTTTTCCTCATTCCTGTCTCGTGTGCGCGCAAGTCGATCAGCGCGGAAGTCCTATTCAACGTTGGTGACTTTCCCGTTGGTGAAGGTCACCTTCATATCTTTGTAGTAGTAGATTTCTTTGGCTCCCAGCTTGGCGATCCGCACTGGTTGTCCGAAGCCTGCAGTCACCTGGTCCTTGGTCTGGCCGATGGCGATTGTCGGGGGTGGTGCATCGGCCGGTGGAGGTGGAGGCGCTATAGCTGCCATGGGCGCAGGAGCCGGCGCCGAGGCGGGTGCTGCTGATGCCTGCGCCGCCTGGCCGCCTTGATCAGTTTGTCCGCCCTTGTCACCGCTGTCGTCTGCGGGCTGGACCGTAATCAGCTCGGAAAAGGTTTTTACAAAGTCGTCTGGTGAAGGAACCGAGCCTTTCTGGAAAGGAAACTTGATTTCGCCGTAGTAGCGAACCTGATTGCCCTGCGCATCCGGGTAGGGATCAGAAAAGGTGCTTACCAGGATTCCATCTTTCTGAACAGCCACTGCGGTAATCCAGAACTTCTCTCCAGAGACAAACTTGCGTGATGCGCAGCCGTTGTTGGCTGCATCACTTACACTGCCGCCACCTCCGAAGGGTAGATGACCCTTTAGAAACGATTTGGCTGCGTCCTTGGCGCGGTTGTTGTAATTTGCGGCGAGGGTGCCGGCGCTATAGGTATTTGAAAATGCATAGGAAGAGGCTGAACTGCACATCATCAGTCCATCCTTGTGCAGTACCACCACATCACCGGCGGTGACGATATCCGAGTGGTCGGCGGTGGGCTTTGTTATTTTGACCTGTGAAACCAGCTTGGCCTGGATGAGCGTGGCAGGGTCACCCTGCGCCTGAATCCCAATGGTGAAAGCAGCCGCCATTATCGTGAAACCGAATACGCCCAGCCTCTGCGCCTTAAACATATTCCACGTCCATTTCATAAGTTGCGGGAATGATTGCTATGTGCCCGAAAAGGTAAATCACGCCATGCTCCATGTCAAGAAAAACTATGGAGAAGAAATGGACCCGAGGTCTTCCTGCTCCAACACACTAATGAAACGAAAGTTCCGAGGAATTTCATTTTTTGTGATCAGGATAGGTGCACAAGCAGGCTGAAGATATCAGGCGAACAATGCAACTAAGAGGATACAGGTGATGTTATCCTGTCCGCCGCGCTGCTTGGCGAGGTCGATCAGGTTGAAGCAGGCGGAGTCAAATGTAGACGCGTTCAGCACAGACGCAATCTCCTCCTGGGTAAAGTAGCGGGTGAGGCCGTCGGTGGTGAGCAGCACTGCAGTCCCGTGCTTGAGATCGACGGAGAAAAAATCGGGTTGAACTTCAGCGGCCACGCCGACGGCGCGAGTAATCACCGACTCCATGCCGCGCAGATCGGCCCTATGTGCGTTCTCAATGGTAAGTGTGCCGTTGCGAATAAGTTCGTTGATATAGGAATGGTCGACGGTAAGTTGCACGCACTGGCCGTCCTGGATGATATAGGCTCGGCTGTCGCCCACGTTACCCACGATAAGTTTGTTACCATCCAGGGCGGCGGCCACCGCAGTGGTTCCCATGCCCCGGTTCTCGGCGATTTGCCCGTTCTCCCACACATCGGTATTGGCGGCGTTGAGGGCCACCAGCAGGCGGGTGCTGATGGGCGCGCCGGAGCCGGCCGTGGCGGCGAAACTGTTGACGATTGCGCCAACCGCGAGCGAACTGGCCACTTCGCCCGACGCCATTCCACCCATGCCGTCGCAAACTACGAAGAGGCCCAGCGACTCGTTGTAGCCGAAGGCGTCTTCGTTGTTGGTGCGCACGCAGCCCATGTCGCTGAGGGCCGAGACGGCGATGCGCAGCGATGGGGGCGCGGCATCCGGCGCGACCTGGTCGAGAGGGCTCTCGGGCGTTGAGGGGATTGGTGAAAAGTCGTTGGTGAAGTCTTCGGTCATGGTCTCCGCTCAGATACTAGAGCATTTTCGGAATACATATGACTTTTTCAGTACCGTGAAAGGTAGCTTTTTCTTGAAGAAAAAGCCACTTGAATGTGTGCTTTCGGTCTACACCAATTCCGAAAATGCTATAGGGTGAATCGACATATGCCGGTGCGCAGCGTTGCGAGAGAAAGTTCGGCCAGACGAAGCGGAGGCCGAAGACTGTTGCGGGTCCACCTTCGAGGCCGAGAATGAAGTATGGCCGAATTTTAAATGCAACCCGAAGGGACGGGGCCATTTTTCCTCATTTCTTCGTCGATCGTCGCTAGCAGACCGGTATGCGTCACTCCTCTTTCCTTGAAGTGAGAAAAAATGGCTCCCGTCGCTGGCCGCCGGTATATGTCGATTCACCCTAGCGAGCAACGTTCGAAACGCAGTGGAATCCCTTCATGAATTCCGGATTCAGCAAGGGCGCGCCGGGGCCAGAGGCGTCAAACAGGACAATCTCGGGAGCCTGGTTGTTGAATGTAAAAGAGAACTTCAGGCGGTTGGGAGCGATTTGAGGGGCTGAATAACTGAAGTGGAAGACCGACCACGGGCCGGCCATCTGTGGCGCGGTATTCTTCTGCGTGGCCAGGGTGATTTTGCTCGACGGTTGCGAGACCCAATGGAATGTGGCCGACTGCCCGCCTGCGCTGATCTGTTTGCCATCGATGTTGAGAACCGCATCGGAGACGCCGGGGGATTTCAATTCATTTAGCGTGAAATCGAGTGAA
>JBEKCW010000361.1:0-5960 GCA_050014675.1 Occallatibacter sp. | reverse complement strand
ATCTGAAACTGTTGACATGGCAGAAACTGACGGCTTGCCGGTGGCTCGGGAATAGATGAGACGCATGATCAATTCAGAACGGCTTCCCTTGCGGGTTGCGCTTTTCTAAATAAGCAATCCCGTTTCCGACGCCCGTCTCAATGCGTTCTTCGTCGACCAGACGACACGGGAGTCTTTTCTGAAGATCGCGGTACAGGCTCAATGCTTCTTCCGCCCGCCGCTGCCCCAACCGGCACTCGGCCATGTATTGCATCGCGAGAGTCCTGAAGTCCTCATCTCCACGATCTTGGACCTGGCTAGCCAGTTCGTATGCTTCAGCAAATCTGTCACGCGTTCGATAACAATTCGCCCGTTCGATCAGCATCACAGTTTCAAGGCGACCTTCTGGATCCATGGAATGTGCCGCGTCGAATGCGCAGAGCGCCTCATCAATGGCGTTCAACCGGACGAGACACTGCCCTTTCAGAAAGAGGTGCTCATATTTCCAGTCCTGGAAGTCAGCCCTCTGCAATACGCCACTTCCGAGGTTTTCGGTCACGAGATCAAGCGCCTCCTGAGCACGTCCGAAATCGATGAAGGCCCCCGCTTGTGCCATCACGATGAACGCACGCGAAACATCGTAATCGGGAAATTGCTTCAGATCACGAATGGCATCCTCCCGGATTGCGTCTAGGCCGAGCCAAGTCGAACACGTAACAGTGCCGTATAGAATTTTCATCCTAACGACCGCGTCTTGTGCACGCGCCAGCATCCCTTGATATAGAGCAAGGGCATCACCGAACTTGCGTTCGGCGCTCAGGTGCAGAGCCACTTCAATTTCCAGTTCCGTTACCACGTTCTTAGGTATAAATCAGAACCGCGGGCGAGTGGTCGCCAATCCGGAAGTATTGGCTGGTTTGAAGGTGTGAAGAACAACTGCGGATCCTTCACTGCGGTTCAGGGTGACGGCGTATTGGGGAGGCGGCGGAGTGCTCGAGTTGGGATCGCGGGCGGATGGTTGCCGATCCGGGCTTGTCGTCTTTCCCCAAATAACTCGCTGCTGGCTTGGACTTCGCTGAGGCAGAATGGCCCGTACCGTCAGTTTTTACCGTGTAAGAAACGCGCGCCTTGATAGGAATTACATAGCCGGCGGCATGCCGAACTTCTCGGATCGGCCCTATTCCAGTTCGGTCACCTGGTTTAAGTCGAACGATATGAACCGGGCAGCCGTTTCGACTGCGGAGTGATTACTTTGGCGCTGGGATTGCACTGTATATGGTCGAGCTTCAATGTAAAAGTGATAGCACCCCGGCAGCCGGAACAGTTATGCAACCTGCTGCCAGTGGGGCTTACCTATCGAAAGAGGCGTGATATAGATTGCAGTGTTTCGGATCGCATCGCTCTCCGGTAACTTGCGCTATGCATGGGAACGCTTTCACACGCAGAGCCGGTCTAATGCGCAGAATCTGCCTGATGCGCAAAACCTGCCTGATGGCCTGAGCCGGATACTCAAACCTCTCCAGGCTGCAATCTCGGATTCTTATCCGAGTAATGACTACTCATAGGTTCAAGGTCCCCTTGCAACAAGCAAACGCTGCCAGAATCACCCAGGCGGGTGGTGGCGTGTCCATTGGAACGACAGCCCACCTTGAGGGAGTGCTGCTCGCCGAAAACTCTGAACGCCTTCAGGACAGGCGCATCGGCGAGCAGCAGACTCCACGCTCAGGCTGCGGATCCTTTGGAACAGAATGCAATTGGACAGCCCGTCCCATAGCGGGCCTCACGGCGCCATCCTGGTTTGCCTTATGGTGAGCCAGAGCGAAAGAGGAAATACATGACAGTTGAAGTGGTTCAAGAAACTCCCAGAACGCATTCCGGCCCACTGTTGGCAGCAATCGCAGTGGCGATGCTTCTGGGGTTAGGCGGGATTATCTGGAGCTACTCGCTGAACAACAGACTGGCTACTCAGCAGCAGGCGTTGACGGATGACGCGGCGCAGAACGCCAGGATGAGTGCGGCACTCAACGATACCGAGGCGCGGCTGAGTGTGGACACGGACGAGTTGAAGGCCTCGCTTGGCCTGACGCAGCAGCAGCTGGATACGCGCTCGGCGGCGCTGCAGGTCCGCGAGGCTCGCGGGGAGAGGACAACAGCACGGCTGGCAACTGCGCAGGAGCAGACGCAGGGGCAGGTAGCCGCCGTTTCCACCGCCGTGACCGACGTGCAGACAGATGTCGGCGGCGTCAAGACCGACGTGGCCAAAACGCAGAGCGACCTGGTTGACACCAACAACCAGTTGACGTCGATGAAGGGCGATCTGAACGGCCATAGCTCCCTGATTGCGCGCAATGGCGCGGAGTTGGAAATCCTGAAACACAAGGGCGACCGAAACTACTACGAGTTCACCCTGATAAAAGGGCAGAAGCAGCAGGTGGGGACCGTGAGCCTTGAGTTGAAGAGAGCCGACTCGAAGAAGAGCAAGTACACGCTGGCCGTTTTTTCAGACGACAAGCAGTACGAGAAGAAGGACAAGAGCCTGAACGAGCCGCTCCAGTTCTACAGCGGCAAGGAGCCCATGTTGTTTGAGATTGTGGTGAACAATGTGAGCGCCAAAAACACGGTGACAGGATATCTGTCTGCTCCGAAGGGCGCGCCGGAGCCGGTTGTGGCTTCAGGGCTTTAGGGCGCCAACGGCAGACGCATCCTCTATTCCACATTGAGAAGAAATGGGTATGAAGCTTCTCAACGCTGGTCTCACCAGGTCCGTGGTCCGCGGCGACAGGTCTTCGTCGCTGGGGTGAAGATCCGGATTTCACGGACCTGGGAGGTTGGCGGGGATTCGCACTATGCGAACACCGCTCCAGATTTCCGCCAAACCCGAACTTGGCTCTCAGCTAACGAGAAGAGACGAGGCACTTTTCCAGTGTGGCTGGCCTTTGTGGTTTCCCACCCATCGAGCAAAAGACGCTCGATGGATGGGGCACGGGGCCTTTGAGGTGGATGTGAATCGCCTGAAGGGTTCATCTGTTGTGGGTTGGCTTCGCCGGGGCGGACTAAAACGAAAACGTCGTTTGAAAATTAATGGCGCGATTGCCGGGAGTGGGATTGGCGAACGGTCCTGTTGCCAGCGTCTGCGTCGAATTGAAGAGCGGCGAAAGCAGAACTCCGTTGGGCGTGCCCAGGTTGACGATATTGAGAACATTAGAAGCGCCCACCACAAAGGTCAGGTTGAACCTTCGCGGCGCCGTCTGGTCGAGTTTTACCGCTGCTCCACCGTTTCCAATGCCACGGCCGGTCACGCTGTTTCCATTGGCGGTGTAGGTTTGGCCTTCGCCCGCGGTCTTTGTTCGCGGGCCCACGCCCACCACCTTGCTGAAGCGCACGTGATACACCACATTGGCCGGGCCGGTGCCCAAATCGAAGGGAATCAACTGCTCATGCGTTTGGTTGTCCACGGGATCGGTGTCGAGGCAGCCATAACGTGTGGACACGACACCGGCAGCGCCGCAGGCACCGAAGGTTGGCCGCGCGTTGAACAGGTTGTTGCCGGTAAGATCTTCGCCAATCGTTATGTCGTAAGGCACGCCCGATCGCGCGGTGAGCACGGAGGCAAAGACGATTCCCCCTGGGCCCGTGTAGCTGTTGAGGAAGGTGAGCCGCTGGCGGTAACCAAAAGGAGCGCGGCCGTAGTCGAGACCCGGATCGGCGGCCACTGACGGCCCATCGAACACTCCGGTGGCATCGGCTTTGGCCTCGTTGATGAGGTAATTGCCAGTGAATATGAAGCGCTTGAGCTGAACGCTGGCCGAAAAAATGAGCTGATTCTGCCGGTAGACGCCGCCGGACTGGAACTGATAGTTGTACACGGCCGGGGCCGGGCCGGTAAGCGTATAGTCGGCGAGGTCAAAGGTCGGGGCATTGATGGAATTGTTCAGGTAACTGTGAACTCCCCGCGTGTATAGGTATGTCACGTTTGCCGTGATGCCCTTTGCAATCTGGCGGTCGACGCCCGCCCCGGCCTGCATGTCGAGCGCCGCGTGGAAATGCCTGTCGATGGTTTGAATTGACTGCGAGGTGGAGCTGAGCGCGGCAAACATCGACGGGGACACTTGCGTCGCGGGGTCGTAGAAGTCCGGGTTCTGAACTACGTAATTGGTTTGGTTGATGCCGTTGTTGTGGACGGCCTGCGCGATGTAGGGAGTGCCTGAGAACGATCCGGCAAAGGAGTTGGGTATGGTGAAGCGGTTATAGAACCAGCCATAGCCGGCGCGGACAATTGTTTTTGCGGCAGGTGCGCCATTCGTTTTGGGGCTCCATGCAATCGCCAGGCGCGGCGCCCAGTCGTCATGATCGTGAATACGGTTCTGTCCTTCCAGGCGCAGCCCCATGCCGATGTCGAAGTTTGGCCTGGCTTTCCAGTCGTCCTGAAAAAAGGCCGCTCCGTCGAACAGCTTCACGCTCACAGCTGGATTTGTAATCACAGTGGCTGTGTATTGCGTGGGTTGCGCCGCCATGTATGCGGCTGTGGTTTCGAAGGTGTACTTTCCGATCTCGCCGCTGGTTGCAAAACTCGTGTCGTTGTAGAGCCGCAGCCGCGTTCCGAATCGCAGGGTCTGGTTTCCCGCCGTCGCTGTTGAGTAGTTCTGCAACTCGAGGTTGTTTTGCGTGTCGCGCTCCGCACCCGAGTTATTGCCGCCGTTGGTGAAAGCGCCTTCAAGAATGACGGTGGGTGCGCCGCTCACCTCTTCCTGGTTGTTGATGATGTGACTCCACTGAATGTGAGTTTCGTTCACAAAGTGGGGATTGACCAGGAAAGTCTCGCCAAGCTGAAGTGCGTTTTCTTCACTGAGAATGGTGGAGGCCTGCGAGGGCAGGTCCAGCGCGCCCACGTTCTGGCCGGTAAGGTAAGTCCGGTAAAAGGCATCACGCAGCGAAAGAAAGTTGTCTGCGTTGAGCTGAACATCGATCCGCGGATTGACTGAGAGCGTGTCGACCGGCGCTGGAACGGCCTGGCGAATGTTCGCAGACAGGTCGGCGGGATTCAGTGCGTCCACCATGTTCTGGTTCTTGAAGATCATGCGGTAGCCGTTGAAGTAGTAGGCGGCGTTTTTAGCGATGGGCCCACCGACGTTGCCGAGAATTGTGTACTGGTAGTAGCTGGGCTGGTCGGCGACGAGCGGATTTGCGGTGTTCACGGCCGAGGGGTTGCCGCCGGCGGAGACGGAGCCCTGTAACTTCTGTGATCCCGGCTTGGTAATAATCTCCACGCGTCCATAGCCGATGCGGTCGAATTCCGCCGAAAAGGGATCCTGATTTACGCGGATTTCGAGGATCGAAGATTTGGGTGGAATCTGGCCGCCGGCAAAGCCGTCAATGTAGATTTCTCCGCCGTTCGGTCCGGCGGCGGGTCCGGCCAGAGCCTGCAGTTCGCCTTGCAACTCGCTGGGGTCGTCAGAGAGCGCATCGAGGGCGCTGCCGCGAATGATGGTGGCGCTTGCGTTTTGGTCAGCACCTACGCCTACCTGTTGGTTGGTTCCGGCGACCGTCACTTCTTCTTTTTGAGCGGCGATGGCCAGCTTCAAATCGACCTGCTTCGATTCACCCTTCCCAAACATGACGCGGTCGACCCTGTAGACATCGAAGCCCTTCGCTTTGGCTTCAATGGAGTAGGTCCCCGGCCTCAGGCCGACAAAGCTGTACTGGCCGTCGGCGTTGGAGTCAGTTTCGACGCCGCGCCCCGCGCCCTTGACCGTTACCAGCGCGCCGACAATGGCTGCGCCGCTCGGGTCAAGCACTGTTCCGTGGAGCGATGCCGATGGGGAGGGTGCCTGCGCCGTTGCGTGCCCAGCGCCATTGAGAGACGCGATCAGCAGGATTCCAGGGCACAATATGCGAAACTTCAATCTCATTTTCTTAATTTCGTACCGACTGCTTTTGAAATGGCCTCGACGACAAAAACACAATTGCCTGTGCGCTTGTGT
>JBEKCW010000360.1:0-5971 GCA_050014675.1 Occallatibacter sp. | reverse complement strand
TACCAATCCGCTCAACCCCAGGACCAGCCATGTTCGCCGGCTTAGATTCAGGGTGAGCAGCCCCAGAGCCAGCAGGCTGCCCCAGGCGATGCCGTCAAGATGAATCAGCGTGTTGGTGGGTGTCATCCAATGCAGGTTTGCGTGCCGGAACATCGGAGACGCAACCAGGGCCGCGGCCAGCAACAGCGCAAGCAGTGCGGGCCGCCTGAACACGCGCACCGTAGGCGCCCACAAAAAGTAGTACTGCTCCTCAATCGCCAGTGACCACGTGGGCCCAATGGCGGGCGGCAGGACCAGGTGAAACAGGTTTTGGAGAAAGAGGATGTAGGCCCACCACGGCGCGGTTGCGATCGCGCGGCCGACGGGCAGCCCGATGTACCACGGTGCTTCAAGATAAACCACCACCAGCACCAGCACGTACACAGGCCAGATGCGCAGGATGCGACGTCCGTAGAAATTGCGAAAGTAGTGAGGTTTTTCGCGCGAGCCCAGCAGGATTGAAGTGATGAGGAAGCCCGAGAGCACGAAGAAAAGATTGACACCGGCCCATCCCCACAACGTCGCGCCGTAAATCCAGGTGCCCTCGAGCCGCGGATGGCAGTGGTAGAAGACCACGGCGAGGACGGCAAGGCCGCGCAGCCCGTCGAGCTCAGGGATGTATGCGGGGAGCCATGTTGGTCGTTGGATGGACAAGGGCTTAATTATGACTCGCTGTCGAAATAACTGCATCGGAGCCCATGTCCAGGTCTATTTTGCCAGCTACTCGCATAGCGGCCCTTTGCTTTTGACTCTTTTGCATTCGGAGTCAGAGAGGCTGATTTCTTTTCGGATCGTCTTCTGCAGCTTTCGAAGCGTCTGAGTGTTCATCTCGTCACACGAAGTGACTGCATCCCACACGTCACCGGTTTCCTGGTCAATATCGTAGTTCCCAACCATCACGCTCCCGTTGGGTTCACCTTCCCAATAAACGAGTGCGGAGTAGGACCTGGCGAAGTTCTTGTCCTGAGAAATCTCCATACCAAAATTCGGAAGGCGCTTCAATTTCGCAGGCAATGCAGCTCTAACCAGCGCCTCGGCCTCGTCCTTCGTAACAGTCCTGGATTCATGCACCGAGTCGGCCAGGGAGGGCGAGATCGCGAGAACGAGGATTGCGACAGCTGTGAAGTATTTCTTCAGCATAGTCTCTCAGTCACCTCCGCAAATATTTCTTGCGGCCAGCATCGCCAAATGCAGGTCCTTCGGCTCCCTTCGCTGCGCTCCGGTCGCTCAGGATGACAGCGTATTTATGATGCGAACTTTAGTGACGGGACACTAATCCCTAGTCTCTTAGTCCCTGCGGTTATCCCGCCGCCAGTTGACGCGCGCGCTCGGTTGCGCGCATTACGGCCTTGATCAGCGTTACGCGGAGACCGCCTTCTTCGAGTTCGAGAATTCCGTCGATGGTGCAGCCGGCTGGAGTGGTCACGGCGTCTTTGAGTAGCGCTGGGTGATAGCCGGTTTCGAGCACCATTTTGGCTGATCCGTAGGCGGTTTGCGCGGCTAGCTGCGTGGCGATATCGCGGGGCAGGCCCACCTTGACGCCGGCCTCGGCCAGCGCTTCAATAATGATGTAGATGTATGCGGGTCCCGAGCCCGAGAGGCCGGTCACCGCGTCCATGTGTTTCTCTTCGACGACGACAGTGCGCCCCACGGTCTCAAAGACCCGTTGCGCCAGTTCCATTTGCGCGGCGGAGACGAAGCATCCCCGGCAAAGAGCCGCAATGCCTGCGCCGAGAGCTGAAGGCGTGTTGGGCATGGCGCGAATGACGCCGATATCGAGCCCCGACGCCTCTTCAATCGCCCGCGTCTTCACCGAGGCCGCGATCGAAACCACCGTTTTATCTTTTGTGAGCGCAGGTTTGATTTCAGCAATCAGATCCGGCACCTGGAACGGCTTGACGGCAATCAAAATCAGGTCGGCCTGCCGCACCGCTTCAACGTTGTCGGTGCCTACGTCCACGCCCCACTGCGTGCTGAGCGCCAGTGCGCTCTCGGCCTTAGTTCGAGTGGCGTGAATCTTGTCTGCGGCAAACAGGTTCTCTTTCAAAAACGCCTGCAGCAGAATGCCGCCCATTTTGCCCGCGCCCAAAACGGCGATGCGTACATTGGGCAGTTGCGCGGGCGTCTGGCTCGCCTCAACGGCTATTTCCATGGTTTTCCTCTTGGTTGAACGGATGATATTGATCTACTCAACAGGATACGCCGGGCGCCCAACTGCGCGCCGCTGTTCGGGTGAACTCGCTGAGGGTCTGGAGACCCTCAGCACAGCCGAACTGGAGATCGGCGGTACAACCGGCCTGGAGGCCGGCGCTACTGTTGGTTTGGAGACCGGCGCTACTTTGCGCCGCCCTGAGCTGCAATCCACGCGTTCACGTGCGCCTCCAGCACATCGAGCGGCAACCCACCTGCGTTCACAATCTCATCGTCAAACGACTTGATATCGTACTTCGCGCCCAGCGATTTTTGCGCGCGCGCACGCAATTCCAGAATCTTCATCTGCCCGATTTTGTAGGCCAGTGCCTGGCCCGGCCACGCAATGTAGCGGTCGACTTCGGTCTGCACTGTCGTCTCATCGATATTCGAATGATCGTGGAAGTAGTCGACCATCTGCTGCCGCGTCCAGTGCTCGGAGTGCACGCCGGTATCAATCACCAGCCTGATCGCGCGCCACTCGTCCGCTTCGAGCCTTCCATAATCCGAGTACGGGTCCTGGTAGAAGCCTGCGTCCTTGCCGAGATGCTCCGCGTAGAGAGCCCACCCCTCGGTGTACGCGGTGTACGAATCGAATTTGCGAAACTCGGGAATTCCGGTCAGCTCCTCGGCAATCGAAATCTGCAGATGGTGGCCGGGAACTCCCTCGTGATACGCGATTGCTTCTATCGCGTACAGGTTGCGGTCGGTGGCTTTGAAGGTGCTTACCCAAAGCTTGCCTGGGACCTTGCCGTCGGGCGTGCCGGCCACATAGTACGCGGGCGGTGCAGACGCAGCCATGTAATCGGGCATCGGGACCACTTCAAGCGGAGCTTTGGGCAGAATATTGAACAGTTCCGGCAGCTTGGCCTGCATCGGGCCTACGTATCCTTTATAGGCAGCCAGCAGCGCATCGCCGCTTGTGGCCTTCTGCTTGGGGTTGGTCTTCAAGCTGGCGCGGAAGCTGGCCAGGTCTTTGAAGCCCATCTTCTGGGCGATGGTCAGCATCTCCGCCTCGTCGCGCTTCACTTCGTCGAGGCCGATCTGGTGAATCTGGTCGGGCGTGAGGTCGGTGGTGGTTTCGCGCTTGATGCAAAATGCGTAGTATTGCGCTCCGTCGAGTAGAGCTTCAATGCCGGGATCCGTGCGCCCCGCGGGAACGTAAGTCACTGCCAGGAAGCGCGCAAATCGCATGTACGAGGGCAGTACATCCTTTGTGATCGCATCCAGCAGCTCGGTCTTCAGGCGGTCTTGATCGGCGGCCGCAATCGAGGCAGGGAACTTCTTCAACGGCGCGGCAAACGGAGTGTCTTCGGCCTTTTCGCCGGCAATCTGCTTTGCCTGGTCCAGCACTTTCTCCATCAGGAACTTCGGTGGAACGCGCCCATCGTCGACGCCCAGCGACATGTTGGTCGTCACCTGACTGAAGGCGTCGGGCAGCGCGTGCAGGCGCGCAATCCAGTCTTCGTAGTCCTTTGCCGTGTTAAAGCTCAACTGGCCGGCCAGCTCGGCGTAGTCAATCTGGATGCCGCCCATCTGGTTGACGGGCATCTCCCACTCCTTGAATTCGGCCCCTTTCGCGTCTTCAGTGAACTTGCGGATGAGCAGTTCCTGGCTCAACTGTTCCTGCTCGCTGAGCCCGGTGGGATCGATTTCGGCCAGCTTCAACAGCCAGCCCTGCTCGCGCGCCAGCCACGAGTTTTCGGCGCCAACACTGAAGTCGGTGACCTTGTCGTTGTAGCGCGTGTCGCCAATGGTCGAGGCGAACTCGGGATAGCGCTCGAGGTTCGCCTCCCAATACTGGTGAAAGAGGTCTTTGAGCGCGCTTTCGCGGTCTGCGAGCGTGGTGGGAATCGTGTCTGGCGTCGCCGTCAGCTTTTGCGCGCGTGCAGCCGCGGGCGCGGCCAACCCAACCATCAATATTGCGTACAGGGCAACAAGCAGAATTCGTTCGACAGGTCTCAACACGGGAGCCCTCAATGAATGGAATGCCATGCTCTTGAGTGTAGTTGAGAACCAGTGGTCAGTGGTCAGTGATCACTGGACAGCAAAGGCGGGAAGGCCGGCGATGTCTAGTCTTTCGTGGCTACGCCGAAGCAATGGGTGAAGCCGTCGTCGTCGGTGAGGAAGAACTCTGTCTGCCCGTATTCTCGACTTCCGAGCGCTGAAACGCCGTAGCCAAGGCCCAACAAATGCTCCCGGATTTCGTGAATGTCCTCGGGGGCCCAGTAGAGTCGAATGCCGTTGTAGTCCATTGGCTTGACCGGATTTCCTGCGCGCCGGTTCAACCAGAACCACATGTTGCCCTTGTTGAGCATGCAGCCAATCAGCCTGCCGCCCTGGTGCATCTCTCTGCTGGTCGAGAAGCCGAGTCCATCGACCCACAGGCGCAGACTCTTATTGAGGTCTGCGCTGGGGATGACCGGGACACACGATTGAATCGACATAACAACCTCGCTTTACCAACTACTCCCGCGTCCGCCGTCCGAAGATGTTTTTCCACGCAGGTTGGTGCCTGGCAGGCCGGTCCATGGCTTCAGCCTGTTGATGCTCGAGGCGCGGACGGCGCGCGGCCCACTCTCCGGACGAGAAGAAGTTTGGCCCCACTTCGATGAGCCGGGGAATCATTCTGAAGACGGCGACGCGGTTCCAGGGCTGGCCGTTCCTCATGCGGAGGTCTTTTTCGTTCAGGTGGGCGACAATCTCGGCATACGAGAAGTCCTCGACCAGCAGGTCCATGATCAGCATGAGCACCTGGTGCTCGACCGGGTCGGCTTCGAGACGCCGGCAGTCGTCGCTCACGCGCAAGCCGTAGGGAACATCTTCCTCGAACTCGGTTGCGGCTGGGGCCTCTGCGTCGGGCAGCTCCCGCTTCCACTCGATTGCTACCATCTGCCAGCCGGCTGAGGTGCGCTGCCGGATCACGTCAGGACTGAAAGGCTGTGAAACGATGTCACGCATCCGCTCAAAATAGGGCATTGCCCGCCTCCAAATAAAGCCCAATGATGCATGGAAGGAAGCAATTCGGCTTCCAGAGATTCGCGACGCGGCGATCGGGTCAAATCACGGCAAAACAAGGCGATAGCAAAATACCTGGGTCGAAGCATTGGTCCGGCTTTGTTCAAAAATGTGAATGAATGTCCGGTTTTGGACGGGGGAACGAGCTAGTCGGAGAGTCAGCGGGTCAGCGAGTCAGCGCGTCAGCGAGTCGAGACCTTCTCTTTACGGAGGGGCCATATAGAATCTTTATTTGCACTTCGTATATTGTTCAATCGGGCCTGCAGCGTTCTGCCCACCTTGCATTACGGGACTTATAAGTGATACGTGCGCTCGTCGATTTCGCCTTGAGAAGCCGGTGGCTGGTGCTGGGCGGGACGCTGTTTTTGACCGTATGGGGCATCATCTCGTTTCGCGCCCTGCCGGTTGAAGCCTACCCCGATGTCGCCAATAACTATGTCCAGGTGATTACCCAGTGGCCGGGGCGCTCGGCCGAGGAGATCGAGCGCCAGGTTACGGTTCCGGTCGAAATTCAGATGGCGGGCATTCCGCACCTCGAGCATCTGCGATCGACCACGCTGGCTGGTCTCTCAAGCATCATGCTGATTTTTGAAGACGGCACCACCAGCGACGTGAACCGCGAGCACGTGATGGAGCGGCTGGGGCAGGTGAATCTTCCTGCAGGCCTGACGCCGCAGATGGGCACGGACTGGAGCCCGGTGGGCCAGATCTACTGGTACACGGT
>JBEKCW010000359.1:0-5973 GCA_050014675.1 Occallatibacter sp. | reverse complement strand
GTAGTGGAATCCCTGGGCCAGAAACTGACCATTGTTCACCACATTGTGATGGGTGAGCATCACGCCTTTGGGCAGGCCGGTGGTTCCGCTGGTGTATTGAATGTTGGCGACGTCTTCGATGTCGACGCGATCGGGCAGGCGTCCGTCGGCATCGAGCAGCGCCGGCCAGTCGGGCGAATCGAAGTAGATGGTATGTTCAAGCGCCAGATCGAGTCCGTGGCGGGCGCGGTTGAGGATTTCTTCGTAGTCGGCGCGCTTGTCTTTGTGCCACAGAAAGAGCGCTTTCATGCGCGAGCGGGTGAGCGTGAAGCCTAGCTCGTGCGAGCGGTATGCGGGATTGACATTGACGAGACCTGCGCCGGCCCGTGCTGCGCCCATGTGCATCATGATCCACTCAATGCAGTTGGTTGACCAGATACCAACGCGATCGCCGCGGCGGATGCCGAGAGCACCCAGGCCGCGAGCCACGCTGTCGGCTGCGGAACTGAGTTCGCTCCATGTAAGGCGCTTGCCCTGGTGCATGCTGGCGACGGCGAGCCGGTCAGGGAAGCGATCGGCGGTGCGGGTAAGCAGACTGCCAATGGTGAGTGAGAGTAGAGGCCGCTCCGGGCCCCGGGTATGGCTCTGGAGACAGAGGTTTTCTTCGACGGGCATCGACGCGCCTTCTTTTCAATTGAATGCGAAGGTGTAACAGGGGAGTTTACGCCCGGGTTGGCGGGGGGCAATGTGATCTGCTTCACATGAGAGGGAATTGACGGGGATGGAACGGGGTTGAAGAGGCACGGGATTGTGGATGGGTTGAGGGGGGTGCTATCCCGCCCAAAACGCAAAAGGCTCGTCCATGAGGGGTAACCGGCTGCGTCCATCCCCCGGTCCCCAAAAGCCAGGGACCGGGGACACCCGGCCGAGGGTGCGGGCCAGGAGGCCACACGACAACCGGCCTGGAGGCCGGGCGCTACTCCTTTGAGCCGGGGAACACCGCCTCATTGGCGAGGATTCTGTAGAGCGTGGATCTGCTGATTGCAAGCTGCTGGGCGGCGCGGAGCTTGTTGCCGCGATTGAGGTCGAGCACGTATTGCACGTGATGGCGGATGACCGCATCGAGCGAGAGATTGTCGAGTTGCATGGCGGGCATGGGTGCGGGTTGCACCACCGGGCCATCGGGAATGGCAAGGTCGGGGGCGCGGATAACGCCGTTCACCGCTTCCAGCAGGGCAGTCTCAAGCACGCTGGCCAGCTCGCGCACATTGCCCGGCCAGTTATGTTGCAGCAGGCGCGCCAGGGCTCCGGGGCCCAGCAGGACAGGGCGTTGCTGGTAGCGATCGCAGAGCCGTTCGAGTAGCGCCTGGGCAAGGGGCGCAATATCTTCGCGCCGCTGGCGAAGCGGAGGAATGCCGAAGCGAATGGCGGTAAGCCGGAAGGCCAGATCGGGAAGAATGAGCCCCTGGCCGGCCATCTGCCGCAACGATGTTTCAGACGAAGTGATGACAATTGACTGGCCCGGAGGGCGATCTTGCAGCGCCTTCAAAACGCCCAACAGCAAGCCTTGCCCGGGAGGCGCCAGCAGATCGACGCGATCAAGATAAGTAAAGCCCACGAGCCCGGCGGGATTGGCGTCCGTTGCCAGCCACTCGCGCGCATCGCGCCGCCTGAAAATTCCAGCGGCAAGCTGCGAACGGCTGAAGACGTAACGGGCCAGCGTCAGCTTGCCCGATCCGTGCTCGCCTTCGATGGCGCCAATTT
The DNA here is from genome assembly GCA_050014675.1 of Occallatibacter sp. Classification (GTDB taxonomy): domain Bacteria; phylum Acidobacteriota; class Terriglobia; order Terriglobales; family Acidobacteriaceae; genus Telmatobacter. The sequence goes on along the minus strand of JBEKCW010000359.1, from coordinate 4,230 downwards.
GAAGATGCGGAGCGGCCATCTCAGCCTGCATCAAAAGCTTGCGCCACGCAGCGCTTACTCCAACTACTTCACCGGCGCGGGGCGGTTCCATCTCGACAAGCGTCAGTCCGGAACCCGAAGACTGAGGCTGAAATTGAACGGCGCTTTGCATCGATCCCAACAAGCCTCGCCTTTGTCCCTCTATATGTGTGCCACGCCTTCAGACCGGATCAGGAATTCACTCGAGCAGCCGTGAGTTGTGCAGTGTGCCATTTTCTTAAGGAAAATGGCACTTGAGAGCATCAACTCGCCCTGCCTCAATTCCTAATCCGGTGTAGCGACCCGGGAGGGCTTTCCGAGCCAACACGGTTTTCATCGGCGTTGGGATCGAAAACTTGAGGGCGGGAAGCTCGCTCCTGAAACTGGGTGCGAAACCGCTGGCTGCATGCTGGTTGGCTGCGCAATTGGCTGCCTAATTCAGGCGCGCTGACGCTATACTCAGTGCATTCCGTTTGCTGTTTTCTGTTGTTGCCGGTTCCGGCTCTTCCACTCGTTCCCAGCTTGCACACTCGTATTTTGCGGAGATTGGTTTTTGGGTCCTCGTCTAAAAACCCTGTTGCATGCTGCGTGGCTGGCGGCGATCGTCGCATTCGCCCTTCTCCACGGCTTGAACCTGCGCGCCGATTTTCCCAACCACACCATCTGGTACGGCGACTGGGCCAAGTACACCGACGAAGGCTGGTACTCAAACGCCGCGGTCCGCGCCCATCTGATGGGCCACAGGTATCTCAAAGGCGACTTCAACCCCGCGGTGGCGCTTCCCGTGTGGCCGTTTCTTGAATGGATTGTGTTTTTCTTTACGGGAGTTTCGCTTGAGTCTGCGCGCGGATTGGCGGTGGCCGGTTTTTTTCTTAACCTGCTTTTCGGCTATCTGCTGCTTCGCACTTCAGCCTCGCGCAGCACGGCACTGCTGGCGCTCACCCTGGTGGTCACAAGTCCGTTCCTGTATTGCTTTAGCCGGCTGGCGAACCTTGAGCCGTTTCTCATGGTCTTTACTCTCGCGGCGCTCAACGTTGCGGTGCGCCTGCCACGGATGCGCAGACCCCCATGGGGAGCCTTTGCGGTTGGCCTGCTTTTTCTGGCGATGATGCTGACCAAGACCTACGCCGTGTTTCTGCTTCCCGCGCTGGTGTGGGCCATGGTATTGCCTCTGCGCGACCGCCGAAAAATCGCATTGCGCTGTTTGCTGGTGGCCGGCGCGACGTTCGCCGCAGGATACGGCCTGTGGCTGGCCCTGGTTGCCGGCAACGGATTGCTGGCCGATTACAAACTTCTCTTCGCCATCAACAACTATCATCGGCCGCCTGAGTTCTACTGGCCATTTGTTGCATTCTGGTGGTCGTTTCATGGCGCACTGTGGGCAGACCAGGTACTTGTGCCACTGGCCTGGATTGTTGTGCTGGCGGCACTGGTCTGCGCAGCCGCCGCAGGTCGCTGGTCGCGGGGTCTGGTAATGGAGCGCGTGGGTGCGTTTGCTTCTCGCCTGCTGCTCGATCCGGTTTTCGGCTCTTCGCTCATCGCCAGCGCGGGGACGATCGCCTTTATGACCTACCAGAACCATCCCCAGCCGCGCTACTTCACTGTCACAGCAGTTTTCTGCTTCTTCATCGTCGCGCAAGGCGCTGCGGCCTTGCTGGAGCAGGCTGCGGCGTCGACTGGCACGCTTCGCCGGCTGCTGGGCGGCGCGGGAGTGACGGTGGTTGCGGTTTCGCTGGTGGCAGTCGCGACCAACGGCGTACAGATGCTCACTTACGTTACCCATCCTGAATACACGTTTGTGAACGCGGCCAATCGTCTCACGCAATACATTGACGCTCATCCCAACGGGAGGCGGCTGTTGCTCTCGATCAGCGGCGACCAGATTATGCTGGCCACGCGTTTGCCCGCTATCTGCGACGACTACGGGACCATTCCCCTTGCCGAGAAGCTAGGCGAATACCAGCCGGGATGGTACGCCGCGTGGAACGACCTTGACCCGGAATCGCTTGAGGCTCTGCACACGCGCTACTCCCTTGAGCAGGTGGCCGCGTGGCCCGCGTTCGATGACTCCGACCGCAATCTCATTGTCCTGTTCAAGCTGCATCCGCTGGCAGACGGCAAGTTTCGCAACGAAACCGATGAGGACCTTCGAATCAAACTGCCTGAGGACAAATTCGATGTGGACGTGGATACACCATGAAGCGTGTACGCGGTCCGGGCAGGCCGCCCTCTCGCATGTGCGACAATCCACATGAGCCGGCGTATCGATGAAAACCTTCCATGTGGTTCTGATCAATATTTTCTGCCTGGCGATTCGCACGATGGCTGCCGAGGCGCAATCGCCTGCGCCCGCGGCTCCGCCCCCATTGGTTCTCGCCGGCGGCACGATTGTCGACGTGACCGGCTGGGGCGACTCGGCCCGCGACCTGAGCAATGCCGTTGTGATCATTCGCGAGGGCCGCATCACCGACGTTGGCTCGGCAAGCACCCTGCAGGTTCCCAAGGGCGCGCGCGTCATCGACTGCACCGGGAAGTTCATTATTCCAGGCCTGGTAGATGGCTTTGCCGGCATGAATTCGCAGGCCGAGGCCAACGCCAACCTCTATATGGGCGTGACGACCGTGGTGGCCCGCGCCGACTATGAGCGTGGATATATCGACACCGGGGCGAGTCCCGGCCCGCACCTGTATCTGATTGACTCAGCCGGCACCACCGACAACTGGAGCCTGCTGGCCCACAGTCCCGAGTGGATTGCGAAACTGCGCGAAGGCACGCACGCGGTTGAACTTAACCCTGACGATACGGCGCGCCAGCTGGTGGATACGGCGCGCCTGGGCACGCGCGTGGTGCTGTTAAGCGCAGATGTGACAGCAGCCAACGCGCAACTGATTATTGCGCGCGCGCACGATCTTCACCTTGTCACCTACGGCGATTTTGTGTCCACGCCCTACCGCGTGGGCATTGAGGCCGGCGTGGACGCGCTGGTCCACATGGACCACTACATTCTGGGCGCAATTCCGGACGAGCTGCAGAAGCCGCTCGTCGAAGACCCATTAGGCCCTTCGGCGGCGACCGCGTTTGACTACTCTGAACGCATTCCGCCGACCGATGCGCGATTGCGCATTTACGCGCACTTTGTAGCCGCGCACCATGCGGCGCTGTTGCCTACCTTCAGCCTTGACTACGTTGAGCTGCCTGCCCACCGCAATCTTTGGCAGGAGCCGGCCGCGGCGTTGCTCAGTCCCAGCCGGATGTATCAACCCACCAATCCCGCCACCGGGGAAATGACGTATCCGCTGACCGGGTGGGCGCGGCATCTGCCTGCGGCGGGCCAGCGCTGGTTTGAAATGAACCTGGAAAAAAAAGCCGACCAGGCGGCGACGCGGCTATGGCGAATTAACGAGACCATGTTCTCGGCGTTTCCTCATTACCTTGCCGGCTCGGGCGCCGACGCCCTAGGCACCATGCCGGGCATCTCTTTGCATACCGAGCTTGAGATGCTGGTGCGGCTGGGGCTTTCGCCGCGCGAGGCACTGGCCGCGGCCACTAACAACTACGCCGATCAGTTTGGTTGGAGCGAGCTCGGCCAGATTGCCGCCGGACGCCGCGCCGATGTGCTGGTGATTGACGGAGACCCGACCGTGAACATCTGGAATGCGCGGCACATTTCCACGTTGATTGAAGACGGCAACGTGATTGACCGCGATGCGTTGCTGAAGGTGAAGAAGTAGGGCAGCGGTGGACGGTGGTCAGTGAACGGTGAAGCAGCGAAACGGTGAAGCGGTGAAATAGTAAAGCGGTGAAATAGTGAAACGGTGAATTGCTCGTTCATCGTTTACTCTTGAGTAAGCAGCCGATTCCAGCACACATGGCCAGAAATCCTCCCCGCGCGAAAGACGCAGCAAAGAAGCGCCACAACCAGTGGCTGGTGCTGATTGCCGTCTTCAAGCTGGCGGAGGCTCTCTTCTTCATCCTTATCGGGCTGGGCGCGCATCGCCTGCTGCACAAAGACATCGCCGACGAAATCGACTTGCTCGCCCGCCATCTTCGATTCAATCCCGAATCGCGGCTGGTCAACTTCGTCCTCGACAGGGCCTCTTTGGTCAACGATCCGCTGTTGCGGCGCATCGGCTTGGCCGCGTTTGGCTATTCGGCGCTGTGCATTGCCGAGGGCCTCGGCCTTTATCTCGAGAAGGCATGGGGCGAGTTTTT
>JBEKCW010000358.1:0-5989 GCA_050014675.1 Occallatibacter sp. | reverse complement strand
CTTGCATGAGCTGGCAACTGGCGATGAAAACCAGACGGCGATGATATTCCGGCCGCTTCCGAACATAGATGGCCAGCGCCATGCATGCGCCGAAGACGATCATGTAGCACCACAGAATCGACAGAAAAGGCGCAACAGTCTTGAGGTGGAGCACGGTTATGTCGAATCGCATCATGACCACCGACACGAGGAAGCCGGAGATGACCATGGATGCCGCCAACGCCGCGCCAAACCAGCCCAGCGCGCGGTGGACGCTGACTCGGTGCAAACGCACCAAGGCAGACTGGGCGATGTACAGCCCGATCCATGCCGTGAAGGCTGCGCCGTGAAACCACAGCAGCACTGGCCTTGGCGGGTAGGCATGAAGCAGGCGGACATCGACCGTGTGGCTGAATCCCCAAGGCCGCAAGTGCAGCCATTACAAGGGCCGCGCAGAGATAGAAGTACCGGCTCAGGAAACTCTTGAGCTGCTTCGTAGCGCTTGCTGGTTTCAAAACAGTAACGGGGAAAGGCGTGCTCTTGCTGGACACAGAACTATCCTCTCGGAATGAGGGGGCCCATGCTTTTATTCGAATGTCAGATGCGGTGGTTCGTGCCCATATTACAACAGGCCGTGGTGCCCGATCCTACGCCCACTCGCCAGTCTCGAGGTATTTGTGAATACCCATTGCGGCTTTGCGGCCCGCGCCCATGGCAAGGATGACGGTTGCCGAGCCGGTGACGATGTCGCCCCCGGCGAAGACGCCGCGCTTGCTTGTGCGCATGGTCTCGGGGTCGGTGACGATATAGTTGCGCGAATTGGTCCTGAGGTCGGGCGTTGTGCTTTGGATGAGCGGATTGGCAGTGGTTCCGACGCCGATGATGGCTACGCTGGCGGGCAGCACAATCTCCGCGCCGGGGATGGGCACGGGACGGCGGCGACCGTCGGAATCCGGTTCGCCGAGCTCCATCTGCTGGCAGCGCGCGCCAATGAGCCAGCCTTTCTCGTCGCCAAGAAACTCGAGCGGGCTGGTCAGCATGCGGAACTCGATGCCTTCCTGCCGGGCATGGCGCACTTCTTCGCGGCGGGCGGGCATTTCCAACTCAGTGCGGCGATAGACGAGCGTGGCCGTGCGCGCGCCGAGGCGGCGAGCGGTGCGCACCGCATCCATGGCAGTGTTGCCGCCGCCCACTACAATCACGTCGCGATCGCGGCAGTCGTAGATGGGCTGGTCGTATTCGGGATCGTAGGCGCGCATCAGGTTGGTGCGGGTAAGGAATTCGTTGGCGGAGTAGACGCCGTTAAAGTGCTCACCGGGAATGCCGAGGAATTGAGGCAGGCCCGCGCCGGTGGCTATGAAGATTGCATCGTAGCCTTCGACGCGCATGAGCTCGTCGAGCGTAACGCTTTTGCCGACCACGACGTTGGTTTCAAACTCGACGCCGAGCGCGCGCAGGTTGTTCACCTCTTGCCGGACAATGCGCTTGGGCAGGCGAAACTCGGGGATGCCGTAGACCAGCACGCCGCCCAGCTCGTGCAGAGCCTCAAATACGCGGACGCGATGACCTTTCTGGATGAGGTCGCCCGCCGCGGAGAGACCGGCAGGACCGCTGCCCACCACGGCCACGCTTTTGCCCGTGGGCGGAGCGATGGGCGGAAGGCCGAGCTGGCCGCTCTCAAGCTCGAAGTCGGCGATGAAGCGCTCAAGGTTGCCGATAGCCAGTGGCTGGCCTTTGCGGCCGAGAACGCATCCGCCCTCGCATTGATTCTCTTGCGGGCAAACCCGGCCGGTCACAGCGGGCAGGGCATTGTCTTCGCGCATTTTTGCGGCGGCGGCAAGGTACCGGCCGGCGTGGATGAGCGCCACGACTTCTTTAATTTTGACGCCGACCGGGCACTCAACCTGGCAGCCGGGTTTGGCGCACGAGATGCAGCGCGTTGCCTCATTGTGCGCGTCGTAAGTGGGCAGGCCGAGGTTGACTTCAGCAAAACAGCGCGAACGGACCGTGGCATCGAGCTCTGGCATAGGAGCGCGGGGAATCTTCATGCGCTCTTTCAGGGGAAGGGAATTCGCATCAGGCATGAGGCACCTCACCTGGTGCTCCACTTTGAGAATCGATCCGGGCGCGCAGGCGGGCAGTTTCGCGCTCGCGTGTGGCGATGCCGGCGCGCAGGCGAGCCAGTTCCTCCTCTTTGTGTGCCTCGAAGTAGGTGTGCGACTCACACTCTTTGTTGCGGTACATGGCATTGCGCTGCATCAGGACTTCAAAATTTACCAGCGAGGCATCGAACTCCGGCCCATCGACGCAGGCGAATTTGCTTTGATTGCCGAGCAGGACGCGGCAGCCGCCGCACATGCCGGTGCCGTCGACCATGATGGAGTTGAGGCTGACCATGGTGCGGATGCCGAGGGGCACGGTGATTTGGGCAACGGCACGCATCATGGGCACCGGTCCGACGGCGAGAACGAAGTCGATTTTGCGGCCTGCGGCGATAAGCTCGTTGAATTTTTTTGTGACCAGGCCCTGTTCGCCGTAGCTGCCGTCGTCAGTGAGTATGTAGGCCTCGGAACTGGCGGCGCGCACCTCGTCTTCAAAGATGACCATCTCGCGCGAGCGCGCGCCCTCAATAAAGATGACGTGGTTATCGGCATCTTTAAGCGCGTGGGCGGTGGGCAGCGCCATGGCCGTGCCCACGCTGCCAGCCAGTATGACCGCGGTGCCATAGTGCGAGATTTCAGAGGGAGTGCCAAGCGGGCCCACGATGTCGAGAATGGAGTCGCCGGCCTGAAGGCAGTTGAGCAGGGAAGTGGTTTTGCCGACGGCCTGGACGACGATGGTGACGGTGCCGGCGGCGGCGTCGACGGCCTTGATGGTGAGAGGAATTCGCTCGCCTTCTTCGGTCAGGCGCAGAATGACGAACTGGCCGGGGCGCTGCTTGCGGGCGATGCGCGGCGCATGGATGACAAACTGCCTGATGTTCAACCCGACAGTTCGGGCGTCAACAATTCTGTACATTTCGCCATGACCCCCTGCATCGGCGCACGCAAGACGATTATTGAGGATGGATCGCGGCGTGAGTGTGATGGAAGTCACTGGGGAACTGGCAAGGCGGGAAGAATCAATGCCATTGGCGGCTGGATTCTGGAACGGGATTGCCTGGCTGCGGAATGGTTTGCGGCGAGGGCCGAGTTTGACGAATCAAGGTGGAGCAGAGAGAATAGTAGAGTTGTCTCCCGCCGAAGTGGGCCTGTGGCGCAGTTTGGGAGCGCGCTTCCATGGCATGGAAGAGGTCGTCGGTTCGATCCCGACCAGGTCCACCAAATCTTAGAAATCATGCGCCGAATTCAGGGGTCCTTCCCCTTCACTCTGTTCAGGGTCAGGATTTCGCCTGCGGGCTCGGACGCCCGCAAAACGGCTCAAGTTCGACCCCGACCAGGTCCACCAAACAACACCTCCAAAGTCAAGCATATGCCGGAAGTGGAGCACTCCCTCCCTTCGATGGCTTTGTGTGATTTTGTATCACGCGCGCTGAGGGCCTCTGGCACTTTCGCCAACGCGGCACTTCCCGGAGGGCTTGCGAAGCGATTAGGCTCGCCCTTCTGTTGACAGCAGGGGCAGACAGCACCATTGCGCCTTCGCGATCTCTCCAATTACGCGACGCAGGTTTTACCTCCTGGAAACAAGCGCTGAAACTTTGGACGCGGGTGCTGGAAAGGCAGATCGGCACATTGGAAAACGTCCGTAGCGGCTGATTGAAAAGGCGCTTGCACGATTGCGCAACCTTTCCTGAAGTGGCACGAGTCTGCGCTCTGTCCTGAAGTGGCACAGGCGTGTATTTAGCGGTCCTGAGTGTGGACCGGACAGGCGGGGATGGAGCCCATAATTCAGTTGATCTGCATCTTCAAAGGAGGCTCCCGTGTTTGGAAAGAGTCTTGTATTTCTGGGGGTTGTTCTGCTTGGAGCAAGTATGCTGTCCGGATGCGGCGGCAGCGCTGCCAAGTCTACGAGCGTTAGCGTGGCTTCTACAGCTGCCACAGTCGATGCTGCCGATTCGGTCACCCTGACGGCCAATGTGGACAACGACAAAACTTCCGCAGGAGTTTCCTGGAGCCTCAATGGCGGCGGAGTTCTTTCAAATGAAACCACCACTTCCGCCGTATACACTGCTCCGGCCGCCTCCTCCTCCCCAGTGACGGTCACGGCCACGGCGACCTCGATTGCGGATACCTCCAAGACGGGGAGTGTCACTTTGACGGTTCCCGCGGCACTTTCCATCACCACCACGGCCAGCCAATTGGCAAGTTCAGTAGGAGCGGCCTATCGTGTGACGCTGGCCGGCAGCGGAGGCATCAGCCCTTATACCTGGACTGCAACCGGCCTGCCTTCCTGCCTGACACTGAACACGGCGACGGGCGTGCTTTCGGGTACGATACTGGCCGGATGCGCGGGCACGGGCACGCCCACCTTCACCATGACCGATTCCGGCACCGCGACCGCAATGACGGCGAGTGCGCAATTGAATCTGGTGATTGCCTCGGCTCCTGCCATCGGCTTCAGCGGATCGATGCCCTCCACCGCGACCTACAACGCCGCCTACAGCGGCAGCGCGGCGGCCAGCGGAGGCGTGGCGGGAAGCACTCTCGCCTACAGCCAGTCCGGCACGTGGCCCACATGGTTAAGCCTGAATAGCGGCACCGGAGCGGTGAGCGGCACGCCCATGGCGATCGGTCCCAACTCCTTCAGCGTGCAGGCAGCGGACGCTTATGGCGACACCGCCATCCAGAGTTACACGATTACGGTCGGGCCGGCGACGCCAACAATCAGTATCAGCAACCTGCCCAGCAGCGGCGTCTACGGCGGTGGATTCACGCCGGCATTTGCCAACAACGGCAATGGCGCGGATTCGGTGGCCTCAAACACCACGAATATCTGCACGGTGAGCGGCGGCGCGGTCAAATATGTTGGCGTCGGAAGCTGTTCTTTGACGGCGAGCGCAGCGGCTACGACGGACTACGCGGCGGCAACCAGCACAGCCACCGTCGCCATCAATCCGGCAACTCCGGCCATCACCACCCAGCCGGCGGCAAGCGCCATAACCTATGGCAGCGCCCTCTCCGCCTCGACGATGAGTGGCGGCGTTGCCTCGGTGAGCGGCGCCTTCGCATGGACCACGCCCACCACCATTCCCGCAGCCGGATCCGAGACCGAGGGCTTTACCTTTACCCCAGCCAACACCGCGGACTATACCTCCGCGACCGGAACGGTCCTGGTCGCCGTCAATGAGGCGGCCCTTACCATCACCGCTTCGAGCGCTTCAGTCAGTTATGGCGCTTCGGTTCCGGCCATTTCGGCGAGCTACTCGGGATTTGTGAACGGCGACACCAGTTCGTCCCTGACCGCCGCGCCCACTTGCACCACCAAATACACCACGGCGTCTTCTATTGGCAGCTATTCCACTTCCTGCTCCGGTGCGGTCGATGGCAACTATTCCTTCGCCTATGTGGCCGGCACGGTTACAGTGAGCAAGGCAACTCCGGCGATCACCGTCCCGCCCACGGCTTCAACCATCAGTTACGGCAGCGCCCTCTCCTCTTCGACTCTGAGCGGTGGTGTGGCCTCGGTGAGCGGCGCCTTCGCATGGACTACGCCCGCCACCGTCCCCGCAACCGGATCGCAGACGGAGGGCTTTACCTTTACGCCCACAGATACAACGGACTACAACACCGTAACCGGCATGGTGAGCGTTTCGGTGGGCAAGGCAACGCCAACCATCACTTCCTGGCCAACCGCAAGCGGCCTGACTTACGGCCCGACGCTTGGGTCTTCGGCGCTGACCGGCGGCGGCGCTTCTGTCAGCGGCACGTTTGCCTGGACGACACCGGGCGTGGTTCCGGTCGCGGGAACTCTATCGTATAGCGTGACCTTTACGCCGACGGATACGACGGACTACAGCACCGTTACCGGCACGGTCGGCTTGACGGTAAGCAAGGCAACACCGAGCATATCG
>JBEKCW010000357.1:0-9315 GCA_050014675.1 Occallatibacter sp. | reverse complement strand
CGTACTGGGCACTCGCATGCCTTTGCCCGATGTGCCGTTGGCCTTAGGCGTCATATCGTAAAGCACCGACGGATTTGTAAAGGCCTGCGTGTTCGCGTTGTAACCCATGCACTCGACCGTGTTCACGAATCCGCTGCAATTGGGCACACCTATCTGATTCGCCAGCATGTCCGATGTGTTGTTAAACGCCGGATCTGCGTATGTGTTCACTCCGTAGCTTCCACCGTTTTGCGCTACCACATCGTTGCCGGGATCGCATGACGATCCCCAGCATGTTGTCATCATCCCTTTGAATATGTTTTGAGAATTCGCCGGATTAGTGCCGGTATTCCCCACCAATATTGAGGCGAAATCGCCGCCCACATTCAAGGCGTAATCATACGCGCCGCCCGCATTCACGGCCCAATTGGTTTTGGCTATGTTGTTATAGATATCGATGTTCCAAGGCATTGTCGCCTTTGTCGATTGAGTGTTTATCTCGCCCAGGATTGCGCCGCTCTGCGATGTATAGTTCTCAGCATTATTGGCAAAGTAAGTATTGTTGTAGACCTTCAGCGTTGGAGTGTTATTGCTTATGCCCTGATAGAACATATGGAAACCAAACCGCTCGCTCAGGACGGCAAGGTTATCCCTGATAACTGCCTGTTGCGTGTAGTCCAGCGCGTCCCAGGTATCCGCCATCATGGCCTCGCCGTCAGACGCACCGCCCAGCGTTTGCTGATTGTTGATCATGAAATTGCCGGCGGTGAAGATGTGCGTGCCTGCGACGGTGTCGTAATTTGCCACTCCAATCATGTCGATGGCCGCATCATAATAGCAGCCCTCAGGATGACAGTCAGCACGGCCGGCGGAGTTCTGCGCAATATTCCCGACGATTGCCCAATAATCCACGCCGTAAGCGCCGTTGCCATGATCGTCGGCCCCAAATGCGTTGGCGTTGTTGTAGGCGAGGTTATTGATATACGCCACGTGGTGCAGAGTACCGGATACCCCTCCGTTTGTTGGTCCCCCTACATTTACCTCGAACGGCATCCCGGCACAGGACGTGGTGTAAAGCATTGAGCCGCCCCATCCTTCCACCGCCCAGTTATCGTTGTTGATTTCAATCCCTGCAGCCACATACTCCACACTGCATGCTGGTTCGGTAACGGCGCACGTTCCAACATTGCCCCCGCACAAAAGCGTCGCAAAATAAATGCCGCCATGGCCGTCGATGCCGCCGCTTGACGACGGGCAATTCGCTACCGTACCGAATTGCAACATCGTCGAGTAACTCCCCGGCGCCGCGATAATAACATCGCCGCAATTCACGGCATGGTTAGGCGTGAGCCACGGCGATGAAGCCGATGTGCCGTTGTTATTATCGTTCCCTGTCGGAGATATGTAGTAAGTGTCCAACGCGGTAAATGGCACGCCCACCGATCCGCCTCCCGCCTGCAAGACCGTACTTGAAGAACTGCTCGTCGCCGATGTCGATCCAAGGGAATTAGTTGCAGTTACCGTCACCGTGATCGTATCCCCGAGTTCGCTCGTTATCAGCGCGTAAGTCGACGAAGTTGCTCCCGAGATAGCTGTCCCATCCGCGTTCCATTGGTAACTGTACGATGTCGGGCTGTTGGTCCATGTTCCGGTCGACGCGGTAAGTACGTTTCCCACCCACGCCGTGCCGGAAATAGTTGGAAGCGCCGTGTTCGCCGGCGCCCCCGAAGTGACCGGACCGACAGAGCCGCTGGTCGCCGATGCCGATCCCAGAGAGTTAGTCGCAGTTACCGTCACCGTGATCGTGTCTCCCACCTCGCTCGATATCAGCGTGTAAGTCGACGACGTTGCTCCCGAGATGGCCGTCCCGCTCGCGTTCCATTGGTAAGTGTAGGAGCTTGGGCTATTCGTCCATGTTCCATTCGACGCGGTAAGTACATCACCTGCTTGCGCCGTGCCGGTAATGGTTGGAAGCGCCGTATTCACTGGCGCTCCCGACGTTACCGGACCAACTGAACTGCTTGTCGCCGATGCCGATCCGGTGGAATTGGCCGCCGTTACCGTAACAGTGATTGTGTCTCCAACCTCGCTCGATATCAGCGTGTAAGACGACGATGTCGCTCCCGAGATGGCTGTCCCGCCCGCATTCCATTGGTAAGTGTAGGTCGTTGGACTGTTCGTCCATGTTCCAGTCGATGCTGTAAGTACGTCACCTACTTGCGCCGTGCCGCTGATCGCTGGAGTGACCGTGTTAGCCGGCGCTTGCTGTTGAGGAGAAGTCGATCCACCTCCGCCGCCACACCCCTGGAACGCGCCCAGGCTGAGCAAGCCCACAACGACCATCGACAAGTAACTGCGTCCAATAAATCTGGAAGCGCATATTCCCGAGAGCCTCAAATTGTTCATCATTTTCAGTCTCACAATCTTTGCTCGGCCGGCCATTCGGAGCGAGGCTTGGCTTACCGTGTTCTGTTTAGCGCATTCTTTGCGTTCGGTCGCATAATATGTTCGGCGCATTTTGATTGCAAACGTTTTCTTCCCATGCGTTATTTCGCCTGGGGCTCAACCCTGATCTCCACTGGGCGGGTCGCAGTCAATTCCACATACACCACCGCGTCGTCACCGTCTAATTGATGTTCAAGTCCGAACCGGACATGCGCATCCACGGGTTTTCCATCGACGGAAACCCGCACCTTGGCGAGCGAATTCCAATGCTCGATCACCAACGCAGGATCCACGAGTGGACGATCGGGCGAGCTGTCGATGTGAATGGTTAAAGGAGCTTGCGTGCTTTTATCCGAGCGTTGAACAACGAAGGCGCGCTGCGCGGGATCGTATTTCACGGCGCCCGAGTCTGCCTCGCCGAGCCGCGCATCCGGCGGCGAAATCCACGACTTTGCCAACGGCAACAGAGCGGCATTGGCCCCATCGCGCGCAATCAGACCGCACAACAGCAATTTGGTCATGCTGTTTTCTGTTTGGGCGTAAGGCTCCCAATAGATATGCGAAAGCGACGAGTGCGAGGCCCGATCCGGGGCAAGCGCCGGGCGGCCGCTCGATCCCACCTGCGCCACCGGCCAGTGATTCCACCACTCGAACATGGAATAACTGGGCTCGAAGTTATAGCTGTTGAACGTGACGTTTTTCGGCACAACAATTTGGAACGGATTCTGCGCCGACTTCAAGTGCACGATCTGGATGTTCGCGCCTTGCGGCTGGTCGGGATTTGGCGGGCCTTTGGGCAGCGAGAAACTGTGGTCGGTCTTCGGTTGCCAACCAAAGTTTGCGGTTTGGCCGGCCATATTTTCGTACGTCAACGCGTCCGGCTCAATGTTGTCTTCACCAGTACTCGTCTGCCCAGTCAGTCCAGCCTGTGCGCGGATCGGGGCTCGCGCCCTGGTACAGGCGAGCATCCGCAAGCGCATAACGCCAATGAATAATCGCCCGCGCATCGGATGTAGCCACAATGCTGGCGTGCGAGTAACGGCTCTGCTTGTCTGACATCGGCTCGCAATCGGCAGCCCCGCCGCAGCCATCCTCCCAGGTCTCAAGAAATTCGTCGGTGTACCACTTGCCGTTCTCGGTCACCCACGCGGGAATGTAGTTCGTTCCCTGCCAGAAGACAAGTCGCATGGCCGATTTGTCGAACCGCACCACAACATCCGAGTCGGGTCCCAGCCTTCTCAGCCGGTCCCACGTCGGCATGAACTTGAGGCTTGCGTACATCGCGCCAAACGGTCCGGCGCCGGCCGGCCCCGATGGCATTACGGCGTATGGAATAACTTCCCCTTCGGGCTTCGATACGCTCGCAATCTGCTGTCGGTCGTCATCAATGGAAATCGCCCGCGCATCGAGGCTCACTTCATCTAAATAGCCGTCGAAAGAGTACGCGCTCGCTTCTTGCGGGTGGCTTATCCACACCGGGAAGGAAACCATAGGCTGCCGAACCCTGCCAATGATAAGCGGCGCATCCCGATCCTGCCAGAAGTCCCCGGTCACCGGAAGATGAGCGGCCGCCTTTCCGTCAATCAGGATTGTGAGACCTGACCCGCCTTGCACAATGCCTGTAATGTGAACCCACTTTTTCAGCGGAAGCGTCTCTGCGCTGGTTACCTGCGTCCAAACGCCGTCGATACTCGCGCTCAATCCAACATGCCCGAATGCATCGATCGCGAGTGAAAAACCCACCTGGTCAAACTCGCTCTGATCGACGACCGGCACCCAGTTCCATGGATAGTTATTGATGGCAACCCAGGCTGAAGCGGTGAAGGCATTACCCAGAGACGGCACCTTCTTCGCGTCGCGCGTCACGCTGGTGGTGTAGCCGTCGAATTCCAGCGCCTTTCCGCTCACCCCGGGAACAAGGCGCCACGCCCCCTCGAGATTGTCGCCAGACCCGGCAAGGGCGGCTTTCAGGTCCGAGTCAGATCCCGCATCAAAGCTCCACTTGATGGCGGCGGCTTGAGCTGGAGTCTTCCCGTCGTTGCTCTGGGCCTGGAGCGAATTAAACCCCGCCAAAGCGTAAATTACAGCGAGCAAAAAGCTGGCTTTTTTCATCGGACTAACCTTAACCGTTTGCGTGGCCCTTGTGAAGGGCGGCGATCACAAAAGATCAAAACAATGGCCTGACCAGACCTGCCAGCCGGGTGCCCCATCCTCGCGACGTATTTGTTTTTGTCGCCAGGGTGGGAGTGCCGAAGCGCTGACCTGCCAACTCGCCCTACGCCACTTCCTTGATCTTCATCACCAGGCTTGTGACCGTTTTGTCGCCGGCCAGCAGAAACTGGTGCGGGGTGCCCGCCGGCACGTGGACCACGTCACCCACACGCAGATTCTGGTGCAAACCGCCTTCGATGGCATCGCCGCGTGTCTCGCCGGGGGCAATCACGCGCGCGCCCACCACCGTCCCACCCACCACCAGTGTGGCCGCGCCGGCCAGCACCACAAACAGGTCGGCCCACTCGTCATGCACTTCCACTTCGCCGCTGCGCGCTCTGAACGACAGCATCGCCTTGTGTTGCGGATACTCGCCGATGGTCTCGCTGGCCGACCCGTCGCCCGCCCGCGCCAGCTTGCGCAGGTAAGCCGCCCGCTCCAGCAAAACCGCCGGCGTCCAGTGCTGCGCCGGATCGTTTCTCTTCTTCTTTGGCGGCTCAGGCTCCTCGCCCATCACCGCCCGCAAAATGCTTTCAGGCAACCGTTCCATCTTCTCTTTTCGCCCCATCAAATCCCGGCCAGCACCCGCGCCCGCCGGAAGATTTCAAAAAACATGGGCCGCGTCAGCTTTCCCGTGTTCGTGTTCTGCAACGACGGATGATAGCTGGCAATCGCCTTCAATCCCCCCGGCAGCTCGAATTCGGCCCCATGCGCAAACTTGAACCCGTTTCTCGCCGTCAGTCCGTGCGTGCGCGCCGCGTGCGCCAGCAGACCGTCAAACGCAATCTTGCCCAAGCAAACCACGACGCGCAGGTTCACTAGCAGGCTTATCTCCCTATCGAGCCACGGCGCACAATTCTTCAGCTCATCGGGAGCCGGCTTGTTCCCCGGAGGAGCGCATCGCGCCACCGCGCTGATCCAAAGGCCCTTCAACTTCATTCCATCATCGCGAGAAATCGCTTTGGGCTGCGAGGCAAACCCGGCATCGTATAACACCGGATAGAGAAAATCACCCGAGCCGTCGCCCGTAAACGGCCTGCCCGTGCGGTTTGAACCGTGCGCGCCGGGCGCCAGGCCCAGCGCCATCACCCGCGCCTTCTCGTCTCCAAAAGAGGGCACCGGCTTTCCCCAATACTCCCAATCCAGGTACGCCCGGCGTTTTACCCGCGCCACTTCCGCGCAGTATTCCCGTAGCCGCGGGCAGCGTTCGCACGCGGCCACACCCTCATTCAGCGCGGCCAATGTCGTAAACCCCGCTACCGTGTCCACACCGCGCACTGTCTGGGCCATACTGCGATTTTAAGGCGCGCCCCTGATCCCTGACCCCTGCGCCCCTGTTCCCTGTGCTACCAGTCACACGACGTTCACACTCCTGCTGTGATAGCATCCGTTTTTCGACGAAGGGCGTGCCGGAATCCCTCCATTCCAGCCGCTCAAGCCGCTGAGACCATCCGTATGGATGAGGAAGACGGGAGAACCGGACCCCGATCCCGGCAATTCGGCCGATTGAACGCCCCAACCGGCGTCCCCGTACAATCCCTGTCACTACATTTCCACGCACAACACCGTAGCGCCGGCCTCCAGGCCGGTTGTCGTGTGGGCGACCACGCCCGCACCCGTCCTATACCTTTCGCGCTTTTCGCGAAAGGGTGGGAAAACCGCCCAGTCAAAATCAGTCGGCTGCCGTCCGTCCACCGTTCACCGGCCACCTGCCACCGACCACCGTACACCAAGGAGTAAGAAATCATGAAAACGTACCAGGGAAGTGAGATCCGCAACGTAGCTGTAGTGGGGCATGCGCACAGCGGCAAAACCACACTCATCGCCGCCATGCTGCATGCCGCCAAAATGACTCCCACACAGGGCCGCGTCGCCGACGGCACGGCCGCAACCGCATACGACGAAGAAGAAATTGCCCGCGGCTTCACCATGCAGAACGCCGTGGCCTTTGCCGAGTGGCAGGGCACAAAGATCAACCTTGTCGACACGCCCGGCTTTCATATGTTTACCCACGAAGCCCGCGCCGCGCTCCTCCCCGTCGAGTCCGCTATCGTGGTCATCAATGCCCAGAGCGGTGTTGAGCCGGTTACCGAGCGCGTATGGAGATTTGCTGAAGAAGCCAATGTGCCGCGCATCGTGCTGGTGAACCAGATGGACCACCCCAAGGCCGGCGGCGGGGGCGGATTGAGCGCCCTCCTCGACGACATCCAGGAGCGCTGGGGCCGCACCTGTGTTCCCGTCCAGTTGCCCATCTCCGACGCCAACGGATTTCATGGCGTAGTCGACCTCATCACCATGGAGGCATACAGCTATACGCCCGGCGGCGACGGCCGCGGCAAAGTCTCCGGGGATATTCCCGCCTCGCTCACCGCCGACGCCAAGGCCCGGCACGAGGCCCTCGTCGAGCTGGTTGCCGAAGGCAAAGACGAGTTGATGGAAGAGTACTTTGAGAAGGGCACCATCCCCGAGGAACACCTCATCGCCGCGCTCCACGAGGCCATTCGCGAAGACCGCATCTTCCCGGTTCTCTTTTCCAGCGGCCTTGGAAACATGGCCCTCGATCACCTGCTCGACTTCATCAAGGTCTACACACCGGCGCCCGTCGAACGCGGCACGATTGCAGTTAAGGCGATCGCCGCCAACGGCGACTCCACCGATGCCACGCGCAAGATTGCCGATAGCGAGCCGGTCGCGGCCTTCGTGTTCAAAACCATGAGTGACCCCTTCGCCGGCCGCATCACCTTCTTCAAGATCATCAGCGGCGTGGTCAAGAACGACAGCACACTCGAAAACTACACCCGCCGCGGCCAGGAGAAGCTGGCGCATCTCTCCGTCATGCAAGGCCGCAAAGCCATCGATGTCCCCGAGTTGCACGCCGGCGACATTGGCGCGGTGGGCAAACTGCGCGACACCCTCACCGGAGACACACTGGGCGTAAAGGGCGCGGAAATCCAGATTGAGCTCGTCCCATTGCCCGTTCCCGCCATGACCTACGCCATCGAGCCCAAGAGCCGCGCCGACGAGGACAAGCTCGCCCCCGCCATCCACAAGCTCATGGAAGAGGACCTGCTCATCCGCTTCTTCCGCGACCCGCAAACCAACGAGTTCCTCATCGCAGGCGCAGGCCAGCCGCACATTGAAGCCATCGTCAGCCGCCTCAAAAAGCGCTACCACGCTGAAGTCACATTGAAGGCGCCCAAGGTTCCCTACCTGGAAACAATACGCGGGCGGGCCGATGCGCAAGGCCGCCACAAGAAGCAGTCGGGCGGCCACGGCCAGTTTGGCGATTGCAAAATCCGTATGGAGCCCATGCCTCGCGGCGGCGGATTCGAGTTTGAAAATGATGTCTTTGGCGGCGCCATCCCCCGCAACTTCATCCCCGCTGTCGAAAAGGGCATCGCGGAATCGGCCGCCCGAGGCTTTCTCGCCGGCTATCCCGTGGTCGACTTCAAGGTCACCGTCTATGACGGCAGCTATCACGACGTCGACTCCAACGAGCTCTCATTCAAAAAGGCCGGCCGTCTCGCCTTCCGCAAAGCCATGGAGCAAGCCAAACCCTGTCTCCTTGAGCCGGTAATGAAGGTTGAAATCGAAGCGCCCGACGAGTTCGCCGGCACTCTGATGGGCGACCTGAACGGCCGCCGCGGCCGCGTAGGCGGCATGGAGTCAAAGGGCCGCACGACCGTGATCAATGCCCAGGTCCCCATGGCCGAAATGCTCACCTACGGCACGCTGCTCACCAGCATGACGCAAGGCAAAGGCAGCTACCGAATGGAAGTGGACCACTACGACATAGTCCCGCAGCTGGTAGCCGAAAAAATCCTGGCCAGCGCCAAGCGGCCCGACGAGGAAGAAGAAGAAGAATAGCCACCGGCGGCATGTTCTCCCACAAATCCGGGTGCCCCAGGTCCCTCGCATTTGGGGACCTGGGAGGGAAGCCCCAAACATCCGGGGACCTGGAGGGCCCGGTGACATACCTCACCGATAAACTCAGCGCACTTATCGTAATTTCTCCCTCATGACGACGGAGCTCAAACGATATCAGCAGACCGGCGAGATGCACTTTCTCACTTTCAGTTGCTACCACCCTCTGCCATATCTCGCATCCCCGCAGGCGAAGGACCTCTTTGAATCCGCTCTCGAGCAAATCCGGCGCAAGTATCGGTTTGTCGTCGCGGGATATGTCGTCATGCCTGAGCACGTGCACCTGCTGTTAAACGAACCGGCGCGGTCTTCGCTCGATAACGTCATGAAGGCGCTGAAACTCTCCGTCTCTTTGCGCAGTAAGGAGCGGCCATTCTGGCAGATCCGCTACTACGACTTCAATGTCTTTACCGATAAGAAGCGAATCGAAAAACTCCGCTACATGCACCGTAATCCCGTGGTGCGCGGTCTCGTTGCGAAGCCTGAAGACTGGAGATGGTCGAGCTTCCGCCACTATGCAACCGGGATCGAAGGGGACGTCGAAATCGAATCATTCTGGACTGCATGGAAGAGAGAGAGCGAGAGGTCTCCTCCCATGTCCCCAAATGCGAGGGACCTGGGGAACCCAGTCTAGTGGGATAACCCGAACCCCCTGACCCGCAACTCGCTGCCTTCCATCACTGCCCCACTCCACCATTGCGGTGGTATCATTTCGCGTCATCGCAAATGATCGAGGAGGATGGCGTGAAAAAGTGC
>JBEKCW010000356.1:0-6001 GCA_050014675.1 Occallatibacter sp. | reverse complement strand
GACTGCGTTTAACTACGAAGACCTCAATACAGAAGACTGGGATCAGGGCTCCGGCGGTGTTCTGATGTTGCCCGACCAGACAGGCGCCAATCCGCACCTGTTGATCACGGCCGGCAAGGATGGGCGAATCACGCTGTTGAATCGCGACAACCTCGGCGGATTATCATCCAGTACTACAGGGAACACCAATGCAGTGCAGGACTTCACTGTTAGCGCGATTCCGGAAGGGCAGGGCTTTTGGAGTACGGCTGCTTACTGGAACGGAAATGTTTATATGTGGGCTGGGGGCGACAACCCCGGCACGCCCAATGTTGGCATGGCGTTCAAGTTGAATAATGGCACATTGAGCACCACACCCAGCAGCGAAACAACGTTTACTTCGGCGTTCCCCGGGCCTACTTTCTCCGCCTCCTCTAACGGTGCGCAGAATGGAATCGTGTGGGCGGTAAAGTTTGACCAGTTCAATACCGGCGGTCCGGCAGTATTGTATGCATTCGATCCCAACGATCTTTCCACGGTCCTCTATGAGAGCGACACAAACGCTAAGCGAGACTCAGCCGGCCCCGCCAACAAGTTCTCAGTCCCCGTTGTGACGAATGGCAAGGTATATGTTGCGACATATAAAGAAGTAGATGTGTATGGGCTGCTCAATGCGCAAGCCGCCGCAGCCGCACCCGCGATAAGTCCTGATGGAGGCTCATTCTCCACCGCGCAGTCGGTTACTCTTTCGTCTTCCACGGCATCGGCGACGATCTATTACACGCTGGATGGTTCAACACCGACGTCATCGTCAACGCAATATTCTGCTCCAATGAACATCAGCACCGATACCACGCTGAGCGCAATTGCCACCGCACCCGGGTACACGCAAAGCAGTGTTGCCTCTGCCATGTTTACATTTACGAACCAGACGCCGGCAGTTACATTCTCGCCGGCCGGCGGAACTTACTTGAGCACTCAGGCTGTTATACTCGCAGATCCAGACGCGAACGCGAAGATCTACTACACACTGGATGATTCAACGCCTTCGGCAAGCTCAACCGCGTACTCGACGGCCATTCAGGTGAGCAGCTCAGAGACCATTAAGGCTATCGCGATTGATCCGGCGCTGAACAACAGTAACGTGAGCTCGGCTTCCTACGTGATTCAGAACGGCAGCAGCAGCATAGATTTCAGTAATGGATTCACGTCGACCGCTGGATTACAGCTTAACGGAAGCGCGGTGGCCGGCAGCAATGCGACCGTCCAGTTGACCAACGGCGCATTGTGGCAGGCGGGGAGCATATTCTGGCAGGCTCCGATCAACATCCAGGCATTCTCAACAAACTTTGAGTTCCAAATGGCGGAAGCACAGGCCAACGGCTTCACGTTCACGATTCAGAACATGGGCCCGACCGCTCTCGGCGGAGATTCCGCAGGACTGGGATACCAGAACATCCAGAAGAGCGTAGCCGTCAAATTCAATTTCTATAATTACGAAAGCGAAGGCGACGATTCGACGGGCATCTATACCGATGGCGAGGCGCCGGTGACGCCTACGATGGACCTCTCGTCGAGCGGAGTTGAGTTGGCGAGTGGCGACCCGATTGACGCCACCATCTCATACGATGGCACAAATCTCAAGTTGAAGCTCGTGGATCAGACAACCAATGCCACCTACAGCATGTCGCAAGCCGTCGACATTCCACAGACCGTGGGAGGAGATACGGCGTATGTCGGCTTTACAGGCGGCACCGGAGGGTTGACGTCAAACCAGAACCTGCTGAACTGGAGTTATACGGTCAGTAGTGGCGGAAGCGGAAGTGGAAGTGGGACAGAGCAGTTCTTGCTAAGTGGCACAGCGATGACTGTTGCCTCTGCGGGCAGTAATGCTACATCGACAATCTCGGTAACTCCTAGCGGAGGCTTCACCGGGGCAGTGGCCTTGACGTGCGCTATCACGAGTTCGCCCGCGAACGCGGTGAATCCGCCGACATGCTCAGTAAGTCAGCCCCAGGCGATCTCGGGCACGCAGTCTGTCTCCGCGACTCTTACAGTTAATACAACGGCAGCGCAAACCGCAGATGCGCACCACAATTTGCTCTTTAAGTGCGAAGGCGGTACATCCCTGGCAGTGCTTCTGTTCTTCCTCATTCCGCGACGCCGCAATTTGCGTTCGCTGGTGGGAATGTTCGCGCTGGCGATGTTCCTGGCAGGAGCGAGCGGATGCGGCTTCTCGGCCGGGCAGATAAAGACGACGTCACCAGGTACCACTCCAGGAACCTATACCATCACAGTGACAGGTACGAGCGGCTCCCAGAAAGCCACCACAACCGTGCAACTTACAGTTCAATAATCTCTAATTCGTCGCAAGCCTGATCGGGCCGCGCTCAACACCCTGTTTACGGCAGCCATTCGAGGGCAACCTCGACCGGCGACCGTAAGCAGGGTGTTTGTTTTTGCCATGCGCGCCCTCGGCGGCGAGCGGAACTGCGTGCTCCCGCGCGTAGATACAACCTTCTGGTGAATTTGCAATTTTTGGGATTGCGATTTATCCGGGTTATGAATATACTCAATCCAAATCTTAATTCCATTACTCCGCACGGTCCTCTCTAGTTCGCGATCTACACTTTGAGGTCCGCACGGGAAATATATATCCCTTGGCGTGTAAGCGAGCTTTTGGGAGTACACGGTAGGCTCGGCAGCAAGACAACCGATGTGCATATGAAGCCGGTGGTCCGGCGAGGGTAACTCGCGGGAATAGCGGTGGTGTGTCGAACTGCGCGGAAATACCTGTGAATTTTGGTGGCTAAGTCAGGCGCCATTCTGTCATTGCCTTAGGCGTCCACGGTCGCTGCGCGTAAGCGTCCTGTTACTAACCTGATCGATTCAACCTTGAGATGTTAGTAGTCCGGCGATTCCCCGCACTCGAGGGGCGCGAAGGTCGTCGCGGTGTAACGCACGGACCCAACTCCAGGCAATGATAGCCATCCCCCGGCTGTCCCGATCAACGACGCGAGCTCTCACCTATGCAGTTTGCTCGCAAGGACACGAGGCACTTTATATGAGGATTCTGTTCTTTGCCATGCTGATACTGGCTACGGCCGGCGTATCATCAGCGTCTAACATCACCGTCGTTACACCTGCAAATAACAGCCAGGTGAGCTCAACCTTTCAACTAACCGCCAGAACAACCGTTTGCGGGGGCGTTCCTGCCGTCTCGATGGGGTATTCGATCGACAGCAGTGCGGCGACGATCGAGGCAACCGCGTTCACTGCAATGGTTTCGGCAAGCACGGGAGCGCACGTACTGCACGTGAAATGCTGGGGCCAGCAGGCGCACGATGAAATGCGGCTCGACATTGCAGTCGCTGCGCCATCTTCGAACATCCAGGTGTCGAGCCCGGGGAACGGAACCGAGATCGAATCGCCCTTTGCCCTGAAAGCCAGCACGACTACCTGCGCTGGCGTACCTGCCGTATCGATGGGCTATTCAATTGATAGCGGCGCGGCGACGATCGAGCCGGCTGCATTTACCGCAATGGTTTCGGCAAGCACGGGAGCGCACGTACTGCATGTGAAATGCTGGGGCCAGCAAACGCACGATGAAAAGCTTTTGTCGCTGGATGTAGTTCCGCATCCGGTGTCCGCGACTCCGCAATTCTCGTTGCCTTCGGGAACATACACGAGCCAGCAGGCGGTCACGATCTTCGAGCAGACTCCGGGCTCGGTTGTGTATTACACAACGGATGGTTCGGCGCCATCACCTTCATCGCTACATTACTCAGGCTCGATCCCTGTAAAGCAAACGATGGTGCTCCAGGCTATGGCATCGGCATCGGGCTACCAGAATAGCGGGTATGCTCGCGCAAGTTACCAGTTGGTGCAAAACTCTGGACCGAACGTGCCTCCGAACGCGATCCAAGTTACTGAACTGCAGACCCTCCCGGACTGGCGCATCAAGCACGATCCGGCAACGGGCGGCTCCGCAACAGGCGCTATGAGCATAGTGGGCGATCCGTCGATAAGCGGCCAGGCGGCCGGTTTCGACACAACGTTCACTGACTACGGCGGCGTACTTTACTCGGTGACCTACGGAAATGACCCAGCCCCGGAGAACTTTCTCTATGACGCTCAGGTGTGGATCGATGATGGCAGCATCATTGGAAACCTGGAGATGGACAACAACCAGGTGATAGCCAACGGTGACACGGTGATATACGCATTCCAGTGCGCCGGCGACTCAAACACCTGGGATTACAGCGAGAATGCCGGAACTGCTGAGAATCCGATTGTCCAATGGGTCCACTCCACCGAACCATGCAATCCTGCAACCTGGACAACCAACGCGTGGCATCACGTGCAGATCACTTACTCGCGCGACGACGTGGGCAACGTGACTTATCACTCTGTGTGGCTCGATGGTGTGGATTCGCCGATCAACGAAACAGTGTTTTCGGCGTTTGCACTGAGCTGGGCATCCGGGGACCTGATCACCAACTTCCAGGTGGACGGCACGGGGCCGAGCGGCGCATCGACTCTGTACCTGGATCAGCTCACGATTTCGCGCTGGTAGTCTGACAACAAGTATCAAGAGGCGTGGAAGTCCGCGACCGCGCCTCCTTTTTGCGCAGCAGATTTCAGCCACATCCTGACATGGAATTCCGGGATTTGTTCACACCACCGGAATAATTTTTGTGATGCTTATAAAATTGCCCGGGATGCCTGGCGCTCGAAAAAATTCCTGCGTTTTCTATTAAAAACTTGTTGACCCAATTCGCGGCACTATGCCAGTATGCCCGTAGAGCATTACTTAAAAGGTTGCCTGCGGCCAGATTATTTGAATTAGAGTGCAGCATTGAAGCGGTCGTAATACTTAGATAGAACCACCTCAGTCTCTCTCAAGCACGATCAAAATCTGGTCTGAAAAGATGTCGGGGCTCACAGCCTCAAAGGCTGAAGCCTGTGATTCGCCACGACCAGAGGTTGTAGAGAGGCGCTCGTCGCGCCGTTCGAAAACAACCCAGACAATTGGAATTCCTGTCCTGGGCCGAACTGTGGCTGGGCAAACCACTTACCTTTACTTTTTTTGAAAAGGATTCAGTCGATGCATCTCCCCCGCAAGGCGTTCTACGCCTGTTGTGCTGTTCTTGCTCTGTCGGTGCCCGCGATGGCCGGCGTTACCATAAACACTCCTGGCAACAACACCAATGTCCCTTCTCCCTTCACACTGTCTGCAAGTGCGGCAACGTGCTCATCCCAAGGTGTCAGTTCAATGGGTTACTCGTTCGACAGCAGCTCCGACACAACAGTCGTAAATCAGCAGTCGATGGATATTCAAGTGGCGTCATCAACGGGAACACATACTCTGCATGTAAAAGCATGGGGTTCGGGGGGATCTTCGTGCGTGACGGATGTTGTGGTAAACGTGCAATCCGGTGCGGAAGGGGCAAGCGCGGTAGTTCCCGACGACGCACTGACGGTAAGCGACATTCAGGCGTTGGGCGGATGGCAGAAAGAGCATGACTCCGGAGGAAGTGGATCGTCGTCCGGTTCAACATCGATTGTGTCTTCGCCTTCACTCTATGGGAGCACACGCGCATTTCAAACTACATTCAGCAATAGTGGAGACGAGCGTTATTCGGCCGACTTCGCGGATGATGTGAACGCTGAGAACTTTTTCTACGATGGATGGGTGTATCTCACAGACTCGGCCAGCGAAATCGGCAACCTTGAGATGGACGTGAATCAGGTGATGGCCAACGGAAAGACTTTGCTGGTGGGAGTGCAATGCGATGGCTATCGCGGTACCTGGGATTACACGGTGAACACGGGAAGCGCAAGCGATGTGAAGCCGCAGTGGGTGAGCAAAAGCGGCACCCGCTGCAATCCCCGGAACTGGACGCGCCACGCGTGGCACCACGTTCAATACTGCTACTCGCGTGACGATTCCGTTACCATCGCCTACAAATCTATTTGGTTGGACGGCACGGAAGTCTCCATAAACAAGACCGCATTCGGC
>JBEKCW010000355.1:0-6007 GCA_050014675.1 Occallatibacter sp. | reverse complement strand
GAGAGCGGCGAAATCCATCAGCATAAGAATGATGACCGCGTTACCGCTTGACCTTCTTGGACCTTCCGTCGGTTCCCTTCGGAATGAAGCGCACGTCTTTGCTCTCTTCGTCCTGTTCAATCACCACGATTTCGAGAACGCCCGCTTTGCACGGGACGGATTTCCAAAGCTTTAGATAAGGTTCTAGCTCTCGGTAATTGCCGATTCTATCCGTCAAATACAAATAGAGATTTCGGGAAGGCACCACGAGGACGCCGGCGGCAATTAAGCCATCGGCCACCAGCATAGTCAGCTTATTCATCGAACGGTGGCTGGACGAAATGTTTCCCGTCTCCCATTCCGTGACAATGAAGCCCTCGGGGCCGGGAATCACCGCGTCGAAATCCCCGAGGCGCTGATCGAGAAGATTCTTGGCCGGCTCCTCGATGGTCCATTCGAGCCTCTTCAGCTCTTTAACAAACTCTTTCTTGACGGGCCTTACACCGTTCCCTTTCCGAACTGGATTGATCGTAAATCTGCCGCTTCCTGGCGGCCAGTCGCATTTCTTCGCAGCCTCGTGGATGGCAGCCCTTGTTTCAGCCCAATGTGTGGAGCCCGAATAAGAGCCGCAGCTCAGCACGGTCTCGACGTGCACAATCTTCATTGTGTCCCCCGGTAGAACTTCTCGAGCAATTTCACCGGATCGACGCCGAGCGCCTTCGCCACTGCCCCGAACTCAACGACATCGAGTCGACGCTCGCCGCGCTCATACTTTGAGACGAAAGACTGAGGCCGATTAAGACGCTGAGACAACTCCGCTTGCGTGAGGCCCGCGGTCTTCCGCACCTCGATCAGAAGCTCGCGGAATTTCTTATACGCCCCGTCATCCATCTTGTTTGGTCGCTGGGGGCGAGTATAAAACCGATTATCGGATAATCCCAAAATGGGTTTGATCGGAAAGTGTGCTGACGGGTGGCCGAGGTCTAATGAGTCCAATTTGGCCTGATGCCGTACATCTCAAATTTGGGACCGTTTGATTCAGAGGCCTGAAGGCCTCTGCTCCCTCCGGGTTTTCGGGGGTGGGTGGGGACGCAAAGAACAACTGCAGGTCCCTCGGCTTCGCTCGGGATGACAGCGGTGAGGTGAGGGTGGTGCGATGCGGCGTCTGATGAATCGACACGCCTCGCGCGCACGATGAATGAACATCTTGGCACTGTGCTGAGTTGCTCAGACAGCTGACTCGCGGGGTCAGTAACTTGATTCGAAGCAGCGAGGTGTTTCAGAGTGCCGCCGCTGCTCCCTTCGGGTTTCGGTTTTGTGAGAGGTAGGACAGGAACAAACAGGAACCCATCCGCATAGAAATCGGTGGCTGCCTGATTCGACAACAGCAGGCTTCCACGGGCATCAGGGCATTTCTCCCTTTGCTGTCTAGCGATCCCACGCTAGCCGCAAAAACAAAGACGCGGCGAGGGTGGGGCACCCGCTCTTAATACATTCAGGAGAAATGCTCTAGAACCGCAGAAGGCGACGAACGGCCGGCGTGCCGGTTCTGTCGCCGACATCAAAAGGAGTTTATTATGAGCGAATTATTTAATGACGAAAGACTGAGTACAGCCGATCTGGTGAAAGGATCGCGCCACGCGGCAACGATACCCGAACCAGCGTTATCTGAAGAGGCTGCGGGGCTGCCTTCGGATTATGAGCCTTCCGATCATTTCCCTGTTGATAGTCTGCGCATCGATGATCGTATCGGGGGCACACCAAACGAAACGGCCAACCCGGGGCGCAACGCTCAAACTAATGCCGGCGCGAACGAGCCGGCGCAGCCTAACCCGCTTTTCCCCCAGGACGAGCTGAAAAGCTTTCGGTCGCACTGGGACGCTGTGCAGACCTCTTTTGTCGATGAGCCGCGTGCGTCAGTGGAGCAGGCAGACAGCCTGGTGGCCAACGTAGTGAAGCGTATTGCCGAGCAATTCGCCACAGAGCGCGAGCAGTTGGAAAAGCAGTGGGGTCGTGGCGAAGATGTGGATACGGAAGATCTGCGCCAGGCATTTAAACGCTACCGGGCATTTTTCGATCGCCTTCTTACTGTCTGAAGGACGTGGCCGGAGGGTCAAGAGACCCGCGGTACAACCGGTCAACCACCCCGGCGAATTCAAATCATTCGCCGGGGACCCCGGGATTGCCACCCCAGCGAATACAAATCATTCGCCGGGGACCCCGGGATTGCCACCCCAGCGACAAGAACAGAAACGTCGCGAGGGTGGGGCACCGGGCAATCCTCGCTCAGCGCATGCCTGCGATTTGTTGCTCGGCTTCTTCCTGCACAGACTCCTGCGACTGAAGCAGAAGTCGCAGTTCGTAGCGCTCGATCGTCGTCTGGTTCCATTGATCGGCGATATCTGCTATTCGAGCGGGGGGTAGATGCTCGTTTGCGCACTCCTGGGCCAACGATCTGCATACCAGCTCGCGCAATGCCAGTTGCGCTTTGATGGTGTGAATCCGAAGTCTGCGAAGCGTGGATTCCAATGCCGGACCTCCGATCAATGCGCGCCCGAATCCTCGAATGACGGAAGGGTAAATTTTCTGCCGGGAGGCCGGAAGTTGCGTTTGAATGTTGAGGAAGAGGGTAGTGATAATTTACGAGCAAATCTGTATAGTTTTGCTCACTTCTGTTGAAGTTTCGGAGGATAGCTTCAAATCGTCGCTACGGCGAGGCTTCGGCATCGGGTTCGCTGGATACAACAGGAACAGGCGGGAACACATCTCACAAGGTGCAATCGCCGCGAACGATGGTTGCGGGGATTGCATCTAATCGTATTGCACTGCATACAGAGAGAGAGGCGAAGCTTATGGCTCGTGATCTGGCACAGGATTTACTTGAGAAACAGGCAACGGTCGAAGACATTCTGCGCGAGGTGTCGCGCTTGAAGTCGGTGGTGAGCGAGGCGGTTGAAGACGGCGTTGAATCGGCGCTGAAGGCCGTGAAACAGGGTCGGGAAGTTGCCGAGGACGGCGTCCATTCGGCGATGAAGGCCGTTAAACACGGGAAGAGCGTTGCCGAGGACGCGATTCAGGACGCGCGTTACGCGATCAAGCGGAATCCGCTTCAGGCTGCGGGGATTCTGTTTGCGGCGGGCGTGGTGATTGGCGGGCTGGTGACGCTGGTCAGCATGCAGCGGGATTGAAAAGACATCCAGTAGGCAATAGCCAATAGCAAAAAGCCAATAGCCAGTACTGCTGACTATTGGCTATTGGCTACTTACTACTGGCTGTTCTTACGACGTTACTACTTTTTGCGCAACTGACTCTTCATCGGAGTCGGTCTGTATGATTTTGTTGTGCAGGCAGTAGAGTGCCAGCTCGAGGCGGTCGCTTACGCCGAGCTTGTCGTAGATTTTGCGCAGGTAGTTCTTGATGACCTGCTCGGTGGTGCCGAGCTGGAATGCTATTTCCTTGTTGCGCTTTCCCTGGGTGATGCAGGTGATGATGGCCATCTCTTTAGGCGAGAGGCGGGGCTGGCTGCGCGGGCTGACGAGGGCGGCGGCCTGGGCGCGATAGGCCTCGATTACCCAATTGACTGACTGGTTGTCGATCCAGGTTTCGCCGGCGGCAATGCGGCGGACGCAGCGGACGAGCAGGTCGGGCGAAATGGAGCGGGAGACGATGCCGCGGACGCCGCGGCGATAGAGCTCGACGGTGTAGTTCTCGTCGGCGCTTAGGGCCTGGACGATGAGCTTGACGTCGGGAGCGAGCTTGATGAGCTCGGGAATGACATTGGCGGTACCTGCCAGCAAGCTGCCCTCGAGCAGAACGATGTCTGTGGGGTAGCGGTCGATGGCGAGGCGCAGGTTTTCGAGGCTGTCGGCCTGGGCGACGACGCGGAGGTCGTCTTCAAGCGCGAAAACCTTCCTGATTCCCACGCGGTAAATCGCCTGCGAGTCAGCCAGGATAATCCGGACTGTCCCGGGCTTTGCGGGAGTTTCGATAACTTCGGTTTCAGGAGCGTCTTCCAGGAAATCCATAACCGGCATAAGTCAGCATTATGCCTTATTGCTCTGCGAATTGGTATTCATCAATAGTTGCAGCTGCAATATACGAATGTTGACTTAAGGAGCAGCGTACCACACGTCCGGTGCAATGAACCAGCACATCGTGGGGCGTACCCAGGACCGCACCAGGCATGCGCAGTGAGAAGCGGATGCCGATTCCGGAGGGAATGTGCTGGTCAAGTTCGAACAGTGCGCCGCTTGCCGAGATGTTCCTTGTGCGGGCCGGCACGTCGCCCTTGCTGGTGCTCAAAACCACGGGAAGGGCAATGGGGAAGCGGACGGCACAGCGCACCTCCTGCTTGGAGGAGGCAGGTGCGACGACGGCGGGCTGCGCGGCGAACTCCGGTTTAGAAGAGGTCATGAATTGAAGTCCCTGTTGCGGTTCCAGAATAGATTCACCTTGCGATAGCTGCACCGTGCCGCAACCAGATCAGTATGGAGCCAACAGGGCCAATGTACCTGAGATTCCTGGCAGAGGGCAGGGCACCAAAGTTTCGAAGTTAGTAACGTCATGAACGAGCGGGCGGAAAGAAGGCGGCGGATGCGCCGACCCAGCGGAGGTCGCGGTTGTGGTCGACGCCCATCATTTTTCCGCGGCCGAGTCGGACCAGCGACAGGGCAGGGGTGAGGGTGCCGCCGTCGGGCCAGGCGTAGAGAATGCGGATTTCGGCCTGGGTGCGGCCGTAGGGAGTATCGATGGCCGGCTCGAAGTTCATCCGCTGCTGGAGGAGGAATTCATGGCGCGTGGCTGGGGGTATGGACTCGAGGAGCTGCCGGGAGGGGTCGAACTCGATGCCTTTGCCAGCGAATGAGAATAAAGGCTTGAGGAGCAGGTGGTTGTAGACGGTGGAGGGTCCGGATTCGGGCGGCAGGGGAACGCCGGCGTCGGCGAGGCGGGCCTGGCCATCTGCGCTGAGGAAATCGCTTAAGAAGACGGCGGGGGGAACGATGGGCGACGAGAGCCAGGGAATGGAGAACTTGCTGATAAGGAAATACCAGTTGGGATGGCCGGCCCATTCAACATTCCATGGGCGCTCGAGGTCGAAAGGGAGCTGGATGCGTTTGGCGATGAGCTCGTCGGCGATGGCGCGGTTGTAAATGCGATGGATGGGGATGAGGCGGCCGGCTGGGTTGCGGTAATAGAGGCGATCGCCGGAGGGTTGGAGGGCGCGGATGTCGACCACTGCGATACCCAGACGCCGCGCCGTGACCTCAAAGTCGGGGAGGGTCTTCTGGCTGAGGGGGTCGAGTTCGGTAAGCACCACATTTTCAGGGTCATGGCCGGCGACGATGGTGCGCTCGAGCAATTGCCAGTAGCGCTGTTCATCGAGCCCGCTGAGATAGACCTGAAGCGCCGGATCGAGACTGTATGCCTCTGTGTAAGCCGAGCAGAGTTCGGACTGATAGCCGTAGACAGAAGGGAAGGCCTGAATCTCAACCAGGCGGGGCACCAGGTCGCCAGCGGCGTCGCGCACCAGGGCAAAGTCGGCGGTGAGGAAGTTGGGATGGGCGGTTTGATTGGCGACGCGGTAGCCTGCCGGGATCGCGTTCCGGGCGGCGTCGAGACAGGAGGCGTTTTCGATGATGCTGTGGGCGAGATTTGCGCCGTGAGCGGCTAGTTCCTGGAGCAGGGCGGCGGGGACAAAGATGGGAGTTTCT
The DNA here is from genome assembly GCA_050014675.1 of Occallatibacter sp. GTDB lineage: Bacteria > Acidobacteriota > Terriglobia > Terriglobales > Acidobacteriaceae > Telmatobacter. Next base: position 317 of record JBEKCW010000355.1, on the reverse strand, counting down.
GCGACGCGGAAGTCAACGCGCCTGCCGCAACGCAGCTCGAGCCGGAGCAGCAGGCCGGCGTAGTCGCTGTCGACAAATTGCTGGTTAAATCTGGCGCGAAATTGAGGAATCACAGGCCGCTCCCGAAGAGGGAATTTACCTGTGTACCAAAGCGATTCAATGCGGCTCGCATGGCCTCATGATACCTGCGAAAAGGGGTGGTTGACTGTCGCGGAGTGGATCACTACTGGGACGAAGGAAAGGCAAAAATCGATACAAAAGCATTCCTTTAGTAACATGCCGCGCGGCATACGCACGAAAAATCTACTTGCTTACAC
>JBEKCW010000354.1:0-6032 GCA_050014675.1 Occallatibacter sp. | reverse complement strand
TTCGAGATCGCGAAGCGTGATAGCCGGTTGAGACGTCCGGACTACAACAGAGAGGCTGAGCTTTGCAGTCTTTAGCGATGAAGAAATGATGTCGCGCTGGACCTGAATGAGCTGCGCCTGCGCGACCTCGGCCTCGGGGTTGGACTTGAAGTTCCCGTTTGCGTCCTTCTGCGCGGCCGTCATCTTTTGCAGTCGCTTCTTGTAGCTCTTAAGCACCTTCACCTGGTCCGGGATGACCACTTGACCGCTGATGACGACCGGGAATCCAAGCGTCGAGAAGTTCTTGAGCATCCCCGGAAAGGTGGCATCCGGTAGTTCCTTGAGGCTCACGACCGCGTAGAGATATCCATCGATGTTGAGGTACGTTTCGGTCTCGTTGAGGATGCTTGCCTCGGTCGCCTGTTCCCGCGCGCTGCGGTACTCGATCATCTCCTCTCCAGGAACATACGGCCGCCGGTCGCGCCTGATCGGATGCTGCGCGTGTTTCACCTCTTCGAAGAGATCCTGTGTCGAGAGCCTCCGGGGCCCGAGGCCGGCCGCCTCCATCGACCCCTCGATGCCCCGGAGGATGGATTCAAACTCGGCCAGAAAGGTTTCATGCTCCTTGCGGGTACGCTGAATGGCCTTCCTTTGGCTTAGCGTGAATCCGTTTGCACTGCGCTTTTGCTGAACGGAGTGGTATAGCTTCGCGTGGATTCGCGGGTCCCAGATGAAGTAGACATGAAGGCGGTTCTCAAAGAAGTATCCGCTGCCTTCCTTTTGACGCCACATCTGGAGCCTGTGCGTATCAAGGGCCATCACCTCCGACTGCTCGGTGCGCTGCTCATGAACGTAACTTTCGAGAAGATCGCCGAGGTGCTCGGAGATCTCATATCGAAACTGAATGCGCATGCTGACGTCGGGAACGCTGCGGAACAACGCTTCGAGCATCGACTTGTTCTGGTTGCGGTCGCCATCCGTGGCGAAGTAAGCGAGGATGCCTTTGAGCTCATATCCCGCGACGAATGCTCCGTTGGTGCGGACTATGATGTTGTCGCCCAGAGGAAGATCACGCAACGGCAATAACTCGCAGACCGCCGGCGCTTTGAGCTTTTTATCGTGTTCTGCTTGAGTGACCGGCATAGCCAACCTCCCCGCTCAAATTTCCCGCACCTTCAATCTGCAATTGCTGCTCCACGATCCGCGCCAGTGGAACAATCTCCTCATGAATGCGCGCCGCGAAGATTACACTAGCGAACGCGACGCGTGCGGCTTCCGCGTCTAAAACAGCAACGACCGTTCCGTTCCTCTGTGTTCTGATCGATGCCTGCATAGACTCAGCTCTCCTCGTCGACCACGTAAGGTTGCGTCAGTTCCGAATCTCGCTCAAGTGCGCACCACGCCTTCGGAGAGAACAGGGAACGGAGGAGGTCAGTGAGATAGCCGCGGGGCCGGCCGTACTTGAAGAGGATCAGGAACGGCACTGCCAGTGCGGGAACGACGAATTCCATGAAGATGTTGAGCGGCACCCCGAATACATGGGCATTCCCACTTACAAAGTGGGCCAGCAGGTTCATCAGCGCGGCGAGCGCGAGCACCAGGATCAAGTCCTCGAATTCGAGACCGAGAAACGTCACCTTGGTATGAAGGTTGCGGTGAACCGGCGTCATATCAAGACTCATGCGCTTACCCTCCTATCCCGTGTGCCTGGGTGACCAGGGATTCGGCGAGACGCACCATTCCGGAGACCGTCAATGCGCCGAGGGCTGCAACAAACTTCCTTATCCACGTCGAGCCTGGATAAATCTCTGAAACCACTCCGCCCATGTGCATGGCCATCGCCGCAAGCTGTGTCAGCGCAAAGATGGGCAGGATCACGTTGGCTGTCCAATTGACCAGGCTCATCGTCGCCGTCCAGAATGCGTCGGCATTCGTCGCGCCCGCGTGCTGCACGAAGCCTTCGAGGGTCCGAAGCATCCCGGAACACAACAGCGAGGCGAACCCTCCGTACAGAAGGTGCTCGAATGGGCCGCTCTTGCTATAGCGGTACACCGCACCCGCGAAGAACATGCCGGCCATCGTGGGCATCATGGTGTTGCCGGCCCAGGAGGCGAGGTTCGTGATGGATCCGTCGAGACTCATATTTCCGTCCTCACGCAGCCATCGCCTGGAAGAGCGAAAGTAGGCCGCTTACGCTAAGAAAGGAGATCGCAGCGAAGACCTGCCTGGTCCAGGGTCTGTGCCGGACGAAATTGATCACTGCTCCGACACAAGCAAGTCCCGCCGCGGCCGGCAAAATCTGCGCCGCGATGTAGTTCCAGAGGGAGGTCAGCATGTCGGTCATTGCGTACTGGCCTCCCGAGTTCCAGCCTTGAAAGAGCGTCATCGTGGCCGACAGCGACATTAGGAAAAGTGCGGCAACAACCGAGCCGAGCGGATTTTCGCCGGCAGCGCCATCGAGCGTTGCCTTCAGAACGAAGTAAGCTGCAATTACGGGAACCAGTTTGGCGACAACGATCTGGCTCACGAAATTCTTGAAGACGGTCTCCATGCTGGCCAGCCAACTTGTGCCAACCGATCCGCTGCCGGAAGGGATGTTGATGCCTTGCGCCGCAATCCACGACAACAACTCCGGGAGCGTAAGAAGCACGACGGTCCATAGGATCCATTTGCCGGTGCGGCCGTTGACGTGGAAGTTGATCCCACCTTCGTGCCGCAGGCTCACGCCCGCGGCTGCCAGCGTGCAGAAGGCCGCCGGAGCCGCGAGGTCGAGCAGCAATTGGAGAAGGTCGAGGAGAAACTGTGGCGTCTGCATGGCTCCCTGCTTTGACTACTGAATGCCCTGCGCCTGCGTGATGAAGCCTTCGGCCATGCGACCGAGACCGGAGATCACCATGAGGGCCACGCCGCTGACACCCCAACCCAGGTAGCCGCGGCCCGACTTGAAGTGCCATCCAGCGACGCCGAGGCAAGCGACGGCAATCACCGGAGCGATGACGTTGCAGCCCCAGTTCACGATATTGAGGACCGTACCTTCAACGGTCGTCGCTTGCTGGCCCTGCACGGCCTGACCGAACTGAGGGGAAGTTCCGAGGTTCTGGGCCCTTATTGAGAACGGCGCGAGCAGATTGCCGAAGAGAATCAATCCCAGAGCCATCTTGAGGACGATCTGGACCCAATTGATTTCATCGGGGCGATGAAAAACGAGCGTGGAGGTTGAGGCGGACAGTGGGGAGCGCCGCCAGAAGGCCAGTGCGGTTTTCATAGGTTTTCTCTCCTGGACCCGGCTGCTCGGAGGCATCCGTGTCGAGCGAGAGAATGGATGCGAACCAATATTCGGTCAAATTGAGGGCTGAGGACCAGGATAGGAAAATGGACTTATCCCTCGTCGCATGAGCGGGTTCGATAGCTGGATGCGTGCTAACTGGTTAGGGCTCCGTTCTCGCGAATTAGCTCAAATCGGGAGAATGGAGCTAGAATTTCAGTTGAAGAGCCCGGTGTCGCAAGCTGTCGCCTGCTCAGGGACAACGGCATGGCATCCCAATCGCAATTCAACCCATATCATTGCGACCAGTGCGGAACCGCGAATATCGTGGCGGCGCCCGTCCTTTTCGAACAGGGAACGCGGACCTACTCCGGGACATTTCATTCGGGAGCAAGCCAATCTTACTCAGCGCAAGCCGTTACGCCGCCGAACCCTCGCGGATACGCGCGTGCGTTCTTGCTTTGGGGATTTGGCATCTTCTTCGCTTGTTTCTGGGGTGTAGCGGGGCTGAGAGCGGTCGTCCGTCATCCAAATTCGACCGGCACCATGGAACGCCCGATCGCATTTCTCGTGATTCTGGCGACTTTGTGCTTGATGGGCATGGTCTCTAACTTTCGTAGAATTGCCCGTTACAACCGCGAGGTCTATCCCCGACTCCGCTGGAATTGGGAGCACACCTATATCTGCAGGCGTTGCGGGAAGCCTCGCCTCATACCGTCCTAGCGCTCTAGATTGCCGAACCTCAGAATTCTGTGCGGACCGCCAATGACCCATCCGCACGATGAAGCGTAGGGATCGATCTTTGTTCAGCCGCGGATTGACTCAACGGGAGCGACCTTTACGCATCCGCACGTTGGGGCATTGGGATCGAACTTTGCGCAATTCCGATTTGAACGATCGGGAGCGAAAATTACACAACCGCACACTGGGCCATCGGGACCGTACTTTGGTCAATCGCGAATTGACTCAACTGGACCGACTATTGCTCAACTGCACTTTGAGAGAACGGCACCGATGATTGATCAAGCGCACTCTGAGCAATGCGGACCGATCTCTATCCATGCCGAGGTTTACGCCATCGGGAACTGCTCGAACAACGTCGCATCTAAATCGCGCGAGGCAAGAAGTTCTCGAATCGCACGGACGTAGCGCGACGCCGCCGAACACAAGAACGCCCTGGCGGACAGGCCAGGGCGCAAAGATGAGGCAGGTAGTGCAGCTGCACTATTGAGCCGTGGGAGCCACCTTGTGAACCTCAGAGGGGTTCTGTTCGTGCTTGGTGAACACGACATAGATCTTCGTGTCCGCGGGGACAGACACTACGACGCGGCTGTTGGCGTCGAGATTCATCACCTCGGAGTCGCCCGCCGTGCCGATATTCTCGGCCAGCCGCTCTCGCAGCATGTCGTCTTCGGAGAACGCGGCGCTGGTGTTGTTGCCGGCAACCTCCGCGAGCACTGATCCGAGTCCCGACGCTGCGCGCACAAGGAAGTTCTTCCCGGTGTTCTTGCCGTAGACATTTCCTTTGATCGGCCCGAGATCGAGCCCCGTTCCTACGGCGTCGATCTTCTCCCGCGCGCCATCGAGCAATTCGATTTCGTCGAACTTGACGCTTACGAGCCCGCTTCTATCTGCCTGCTGGAGTTGGCCGTACACACGCGCCCCGGCGGGAACAATAATCCTTTCACCAATAGCGTAGGTGTATTCGACAACGGCGACCACAGGAGCCTGCACCGCGCTCGATACCTGCGTCTCGAGCTTCGCTTGGATGCGCGTCCCCGGCGTCAGTTCTAATCGTGGTGCGCCATCTTCATCGCCATTCAACTTGGGTGCGACGCCGCCCTGGTTCTGCGCCAAGCTCCGCACGAAGATGAGGGATGGCTCCTTCAAACTGTTCTGCTGCGTCTGGGGTATCTCTGCGGGTGGAGTTCCGCCGTAGGGGGCCGGGTCTTCCCACTTCTGTTGCGTGTCCGCAAAAGAGGGGACCGCTCCCAGAGAACTCGCAACGGCAGGCTTGGCAGGGAGAGGCTTGGCCGCCGCGCCATTATCCAACGAGCGTGTACGTCGGATGTCGGCAGGCCCGAGTTGGCCGCTGGTGTTGTCCGGCGCCGGGGTCCGCACTGTGTCCATCAACGGCGTCACGCTGCTCTTGGAGCGAGTTGCCTGCTCCTGTTTAGATTGTTGAGACAGCTGCCTGACTGGAGCCAGTTTCTTCGGCGACTTGCCTACAACGGCTGTGAAGACGAAGAAGAGGACCGCTACTGCCAGTCCTCCACCAAGAAGAATTAGTTTGCTTTTGCTGATTCCTTCGATTCCCTTGATGTCAGCTCGCGTCGCGAACTTCGGGGTTGACTCCCCGTGGTTGTTGAGGTCCTGGTTTGAGGAATGCTCAACTACCGGCTCGACGGGTTCCATCACTGACGTTGGCAATCCGCCGCTTCCATTCCTGCTGTTGTCGGTGACACTCATAGTCTCTCAACTCCTCTCTAATTGCCATCGCCGGAGATCGGTGGAGTGAACGGCAGCTGGATCAGGATGGGACGATCCACCTGGTCTGCCTGCGCGATCTGCAGGAACAGCTTCTCCGTCGATTCCTTGAAATTCGGCCGATCAAACAGAACCACTCCGTCGACACGCTCACCAGGCTCAAGCCGGGTCGTGCTCAATCTGTAGTCTCGGATCTCCAATTGGTCCGAGATGATGCCATTGCCTTCCTTCTTTTTCTTCTTTTTTGTCTCCTGGCGCCCAGTGATCTGTATCTGCGGCGGAACGATCTCGACCGGTTGAT
>JBEKCW010000353.1:0-6069 GCA_050014675.1 Occallatibacter sp. | reverse complement strand
TGGCGCTCCTGCGCGCGCTTTTCGCTCAAAATGGATCTTCATCGCCCTGACTGTGACGAGGGCGAGATATGCTCACCCGGAAACGTGAATCAATAAAGCCGCTACAAGTGACCGAGAAGAACGGGGGCAAGGGGATGCAGTTTGGAGCGCGGACTGCCTTGAACTGGCGTCAAACCAGGGTAAAAGTCGAGCTGCGAATGGGCATCCACTCAGACCTTAGTGGGTCGAAAGGCAATTGGAGGAGTGCCATCAGAGAAACTGCGGTCAGATGGGCTGAGCGCAGGCTTTTCTCAATAAGGGAACTTCGCGATGGGAGAAGACTCTGTGATTCCTTACGGCCTTAGCGGAAAAGTTGCACTCATCACCGGTGCCGGCGGTGGGCTCGGAAGGGCAGCTGCGATGAGATTAGCGTCTGCTGGGGCTCAAATCATCGCGATTGATCGTGGTGAGGAGTCAGCGCGTGAGCTTGTAAAGGCGCTTCCTGGAGGGCATCACGTCCTCGTCAAAGATCTGCGCCCTGCGCTGGCAGCGAAAGAAGTTGTTGAGGAGGCCTTAGCGCTCACCGGCCGGCTCGACATCGTTGTCAATTCAGCAGGCGTCTGCCATTTCAACAAAATCAACGAAATCTCCCCCGAAGAATGGGATGAGGTTTTGGAAATCGATTTGAGGTCAATGCACTTTCTGAGCGTCGCCGCTGCGGAATCCATGGATGCCAATGTGGGCGGACGCATTATCAATATCGGATCAAATGCGGGCCGCAAAGGGCGTGCGATGGGCGCTCATTATGCAGCCGCAAAGGCCGCAGTCGCGAGCCTTACAGAGTCGTTGGCGCTCGCTTATGGCGCAAAGCAGATTACTGTAAACACCGTTTGCCCCGCAGTTGTGTTAACTGGCATGTGGGAACAAAACTTTTCAGAACTTGGGCGTATCACCGGAAAGACTCGTGAGCAACTCACAAAAGGGTGGATTGATGCTACCCCGCTAAAACGGCTTGGCACACCCGAAGATGTCGCAAATCTGATTGCGTTTCTGGCGTCGGATGAAGCATCATTTATCACCGCACAGACGATCAATGTATGCGGCGGCTTTATGCTGACTTGCTAAACGGCCGTGCACGAGTACTGCCAAATGAGAGTAGGAGAGGACAAAGGTGAGATTCAAAGGAAAGGTTGCAATTGTCACCGGGGGGTCGCGCGGGATTGGTCGCGGCATAAGTGAGTTGTTCGCTCGCGAAGGGGCCAAAGTTATCGTAAATTACTCGCGAGAAGCAGATTCCGGCCCCTTTTCTGGATCTGCTGATCAATTGGTCGACGCTCTTCGGGCGGCTGGCGGCGAAGCAAGTGCTTTCTCCGCTGATGTATCAAAGTCCGGTGAAGTCAGGGAGATGGTACTCTTTGCGCGAGAACAGTACGGCCGGATCGATATTCTCGTCAATAATGCAGGTATTTGTCCATTCATGGAATTCCTGGATTTGACCGAGGATGTGTGGGACAAGGTGTTTGCAGTTAACCTGAGAGGCACGTTCCTATGCTCTCAGGCAGTGGCTCGCGGGATGGTGGAGCAGAAAACCAAGGGCCGCATTATTTGCGTTAGCTCAGTCGGCGCCGTTGCCGGCACAACATTTCAATCTCACTATTGCCCTACCAAAGCTGGCGTCAATCTCTTTGTAAAATCGATCGCGACCGCGCTTGGTCCATACGGGATCACTGTTAACTCAGTGATGCCCGGCTGCATTTTGACAGACCTGAGCAGTCCGCAATTCCTGGCCAGCCCCGAAGTCGAAAAGAGCTACGTTGAGAAGGTCCCTGTAGGGCGTTTGGGCGCCCCTGAAGATGTTGCCGCAGCTGTCGGCTTTCTCGCCACAGAAGAGGCTTCGTATATCAACGGTGCGTCGCTCGTCGTTGACGGGGGCCTCATAGCTCATCTGTGATGTGCGTGGCTACTGCAGGTTGAGCCACTCAAGACATAAAAGCAAGTTTGTGAAGATTGCCGATTTAAGCAGATGGGAGGCCCCATCTGCACCATAATCGGAGGAATGATGCGAATCTCCAGGCGAAAGTTTGTTACGAATTCCGCATTGTGCGCGGGGGGAATGAAACTCATTCCTCTACTAGGCAGTAGCCCGCTCAGCGCCCAGTCTGCGGAGTCAGGTACGGACGAATCCCTGGAAGAGTTGTTTGGAGCTCCCGCGGAAGCTGCCTGGCCCTGGACCTATTGGTATGGCAACAACGGCAATATTACTCGCGAGGCCATCACTGCAGATCTTGAGGCAATGCACCGAGTCGGAATTCGGGGTGTGCTGTACATGGAGGTGGACACAGCTCAGCCAGCAGGGCCTGTTCGCCCCCTGACCTCTGAGTGGTGGGAGATGATGGATCACGCGATGCGTGAAGCCTCCCGGCTGGGAATGTCTTTCAATATGAATAACGACGGGGGCTGGTGCGGTTCAGGAGGACCTTGGATTACTCCGGAACTCTCCATGCAAGTAGTCGTATGGAGCGAGATAACGGTAGAAGGACCGAAGACAGTAAGCGCTGCACTTGCTCAGCCGAAAACAACCCAGGGGTACTACCACGATATTGCTGTGTTGGCGTTTCCGCTTCCGCCAGGCGATAGCAAGCGGATGATAGATTGCTCTCCCAGGCTTACTTATGGCCTCGACCGAAAGGATCTCGATTTTTCGAACGCGCTCGACGGTAACCCCGGCACGGTTACGCTATTGCCGCAGGCTTCTGAAAGCCAGGGGCAATACGTGAACATCGACTTCCCTGAACCCTTTACCGCGCAGGCAGTAAGTATTTCGATAGACGCCTGGAATAATGGAATGCTCTATGTATCCGGTGAGGTTCAACTGTCTGACGACGGAATCAACTATCGAACGATCCGGGAGATGAGCATTTACTGGCCGAATTCCTCCGCTAACTTTGAACGAGTAAGTTCCCGCCATTTCCGGATTCTCATAAGACCCGGTCCGTCGGGTTGGTTGTGGCATGAGTATACGAATGGAATTCCACTCGGCGAAATCCAGTTGCATCAAGGTCCACGCATCGAGGATCTACCGGGAAAGGCTCTCTATCTCCGTCAGGGTGGCTATTCCACAGAAGCCGACGCATTGGGCGGTGATCCAGAATTCCCGCAGGGCACCGTCATTCGCAGCGCGCAGATATTAGATATAAGCAAGCACATGGACTCAAATGGATCGCTTAACTGGGATGTGCCTTCGGGAAGATGGACAGTGCTTCGGCTGGGACATACGAGTACCGAAGTAATGAATGAACCGGCGCCAAAAGAAAGTTGGGGTCTGGAATGCGACAAATTAAGCAAAAGAGCGATCGAATTTCATTTTGAGGCGTTGGTCGGGAAGATGCTCGACAATCAGGCTGCCATTGGTTCCAAGTGCCTGAAGATGACACACATCGATAGTTGGGAGACAGGCTCTCAAAATTGGACTCTGGCGTTTAGAGAAGAATTCCAAGCCCGGCGAGGATACGATCCAGTACCATATCTGCCCATTCTGACTGGCCGTGCGATTGAAAGCGGCGAACAGTCAGAGCGATTCTTATGGGATCTCAGGCGGACAATTGCGGACTTACTTCTGGATAACTATGCGGGACATCTGAAAGAGCTTTGTCACAAACGAGGGTTGACTCTGTCGATAGAAGCTTACGGAGTGGGACCGTTAGATGAACTGGCCTATGCCGGGCGAGCCGATGTGCCTATGGGAGAATTCTGGCTGGGCAATGGTCGCAGCTCTGAAATCTTCAACATGAATGCCAAGGCAATGTCATCAGCGGGACATGTTTACGGTAGACCGATCATCGCAGCCGAGGCTTTTACCGCGGACGCATTTTATGCAAAGTGGCAGAGCCATCCGTTTTCGTTGAAGCCCTTGGGGGACCTTGCTTTCACGTGGGGCCTCAACCGGTTTGTTCTGAGCCAATTCATGATGCAGCCGTGGGCAGATCGCGGGCCGGGCATGACGCTTGGAGGATGGGGCACTCAACTTGACCGAGCCGGCACTTGGTGGGAGCAATCTCTGCCATGGCATACATACCTGGCACGCTGCCAGACATTGCTGCAAAGCGGGTCATTTGTTGCAGACGTTGCGTACCTCGGCAGTGAGGGCGCGCCGTATTCTGCTCCCTGGAGGCGGGATCTGGATCCCCCAATGCCGCCGGGGTACGACTTTGACTATCTCCCGCCAGAAGTCCTCTTGACGGACGCAACCGTACATGAGGGACGGATTGTTTTAAAGAGCGGGATGAGTTATCGGCTCCTGGTTCTGCAGCCAGGTCAGGCCATGACGCCGGCGTTGCTGAAGAAAATCAAGCAACTGGTGAATGATGGCGCAAATGTCGTGGGGCCGCGCCCGGTCAATTCGCCGAGCCTGTCCGACTTTCCACGATGTGACGATGAGATACGGCAACTGGCCGAAGAGTTGTGGGGCAAGTGCGACGGTAGCAGCATCAAAGAGAATCGCCTTGGAGCCGGCAGGGTGATCTGGGGACGTGGGCTGAGCGAGATCCTGGTGAAACTAGCGGCGCCGCCAGACTTCGATTGCCTTGAAGTTGCCGTGGGACAGGAGATTCGCTTCATTCATCGCAACATCAATGGCGATGACTGTTATTTTGTCGCCAGCGGCATCGCGGAAGCAAAGACATTCTTGTGTACGTTTCGCCCCGGCGGCAAAGGCCTGAGACCGGAATTGTGGTGGCCGGACAGCGGGCGGATCGAGCCAATTTCCGTGTTCGGCGAAGTTACTACTCCTGTTCGACTTACTACTGAAGGGATCGAAAGTGTTTCCAGAATTTCGATCCCAATCAGCTTGGATCCGTATGCGTCCGTGTTCGTGGTTTTCCGGGCAAGCACTGAGCCCAAGCCCGATCACATTGTCTCCGTTCAGTGGAATAGCGCAGCAGTCTACAGTCTCGCTCCCGTCGTTGAGTATCAATTTAGTGCCACCAGAGTGAAACGAACGGATGAAAAGGGATTGATGATCGAGACCACCGATGAGGGAACGTACAATTTCGTTACCGTTGCCGGCCATTCGTTGAAGGCAGAGGTCCCGCAACTCCCAGTCCCGGTCTCGATTCAAGGTCCATGGGAATTGGAGTTTCCCAAAAATCTGGGCGCTCCCGACCATGTAACTCTCGACCAGCTCATCTCATGGACAGAGCATTCTGATCCTGGTGTAAAGTATTTCTCCGGGACGGCGACTTATCGCAATCGGTTCACATTACCCAGTGGAATGCAGGGACAGGATCGTCGTCTGTACCTCGACTTGGGCCATGTTAGTGTGATCGCCCGGGTCGTATTGAACGGCAAAGATCTTGGGGTTTTGTGGAAGCCACCCTTTATGATCGACGTGACCGCGGCCGTGGCTGCAGAAAGCAATGATCTTGAGATTAAGGTTGTCAACTTATGGCCCAATCGCCTTATCGGGGACGAGCAGTTACCGGAGGACTGTGAATGGGGCACGCCCTTAACTTCTAATGACCCATTTCCCGCGTCTCTGGGCTTACCAATAGCCAGCTGGCCGCAGTGGCTGTTGGAAAATAAACCGAGGCCAAGCGGGCGGATCGCATTTCCAACCTGGAAGCACTGGTTCAAAGATGACCCGTTGCTTGAATCGGGACTTGTTGGTCCTGTTCGGATCTTTGCAAAAGCCAAAATAAGACTAGCTAGTTGACCAAGTTATACGGGCAAGGTGTACCGTGGTTGTCCGAGGTCATTAACCACAGAGTGATTGAGGTTTTAAATGAATCTAAAAAAGTCGCTATTGCTGGGCCGCGATCTCCGCGAAGACGAGCCGAATCAAGTCGGCGTGTCAACCTTGAAGAATGCTTTCTCCGCCATGGATCGCGGCGATAATGCCGAGGCCAAGCGGATAGTTGAATACGCTCGTCTCGAGTGGCAAGTCGTTCACGACATGTACGTGAATTGGTCGTGGTCGTTCTTTACGTATATCGCCAATAGTTTTGGTGAGGATGAACTTGAGAAAGCCATGCGCTTTGTATTAGGCAGCTATTACAAACAGCGGTATGACAAAGTTATGGCGAGTGACGTTAA
>JBEKCW010000352.1:0-6073 GCA_050014675.1 Occallatibacter sp. | reverse complement strand
GGAAAACGGCCCGGTTCGGCCCGGCTGAAGACGTGCCCTTGTTACAAAGTGGCCAGCAGGCGAGTTTACCCGGCCACGAAGACACCAAAAAAAGCGTCAGGAAGCTTGCTCGATCTCCTGCTCCTCCAGCAAAAGCCTCAACTCGGTGCGCTGCCTCGATGTTAGGTTCCATCGATCTACAATTGCCGCCTTCTCAGCGACCGGCAAATTCTCGATCGAGAACTCGTGGACTAACGATCTGGAAACAAGCTCGCACAGCGCCAGTTGCGCCTTGATGGTGTGAATTGCGAGTCGGCGAACGACTGAGTCCAAAGCCAGGCTCCCGTCAAAAAAAAAGGCTGCTACCGTTTCAAAAAATGGTGCGCTGAAGAGAAGCGAGCGCAATGCGCCAGCCGGAATGACGCGCCGGTAAGGTCAAAGATGGGTCGGGGATGACCTGGACCTGGTTATGCCTGTTACATTCACGCAGGATTTCCCCTATTTCCCGTTGCATTCCAAGAGCGTAGTCTTCTACGTCGATGATCCGCTCGCGGACGGAAGAATTGCTTTCAACCCCTAAAGAACGTTCAATATCGATTAACTTATCTATCAAAGCTGTAACCGTCATCAAAGGAACCACCCCACATTCACTGATTTAACGCCGGCGTTTCCTATTGCGATGTGACTCAGCTCACCCGACCAGGGGACATGATGCCTTTTCCCCTTTGCTTTTCGGGAAAAAACGGCGCGGTTCCCAGGGTTGAAAGACAGGGGTCAGGGGTCAGGGGTCAGGGGTCAGGGGTCAGGGGTCAGATCCCACCCTAGCGACAAAAACAAAAACGTCGCGAGGATGGGGCACCCATTTTCAGTGGCGAGTCAGCAGGTCGGCGGTTCAGATTGTCTTGTTGTCGGCGCTCGCCAGCACCGTGTCTTGCGTGGCGCGGCTCCAGCCTATGCGCAGATCCTTAACGCTATGCAAAGCAAAGGCGCCCTCGGCAGCTCGCGGCGCGGTGATGGCGAAGAAGTCGGCTCGCTCTACATCTTCGAGGTAGAACGCTGGACGCGCTTCGGGTGCGATGTTGGCTACTTCTACATGGCTCATTTCAAGGTTGCGTACGTGGCGCAGAAAGAATGCTGAAGACGGCGTCACCTTAAATGCGCCTGGGTCGGGATAGCCGTCGATCAGCTCGGGCACTTGCGTGTTGGCTTGCTCGGCTGTGCCTCCTCCTGCGTGCTCGACATAGATGTCGCTGAGCTTGAGGTCTTCGATTGGGTGGTTGGGAATTCCGCTGATGATGGAGCTTTGCCAGCCTGGCGCGTTGTGGCAGACGAGGTTGGAGATGAGCACGCGCTTGAAGGAGCCTACTTGCGTGCTCTCTTTGGGGCCGCGGAGGCGCGCGCCAAGACGCAAGAACAGCGGCGGCGCGCTGAGGTCGCGCATGGTGGTGTTGGTGATGGCGAAGTCCTCGAGGATTGCGCCGTCGACGGTTTCGAGCGCGTAGCCCATGCAGCCCTCGAAGACGCAGTTGGAGACGGCTACGTTGATGAATCCGCCGTTGGACTCGGTGCCGAACTTGATGCGGCCGGTTCCGTAGGCGCGCTTGCCTTGCGGGAACTTGCGGAAGGTGGCGTCGAGCAGCGAGCCGAGTTCGTAACAGCCTGCGACGTAGCAGTTAGTGATGGTGATGTTGCGGCTGGGGCGCGCGTAGCCGAGCGCGTAACTGGACTTGGGCACGATGGCGTCGTCCCAGGGCGAGTTGACGGTGCAGTTGGAGACGCGCACGTTCTGGCAGCAGTCAATGTCCATGCCGTCGCGGTCGGTGTCGATGGTGAGGTTGTCGATGGTGAGGTTGTCGACGCCGGTGAGCAGCAGACCGAAGTGTCCGCCTTTGAGGAGGTAGAAGTCGCGCAGCAGGACGTTGCGGCAGTTCTTGAGGGCGATGGATTTGTTGCCGACGCCGGGCTGCTCGGCGACGTAAGTGGGATAGTCGCCGCGGGGGTGGCTGTCGCCGCCGAAGCTGAGGCCCTTGCCGTAGATGAGTCCGGGGCCGGTGATGGAGATGTTGTGCAGGTTTTCGCCCCAGATGAGCGAGTTGTGCCAGTGGTTGTGTCCGTAGTCCTGATAGGGCTCCCAGGGCGCGTTGGGCTCGGCTGGATCGTAGACGCCGCCGTTGTAGCCGGTGGCGTCGCCGGGCTTGGGGCTCTCAGCGGCGAGGATGGTTGCGCCCTGATCGAGGTGGAGTTGGACGTTGCTGCGCAGGTGAATGGAGAAGGTTAGATAGACGCCCGCGGGGAAGAGTACGAGGCCGCCGCCTTGGTTTGCGGCTATGTCGATGGCGCGGTTGATGGAGGTGGTGTCGAGGGTTTTGCCGTCGCCGGTTGCGCCGTATTGCCGCACGTTGTAGGCCGGCTGGGGCGCCTGCGGTGGGGCGGCGTTTTGGTCGAGAGCATGGGCTGGGATGGCGCCGGCGATGCCGAGGCTGCCTACACGGAGGAAGTCGCGGCGGAGTAGATCGGTGGGTTTCATTGGGAGGCTTCTCTCAGTCGAGATGGAAGATTTCTTCGAGCGGCAACATATTATCATCTGCGCCGCCGGTGGCCAGTTTGTCAAAGAAGGGCGTCATTTCAGCCTGCCAGCGGGCGTTGACGGGGTGGTCTTTCATGCGGGCGCAGGCGGCGGCAAAGTCGTCGGTCTCGAGGTAGCCGACGAGCAGGCCGTCGGGGGCGAGAAAGAGCGAGTAATTATGCCAGCCTGTGTCGTGCAGGGCGTGGCGCATTTCAGGCCAGACGGCGGCGTGGCGGAGTTTGTATTCGGCGAGCTTGTCGGCGCGGATTTTCAGGGTGAAACAGATGCGCATTGGGGGTTCCTATTGGGTGCAGGTATTAGTGTGCCACCAGGTGGGTGAAGGGTGGGACGTAGGCCATGAGGTAGACGAGGATTCCGACGAGGGCGGCGAAGGCCAGCGAGTGGCCGAGGACGCGGCGCAGCACGGCGCCTTCTTGACCGTAGGTTTGGGTGGCGGTGGTGGCGACGACGACGCTGGGTGCGGCCACCATTTTGCCCATCACTCCGCCGGAGGTGTTGGCCGAGGCCATGAGGATGGGCGAGATGTGGAGCTGGCGGGCGGTCATGGTTTGCAGGCTTCCGAAGAGGACATTGGATGAGGTGTCGGAGCCGGTGCTGGCGGTGCCTAGCCATCCTACGAGGGTTCCGAAGAATGGGTAGAGCGAGCCGGTGCGGGCGAAGGCGAGGCCGAGTGTGGCGTCGAGTCCGCAGTAGCGGGTGACGTATCCGATGGCCAGCATGGCGGCGATGGTGACAAGCGTGAAGCGGATGTTGACGAGGGTGCGGAGGAAGTGTGAGACGAGGGTGGTGGGTTTAAGTCCCATGAGCAGGCCGGCGATGATGGCGGCGATGAAGATGGAGGTGCCGGTGGCGGTGAGCCAGTTGAAGGCGAAGATGGCGGTTTCGGCGGTGGGTTTGGGGACGACGGGCGGAGTGCGCTGCACGATTTGATTGAGGCCGGGGATGGCGAGCTTGATGGTGGTGTGGGTGTCCATCCACGAAGAGAAGGCGGGAATGCCCCAAGCGAAGACTAAGACGCTGAGGACGAGCCAGGGCAGCCAGGCGTGAAAGATGCGGCGGGGATCGTGCTCGAAGCGCTGGTGAGTGAGATGGGAGATGTCGTGGCCGGTGGGGCTGAGGATGCGTCGCGGACGCCAGAAGCGCAGGAAGACGACGAGGGCGACGATGGTGGCGGTAGAGGCGGCGATGTCAGAGAGCGAGGGGCCGGCGAGGATGGCGACGAGGCATTGAACAACGGCGAAGGTGACGCCGGCGATGAGGGCGGCGGGCCAGACTTCAAGCATGGCGGTGAATCCGGCGAAGGCCCAGATGAGCCAGAAGGGGATGAGTACGCAGAAGGGCGCGAGCAGGACGGCGATGGTTTTTGAGAGGGCGAAGGTGTCGAGGCCGGTGACTCCGTGGAGGGCGACGATGGGGATGCCGAGGCCTCCGAAGGCGACGGGAGCGGTATCGGCGAGGAGCGTGAGCGCGGCGGCCTGAAGCGGGCGAAAGCCGAGGCTGATGAGAATGGCTCCGCAGACGGCGACGGGCGTGCCGAATCCGCATGTGCCCTCGAAAAATGCGCCGAGTGCGAAGGCGATGAGGAGCAGCTGCAGGCGGCTGTCGGGAGTGATGTTGGCCAGGCTCTGCTGCAGGGTGACGAAGAGGCCGGTGTGGACGGTGAGGTCGTACAGGAAGATGACGGGAAGGACGATCCAGCAGATGGGAAAGAGGCCGTAACCCGCGCCGTAACTGGCTGCTGTGAAGGCGAGGCGCACGGGCATGTGGAAGATGAGGATGGCGACGGCGAGTGCGGTGACGAGGCCGGCGAGTGCTGCGATGTGGGCTTTGACTCGGAGGATGGCGAGGGCGCCGAGCAGCACGAGGATGGGCAGCGCGGCAATCGCTGTGGAGATCTGCCAGGTTCCGGTGGGGTTGTAGGCTTGCGCCCATTTTGCGCTGGATTGATTGGTGGCCAGGAGCCAGGCAACGGCGGCGAGGGCCGCGACGGTTGCTGCGATGAAGAGGATGAGTGAGGCGGAAGATGGATGATGTGCAGGCGGGGCCGTAGTTGGCGATGGCGGTGGCATGAGGCCTTTCAGGTGTGATTAGAGCCGTTGGGATAGCTATATCAGATTGGGATAAGTTTATGTCGAAGCGGCCGGCCGATGGATTTGAGATGGAGTGCGAGCGCCGCCCCTACGGGGTTGACTTTCATCTCCTGGCATTTTTACCCCACGCTGAAGCGCGGGGCTAACAACCATTGCGCCGACGGCGCGCACAGTGGCGGAATCGTCTTTTTCAGCGGTAAACGTTCAGGTAATTGCCCGGGCGTTCGAAGACCGCGACTGGGGTGAGGGTGGCGGGTTATATTGATTTGGGCGCACGGGAGGTTGGTCGCAGGAATGAGCACGCTTAGCACGAAGACAGGCGGGTTGAACAAGTTGTTTCCCGATGCGCGCGCGGCGCTTGACGGGTTGGTGCGCGACGGGATGCTGCTGGCGATCGGTGGCTTTGGGATGTGCGGAATTCCCGAGGCGCTGATTGTGGCGCTGCGCGATACCGGCGTTCGCGATCTGACTATTGCAAGCAACAACGCGGGCGTGGATGGATGGGGGCTGGGGCTGTTGCTCGAGAGCCGGCAGGTGAAAAAGATGATCTCAAGCTATGTGGGCGAGAATGTTGAGTTCGAGCGGCAGTTTTTGAGCGGTGAACTCGATGTGGAATTTTGCCCGCAGGGAACGCTGGCCGAGCGCATGCGGGCGGGCGGTGCGGGGATTCCCGGCTTTTATACGCGGACGGGGATTGGCACGGTGGTGGCCGAGGGCAAGGAACACAAGGATTTCGAGGGTGTCACATATATTCTTGAGCGCGGCATTCGCGCGGACCTGGCGCTGGTGAAGGCGTGGAAGGCTGACACGCATGGAAATTTGATTTACCGGCGCACGGCGCGGAACTTTAATCCCGATGCGGCTACGAGCGGCAGAGTCACGGTGGCTGAGGCGGAAATTATTGTTGAGCCGGGCGAGCTCGATCCCGATGAGATTCATACGCCGGGAATATTTGTGCATAGGCTGGTGCACAATGCGACGCCGGAGAAGAGGATTGAAAAGAGGACGGTAAGGTAGCCAATAGCCGGTAGCCGGTAGCCGGTAGCCGGTAGCCAATAGCCAATAGTTGGCGAGAGAACAGAGATCAGAGAAAAGAGTTCAGAGAAAAGAGAAAAGCTGTCAGTTACAAGCTGCGTGCTGAAGGCTGAGAGCTGAAAGCTGAGAGCTGTATTTATGGCGTGGAATCGGAATGAGATGGCGGCGCGGGCTGCGCGGGAGATTGAAGACGGGTTCTATGTGAACCTGGGCATCGGGATACCTACGCTTGTTGCGAATTTTATTCCCGCGGGAGTGATGGTGACGCTGCAGTCGGAGAATGGGTTGCTGGGCATGGGACCGTATCCGCTTGAGAGCGAGGTTGACGCGGACCTGATCAATGCGGGCAAGGAGACGGTGACGTTTATGCCGGGCGCGGCGA
>JBEKCW010000351.1:0-6073 GCA_050014675.1 Occallatibacter sp. | reverse complement strand
AGCCGGCTGAGGAGCCCGATTGCGCAATCGTAGCGGTGATGACCGTGGTACCGGGCTGCTCGGCGGTGAGCTCATTGGTGGTGCTGCTGATGCTGGCTACCGACGAGGTGCCGACCGAGAAGCCCATGGTGCCAATCGAAGATTCGCAGGTAGGCACTGAGGTGACGCCGGGCGCCAGGCCGCCGGGGCAGGAGTAATTTGCCGGACTAACCGAGGCCGGCGCGCAGAATTCATACTGCGTATTGTTGCTCAGGTAGCATGCCTGGGCATCGAGCTGAACGGTGCCGCCCTGCGAGGTGCAAGCGGGTATTGAGACGCCGGAGGTCGAAGTGGACGAGGTACTTGGAGTAACCAGAGATATGTGGGTGACCGGCGCGTGAACGTAGACAGCTACCGGGTTTGAACTGACCGAGTCGGCTGAAGCCGTCAGGTACGCAACACCGTAGGGCAAGCCGCCTGAGCTGGGCAGGGGAGAGGGGTAGTAGCAATACGTGTAGTCTGCAATGCCTCCGCCCGTGTTGCGATTCCACGTTCCGGCGCAAAGGTTGCCGGTGGGCGAAATGTCAACCAGCTGGTTGTTGCTGGTTCCATAAACGTAGTTCTTGGCGCTGACCGTGGCCGCCGTGCCTTTGCAGGTGAATGCGTTCGGGCTCTGAGCTTGCTGAGTTTGCCCGTAGGCCAGCGAAATGCCCGTAACCTGGGGCTGGAGCACGATGGATGCGACCTGCGTGTCTGTCAAGCCGTATCCGAGGCCATTGCAGTAATTGCCATTCGGATTGCGATAGCATCCAGAAACCGAAATCCCGGCCGGAAGAGCCAGGCACAACAAACTAACAAGCGTCAAAAACCGCCGCATGAATCCTCCCCGCCCCGCATGAAAGAACCGCGGAACGGTCTCTCCGATCAAAAGAAGATTGAAATAAGACCGCCCATCACACTCGTACGGAGTGGCGTGCCGCCGGTGAACGATACCCCTACAGCACCGCCCGGAAAGCCTCATCCGGACGGCTCGCAAGGCGAATAAATCTCATCAGTACTCCAAGCAAAAAGTGTATCAGGGCAGACCCCCCTCTGCCACGGAGCCAGCTGTGTGAGGGTGCCTTCAGAAAATAGACTCGGAAAATGCGGATTTGGGAGCGGCGGGCGGTACGAGTGATCAGTTGTCAGTGATCAGTGGTCAAGTTTCCCACCCTTTTCGCAAAAGCGCGAAAAGGGTGGGGCACGGGGCGCTCAGGATGGGCACGGGGGCTCGTGATCATGATTCACTGACCACTGTTCACTGTCCACTGAACACTAATCACTCGCCGTTCTCCGGCATGTACTTCGCGAACCAGTTCACGGCGCGGTCAAGCACGTCGCGCCTGTGTTCGGGATTGACGAAGCCGTGGCCCTCATTGGCGTAAACCACCAGTTCGGTGGGCACATGCTGGTCGCGCAGCGCGTGCCAAAACTCGTAGGACTGCGGCGCCGGGCACTCGCCGTCGCGATCGCCAACCAGAGAAAGCGTGGGCGTGGTCACGTTCTTGATGTAGTTGATGGCCGAGGCTTTGGCGTAGACCGCGGGGTCGTCATAGACCGAGGCGCCAAAGTAGGGAATCATCCACTCGTCGATAGAGTTTTCGCCGTAATAGCTCAGCCAGTCAGAGATGCCGGCTCCGGCCACGGCGGCGCGGAAACGATGGGTCTGGGTAACGGCGAACATTGACATGAACCCGCCGTAGCTCCAGCCGGTGAGGCCAACGCGGTTGGGATCGATGGGATACTTTTTGAGCACGGTGTCGACGCCGGCCAGAATGTCGCGCAGATCGCCGTAGCCAAAGTCCTTGCGATTGGCCTGCGTAAAGGCCTCGCCCTGGCCGTAGCTGCCGCGGGGGTTGGGCATCAGCACAAAGTAGCCGAGGGCCGAGAACGTCGACGAACCCAGTCCGCCGCGCCCGCTCCAGTTTGATGTTTCAGCAGCCGCCGGTCCGCCGTGCACTTCAACAATCAGGGGATATTTCTTGTGCGGATCATAGTCGCGCGGCAGCATCAGCCAGCCCTGAATGTTGAAGCCGTCGTTGCTCCAGTCAATGGAGTCGGTCTTGCCCCAGTATGGCTTCACCCCGTCGTTGAAGTGGGTGAGTTGGTGAAATTCGAAACATGCATTTGGATTGTCGGCAGGAGCAGTGCATTCGGCAGCGACATCCCTCGCATACCAGATTTCAGGCGGCTCGAAAAAAGAGCTCTTGATGAAGGCGAACTGGCCGCGCTCATGAGAGATGCTACCCTCCATACGGCCGTCACCGATGCTTGCGAGGAACTGGAAGTCGACAACGTTGCTCTGAACAAAGGGGGCGACGATTGAGTCAGGATTAGGCGAGCCGAAAACCAGAGTTCGCAGTTGGCTCAATCCGCCGGCAAGCGCTGAATAGTCGATTTGTCCCTGTATGCTCCACGAGATCCAGGCGGCGGTTTCATGCCGTCCCGCGGTTAGATTGACGGGTTCTTGAGTGCCAGTGGCGGCAACCATGTAAACATCGCCGCCGGTCGAGCCCTGGTCGCTCATCAGGCCGCCGATAAATGCGATTGACTTGCCGTCAGGCGACCACCTTGGCACGGCGATTTGCAGGCCGTGGAGAGGTCCGGAGGCAGTGACGGGATCGAGAACGACGTGGGGTGCGTCGCCAGTATACGCCTGGTTGTAAAGCTTCGCCGTCCACCAGTTGTTTTCACCGGGCGGCTCGGCTGCGACGTAGGCAAGGTGTATTGAATCGGGCGCCCAGGCGAACTCATAGGCGTGGAGATTGGCGGGCGAAACAAAATCGGGCTGTACCGGCTGGGTGGCGTTGGCGCGAGCCACGGCGATCCGCTGTACCTCAATGCCATCTTCGCCGATGACGCCCGAGGGCGGCTTCATGGCCGCCAGCGCTCCAGCCGGCCGCGTGGCGCCTTCAACGTAAAGGAACGCGATCTTTGTGCCATCGGGCGAGAAAGCGGCCTCGTGGA
The DNA here is from genome assembly GCA_050014675.1 of Occallatibacter sp. GTDB lineage: Bacteria > Acidobacteriota > Terriglobia > Terriglobales > Acidobacteriaceae > Telmatobacter. Next base: position 3,088 of record JBEKCW010000351.1, on the reverse strand, counting down.
CGAAGCCGTGCAGCTGGGTGATCGGCAACGGGGCATTCGCGTCGAGGCGGCGGAGGTAGAGATCGTTCTGGCCGTCGGCGTTGCCGCAGTCAGAGAAAAATGCAAGAGACGAAGAATCTGGCGACCATACGGGATCGCTGTCGCCGCAGCGCTGGCCGGGCGAGGTTGCAGGCGAGGTCGCTGCAGTGATGCGCAGCGGTTTTTTCAGGTCGTCAACCGGGGCCACGAACAGTTGGCGCATTTCAGTCCATGCCAGCCGTTTGCCGTCAGGAGAGATGGCCACCTGCGAGATGGACCGCGTCTTACCCACGCCGCGCACGAGCGCATCGATCTGGGCTGAGGGAGTGTTTGAAGCCGTGGGCGAATTCGACTCCGGCGCCTGCGCGAGAGAGCTCTTGAGAACCGGGCAAAGCAAAAGGACCGCAAGGAGGAGCAGGATTCGAGTGAGGGACAACCGTTTGCGCATAGGGAATTCTATCAGCGGCGCGCGCCGTGCGTTGCCCTCGCCGCGACCGGGGCTGTCCGCGTAACCCCGTCCGCATGAACGAATGCAATGACCACGCAGACCATGAAAGATAGATCCAGATACACATGCAGCGCCTTGCTCATTTCATATAACAATCGATGGTCGATCATTTGTCCCTCCTTCCATCCTCATTGAATACAAGTTCGCCCAGCCCGTCAGTTGCTTCCAGCCCCGCACGAAGCTCACAAAGTCGACTCGCCGACCTGCTGACTCGACGGCTCGCTGCCGTCCTGCTCGTCCGCAAAAATCTCTTCAATCCGCAGGTCGAACAGCCTTGCCAGCTTGAACGCCAGCGGAAGGCTGGGGTCGAATTTTCCGGTCTCGATCGCGTTCACCGATTGCCTTGACACCTCAAGCTGCCCGGCAAGATCGGCCTGCGACCAGTTTCTTTCCGCACGCAGTACCTTCAGACGATTTTTCATCTGTACCTCGCTTTCACCACGGGATAGGAAAGCACCACGAAGAGCCAGAAAATGGGGTAAACCCAGATAGGGTCGAGCGGATGTATAGCGGCAAAATCCTGCAGGTAACCCCACACCGTGGTAAGACCCAGGCAGCCGCCAATTCCGCCCAGAATGCACTGTACCAGCACGTTGCGCTGGAACTCGTCTTTCTCGTCATTGAGGTAGCGGCCCGTCTCATAAATCGCCCACAGGATGGGCAAGGCAGGCAGCACGGCCACTGGATATGCAGGCAGGCCTTTCCAATGCGTGAGGCGAAGGGTGAAAACGGCACTAAGAGCGCCGAGAACGCAGAGGCACGCCGCGATCCCCATGCACTGCGCATAGCGGCGTCCGGCCGCGCTATTTGAATTGCAAAGTATGCTAACCATGATTGGTCTCCTTTACTTAAAGACAATCAAACATTACAATCATCCGCAGATGATGTCAAGCAAAATTGACAAAATAGTTGGGAAACATGACACGTTCCGGTTGAGCCTGGCTTTCGCGCCAGCGCCGCCCACGGTTAACAGCTCAGCGTTCACCGTCCACCGTTCCCCGTCCACCGTTCCCCGCCCACCATCCGCCCCGGTCGTCTATTCTCAATCCGTGAGCTTCAGCGAGTTTTTAGGCAATGCGGCCACGGTCACCCACCTGCGCGAGGGCGTTCGCGCGGGCCGGCTGCCGCATTCGCTCATCCTGGCCGGACCTGCGGGCGCGGGTAAATACACCCTGGCGCTGATGCTGGCCAAGGTTGCCAACTGTCTAGAGCCCAGGGAGACGGACGGCCTGCCGGATTTCTGCGATCGGTGTTCGAACTGCACCCGGATTGGCGCAGCCGCAAATCTTGAAGGGCTGGTGGCTGAGGCGGTTGCCGCCCGCGAAGATCTGCGCGAGACTGACAAGCGCGAGACCCGCATCCTGATCCAGACGCACCCCGACGTGCTGGTCATTCCTCCCGACCCGCCGCAGCTGATGATCAAGCTGGGCCAGGTAAAACAGGCAATCCACGTGGCCTACTACCGTCCGCCGGTTGAGGCCAGGCGCGCATTCACTATCTTCACCTCGTCGGCATTTATGAAAGAGGCGGCCAACAGCCTGCTTAAGCTTCTTGAGGAGCCGCCGGAACATACCTCGCTGGTTCTGCTCACTGAGAATCCGCAGGAACTTCTGCCGACCATCCGTTCCCGCGCCATGGTGGTCCGGCTGGGCGCACTGCCGGCCAGCGAACTTGAGGCGCTGCTGGCCCTGCGACGGCCTGGGCTGAAGCCGCGCGACCGCGCACTGGCTTCGCGGCTTGCCGAGGGCGCAGTGGGCCGCGCGCTCACCATCGATCTCGACAAGTACCTCGTCAGCCGCCAGGATGCGCTGGTGATCCTGCGGGGAGCGATTCAGGGGCGCGATTACTCGCAGCTCTTCCAGGCCACCGAGACATACAGGGCGGGTGCCGACGGGCAGGAGAAAGCCGTAAACCTGCTGCGCGCGCTTTCAAGCCTTCTCGAGGACCTGCTGCTGACCGTTGCCGGAACCCCCAGGCTGATTCGCAACCTGGATCTGGAAGCGGAGCTCGGCAAACTGTCGGCAGGCCTGAGCGTTGAGTGGATCGACGCCGCGGTTCGCGCGGCGACGCAGGTTGAGCAGGGAATGCGGCGCAATCTGCTGCGTTCGCTTTCTCTCGATGCCATGGCGCTCTCGCTCGACCGGAATTGAACCTCAAGTTCACGGCGAGCATCTCTTGATTGTGAGGATAATCTGGGGCATTAGAGCGCTGGGGCGCTAAATTGCGTCCCATTATTGCGTACCAACACTTGACACTGACCCCATAATGATAAGAGCAACCTCCACAGATCACCGGGCATCTTTCCCAGTAAGTATCGGGCCGGTACCCAGGAATCAGAGGCACATGGAAATCTCCATGTCGCCGGGTATCTATTCCCTGTTTGCCGCGGGACGTGAGAGGTTTCAAACAAACGAGGGTCAACCGGCAACGAAGTACCGCAATTTGTTGCAGTGAACATCTTTTCGTTTTCAGGAAGGTTGACGACCTATGGGTTTCCCCTTGACGGTGCAGCAGAGACAGTTTGAGAGCGCGGTAGAGAACGGCGGGATCAATATGTACGCG
>JBEKCW010000350.1:0-6092 GCA_050014675.1 Occallatibacter sp. | reverse complement strand
ATGGCTGCGGGCCGGAGCCGAAGTGTTGCCGGTCCCACTCATCCTGCTGGCGACGGGGTGTTTTTATCTATGGGCGCTGGCAGGGCAGCATTCCGCGCCGGAAGTTGCGGGCTCAAGAGCGCTGGCGGGCCAGTGAAGCAGCGATGAGATTGAGTGAGACTTTGGGGAGCCCAAGGTAACTTTCGCGCATGAGAAATCTTTCGGGTTGGAGCTAAAATGAAATATCCCGAGAGGGGTAGGAACTTATCCCGGAAGGGGCAAGAGGCGACTGAGAATCCGGATTGCCAGACGAAGGATCGAAAACCTTGACGATGAAGCGCGCGCAGATTTTCACGGAAGCAGGTTTTGAAGAAGCCTCATGGGATTCCCTTAATAGGCTCTGGGGCCTCATCGAGTCTACCGGAGGTTGCGACGCGCGCATGTACAAGCCTCCGAAGATGAGAGAATTGCGCGCGGCTCACGTTCATCCTGACCTAAACGGAGGCCGTGCGCAACATGTATTCGCGCGAATCCAGCGTATGGGCGGGGGTATAGCGCTCCTTCGGCCCAGAAGGTTTTGCAAGGGCAACGCTGAACCAGAATGCCGCCTCTTCCTCGCACCTGATGGCTCCGGATGGGAAGAGGCCAAGCTCGCATTGCTAAATTGGGCTCAGGACTCGAAACCGCCCAAATAGCCAGTATCCGCGAAAGAATTTGGGGATGGTCATGCGTTGCCCGGCGGCTCCCAGAGACCAATCACGGTAAATTTTGACAGTACATTGTCGTTCGCTGGCGGTTGTCGCCCCGAGCTATTCGGCAAGGCCGCGGCCTCCGTTTGCAATTCCCCGGCCGTTTCGCTAACATACATAGATGTGCCTGGGGGAGACCCCTGCACAGTCACTACCACCACGGCTTTTGAGCGTTGCCGCACCAAGGCTGACGCTCCCGCATAGCGGGCTGGCAAAAGCGGTGGGAGACGAGGGAAGAATGGCCAAGACCGGCAAGAATATTGCTAAGGCGCGCGCTGCCGTCACCAAAACAGCGTATCCGCTGCCTGAAGCCGTGAGCCTGCTGAAGCAGGTAAAGTTCGCAAAGTTCGATGAGACCGTCGACCTGACCATGCGTCTGGGTGTCGACACGCGTCACGCCGACCAGATGGTGCGCGGCACGGTGGTTCTGCCCCACGGACTGGGCAAGACCAAGACCGTGGCCGTGATCGCCAGCGGCGACCGCCAGAAGGAAGCGCAGGAAGCCGGCGCCGATTTCGTGGGCGGCGAGGAGATGGTGGAGAAGATCCAGAAAGAAAACTGGACCGCCTTCGACGCGCTGATCGCCACGCCCGACATGATGAAGGTTGTAGGCCGCCTCGGCAAGGTGCTTGGACCGAAGGGCCTGATGCCCAATCCCAAGACCGGCACGGTGACCATGGACGTGGCCGCGGCGGTAAAAGAGATCAAGGCCGGCAAAGTTGAGTTTCGCGCCGACAAGACCAGCCTGGTGCACGTGCCCGTGGGCAAGCTGAGCTTCGATGGACAAAAGCTGATCGACAACGCCACCACGGTCATCACGTCGATCGTGCGCGCCAAGCCCTCGGCAGCCAAGGGCAAGTACATCAAGAGCGTCACGTTGAGCTCGACCATGGGCCCGGGCGTGCCGCTTGACTCGGCTGTGGCCGACTTGGCAGGGAAAAAGGCGTAAGAACAGGGATCAGTTGTCAGGGATCAGGGATCAGTTGGTTCCTGAGGGCAGCGGGTAATAGGCCAGTCCTTTCAGTCCCGAATTCATGAACTGGATTTTTGAAGCGGCACCGACTCAGGGTGCGGAAGGACGGGAAAACGGAGCAACCGGTGAGGTTTCGAGCGGCGATGAATTAAGGCCCTGATCCCTGATCCCTGTTCCCTGATCCCTGTCGAAGCGGAGCGAAGACAATGGCGATTACCAAAGCAAAAAAGAACGTCAAGATCAAGCTGCTGGCCAGCGAGTTGCAAGCGTCGACCACGGCAATCATCGGCACCTTCAGCAAGCTCACCGTGGCCAAAGATTACGAGCTGCGCAAGACCATCCGCGAGGCGGGCGGCCGCTATCGCGTGGTCAAGAACAAGCTCGCGGCGATCTCCGGCACGGGCACGCAGGTTGAGTCCGCGCTCAAGGGATTAAAGGGCGTGAACTCGGTTGCGTTTACCGCGGGCGATCCCGTGGCGCTGGCCAAGGTGTTTGCCAAGTGGGCCGGCGAGAATGCGGCAGAGTTCCAGTTCAAGCTGGCCATTGTTGACGGCAAGCTGTTGAACGTTGAAGAGATCAAGTCGCTGGCCACCATGCCGGGCAAGGAAGAGCTTTACGCAAAGCTGCTCTTCCTTATCAATGCCCCGGCGCAGCGGCTGGTTACGGTGCTCAACGCCGCAGGGCGCGATCTGGCAGTAGTAATCGGCCAGGGCGTGGAGAAGGAAAAGTTCGCCGCGGCATAGCCGCTGCGTAGTTGTCAGTTATCAGTTGTCAGCACGGTTAATGCAGGTGGTTGCTTTTGCTGACAACTGATCACTGACAACTGACCACTGCTTTAAGGGTTTTCGCTGCACATCAATTGGAGTGGGCGCTGGTCTGGCGCATCGGAAACTCTCCAGTCGAGCGGGCAGCCGGGGTCAAAGGAATTCAAATCGGATTTTGATTGGGAGAAGAAAAAATGGCGGATCTAGCGCAGTTGGAAGAGCAAATTGTTTCGTTGAGCCTGCTGGAAGCGGCGGCTCTGGTGAAGAAGCTGGAAGAGCGTCTCGGCGTATCGGCCGCGGCGGCTGCTCCGGTAGCAGTGGCGGGCGGCGGCGGTGCGGCTGCTCCGGTGGTCGAAGAGAAGACCGAGTTCGCCGTCATTCTCAAGGATGCCGGCGCCAATAAGATCAACACCATCAAGGCTGTACGCGAAGTTACCTCGCTGGGTCTGAAAGAAGCCAAGGACCTGGTGGACGGCGCTCCGAAGGCCCTGAAGGAGAACGCGACCAAGGACGAAGCCGAGGCCATCAAGAAGAAGTTTGAAGGCGTGGCCACCGTCGAGATCAAGTAAAACGGTCGGTAAACGGTCAAGCACTTGCAAGGATGCGGAAGACGCGCTACGATGAAAGTTGCGCGTCTTTCCGGCTCATGCCTGTTTAACCTGGTTTGAGTCCGGCAATCAGCGCGTTCTTACGTGACATTATGCGGCAATGTCGGGCATTCGCACCGAGGCGAGTTGCAAAAAAGCTAAACGGGGCGAGGGTGCAAGGTGTTGTCAAGTGCTTTCAGGTCAATGGTTTGCTCGGAGGTCAGGCGAGCAGGCTGGTTGACTGGGGTTGAGCGGCTGGCGAGCGAGCGGCAGAAGCGAAGATTGGGATCGGCGAGAACAGGGCACAAGAATTCGGATGGGAGCACTGGCGTTAGGCCACGCTCGTGAGGTATTGCGTCCTCGCGGGCTATTCGTGTCTGATAGGGAAATTTCCTGAGGACTAAGGTTTTTTGACTCCCCATTCGCCCTGCGCACACAAACTCCCTGTGCGGTTTTTCCGGAATTCCGGATTTACCGCGCCTCACGCTTCACCAATTGAGCGCAGTCTAGCCTAATAACCCGGCGGACGGCAATGCCCTCGACGCGTTTTTTAACGCGGTTCTCAATCGACCCCTGACCAGGGTTCCAGGCGGCGCGGCTTTGAGTCGACAAAGCAAGCCAGCCCGCGAGCGATGACGGAAGCCTCAAATTCTGAGGTTTGTCCGTCCGGTTTTCGACGGAAGCAAGCAAACTGCCGGCACCCCAGAGACTCGGGCGCCGGAGCGACGAGGCTCAGGAGTGAACATGCCTAACGAGAAGCGCGCGATTCGCAGCCGGCTCGATTTTTCAAAAATTCCCACCGCAACCCAGATTCCTAACCTGATTGAAGTGCAGCGGCGCAGCTACGAGCGCTTTCTGCAAATGGACAAACTGCCCAACGAGCGCGACGACTCGGGCCTGCAGTCGGTTTTCGTCTCGGTATTCCCGATTACGGATTTCCGCGGCATCTCGCAGCTCGACTTTGTCGACTTCTCAATCGGCAACTGGGAGTGCAAGTGCGGCCACCTCAAGGGACTGCATCACCTGCGCACCGCCTGCGTGCATTGCGGCGCGATGGTCATAACTGACCCGTTCCTGCCCGGCGATGTGCTTTGCCAGAAGTGCGGCACCTACAACAAGAACATGCCCGACTTCTGCAACAAGTGCGGCGACCCGGTAAGCCTGCAGCTCAAGTACGACCAGCAGGAGTGCGAAGAGCGCGGCATGACCTTCTCTGCGCCCCTCAAGGTTACGGTGCGCCTCACCATTTACGACAAGGATCCCGAGACCGGCAACAAGACCATCCGCGACATCAAGGAGCAGGAAGTCTTCTTCGGCGACATTCCGCTGATGACGCCGAACGGCACCTTCATCGTCAACGGCACCGAGCGCGTAATCGTTTCGCAGTTGCACCGCTCGCCTGGCGTCTTCTTTGAAACGGCCAACAACCGCACCTACTTCCTGGGCAAGATCATCCCCTATCGTGGTTCGTGGGTTGAATTCGAATACGACCAGAAGAACACGCTCTACGTGCGCATCGACCGCAAGCGCAAGTTCCTGGGCACCATCTTCCTGCGCGCGCTCGGCCTGCGCTCCGACGAGGAGATCCTCAAGACCTTCTACACCGTCGACCGCATCCAGGTAGCCGACAGCAAGCTCTTCTGGACCGTAAAGCAGGAAACCGGCACCGGCACGCATCTGCAGGGCGCCAAGCCCGCGCACGCCGTGTTGCACAACGGTGAAGAGATCGCTCACTCCGGCCGCAAGATCACGGCGCACGTTCTCAAGGCGCTGCGCGCGGCCGCAATCGACAAGATCGAGATTGAAACCGCCGAGATCGATGGCGCGCTCACCGCATCCGATGTGGTGGATACCGAGAGCGGCGAAGTGATTGTTGAGGCCAACGTTGAGTTGACCGCCGATCGCCTGCACAAGATCATGGCGTCGAGCGCGTCCAGCTTCGAGGTCTTCTTCCCCGATCGCGACGACGTGGGCAACATCATCACCAACACGCTCAAGCGCGACTCGGTGCACAAGCCTGAAGAGGCGCTCATCGAAATCTACCGCAAGCTGCGCCCGGGCGATCCACCGACGCTCGACACGGCCACTGCGCTCTTCGAAGGCATGTTCTTCGATCCGCGCAAGTACGACTTTTCGCGCGTGGGCCGCCTCAAGTTCAACATCAAGTTGTATGAGAGCCAGGACGCCACGCCGCTCGATCATCGCACGCTGACGCCCGAGGACTTTTACTCGACCATCCGTTACCTGCTCAAGCTGCGCAAGAACATCGGAATGGTCGACGATATCGATCACCTTGGCAACCGCCGTGTGCGCGCCGTGGGCGAGCTGATGGAAAACCAGTTCCGCATCGGCCTGGTGCGCATGGAGCGCGCCATCAAGGAAAAGATGAGCGTGTATCAGGAACTGAACACGGCCATGCCGCACGACCTCATCAACGCCAAGCCGGTGATGGCCGCGATCCGCGAGTTCTTCGGTTCCTCGCAGCTCTCGCAGTTCATGGATCAGACCAATCCGCTGTCGGAGATCACGCACAAGCGCCGTCTTTCGGCCCTTGGGCCGGGCGGTCTGTCGCGTGAGCGCGCCGGATTCGAAGTCCGCGACGTGCACCCCACGCACTACGGCCGCATCTGCCCCATCGAGACGCCGGAAGGCCCGAACATCGGACTGATCAGCTCTCTCAGCTGTTTTGCGCGCATCAACGAGTACGGCTTCATCGAGTCGCCTTATCGCAAGGTGAAGGACTCGCGCATTCTCGACTTTGTCGAAATCGTGAACGCCGGCGAAAGTGGCATGCGCGTGGGCGATCACATTGAGAAGGACGAGGCCCTGCGCCTGAACGCGCAACTGAAGAAGGCGGGCAAGCGCGCCATCGACTGGATTCCTTACAGCTTCTACCTCTCCGCATGGGAGGAAGACCGGCACACCATCGCCCAGGCCAATATCGAATTCAACGACAAGGGCGAGATCACTGAGGACCTGGTGAACGCACGGCGCATGGGCAACTTTGTGCTCGTGAACCGCACCGATGTGGACTATATCG
>JBEKCW010000349.1:0-6096 GCA_050014675.1 Occallatibacter sp. | reverse complement strand
CGAACCTGGAGAGGAAGCTATTGATTCTGCGCCCCGGCGTGGTCTTCGGCCCAGGCGAGGGCGGCAACGTAACCCGTCTGGTACGGAGCCTCACGCGCGGATACTTCGTCTATATGGGAAATAGAAAGACCCGCAAAGCGGGCGGCTATGTGAAGGAACTCTGCCGCGTGGCGAGCTTTGGATTGGGGCACCTGGAAGACAGCGCCGCACCGGTTGCGCTGTTCAACTTCGGTTTCGATCCCACGCCCACCCTGGAAAGCTTTGTGGACGCCATCCGTTCCGTGACTGGCATCCGCCGACGGCCCATCAGCGTGCCGCGCTTCGCATTGATGGGGGTGTCTTACCCCATCGATTTCGCGGCCCGCACGGTGGGAATCCGGCAACCTGTGAGCCCTGTGCGCGTACGAAAATTGTTTCGATCCACCTGGATCGAGCCGCGGCGCTTGCGTGAATTGGGCTACGAATGGAAGTTCGATCTGGAGTCGGCCTTTGCGGACTGGAAGAAGGACAGTCCGCGCGATTTCGTGAATTAGATTGCACGCCGACAAGGGGTGTCCCAGAGCAATACGTGGCGGTTAATCATCGGCGATTCTCAATCGCGTTGTTTTCGGCACTGGTGTTCCCCTGTTTCTGGCTGGACGTCAATTCAACAGATGGCGAAATCTGTCTGGAAATCGGGATGGATCCCGTTAAGCGACAACTTTTGACACATCCGAAAGCCGTTGAAAGACTCGCTTCCCAACGGTCAATCCGCCATATTCTTTTGGAAGTAAGTCGAAAAATCAGTGCAGTATACCGTTGAGAAGTAGGACGAACTAACAACGGATGAATAGTTCTGTATCCCCCGAGTGCCCTTCAGGTAAGAAACAGGATGGCAATCCGAATGCACATAGCTTAAAATGTGTGCGAGAGCGTTAACCACTAAGACATTAGCCAAATTGGAGTTGTGGGCTCCGCGTGCGCGCATTTAGAGTCTCAACAATTTATTTCTACGCTTAGGAGCGTGAACGGGTGAACTCTGTTCCCAGTAAAGATCCCACACTTCGGGAGCTGCTCAAGGTTCTTGACCAGCGACGTCAGGCGTTTTTGTGGACCGCGGGGCTTGTGTTTCTATTGTCGGTGGTGGCCTGCATCTTCATGACGAGACGGTATCAGGCGGAGGGCGTTTTTGAACTGCAGAAGTCCAGCTCCGACGATCTAGATATCGGGAGCATGATGGGCCAAGCAGCCGGGGGGGCGTCGGATTCGCTGTCGCTTGAAACCGACCTTCAAACCGAGGTCAGCATTCTGCAATCAGATACTCTGGCATTGCGCGTGATCAAAGATCTGAATCTGGAGCAGAATGAGGATTTCAAGCCGACATTCAACCCATTAAGCTGGGTTGTAAAACTGTTCACCCCGGCAGGTCCGAAGGATCCGCCAGGAGCGAGCCTCGAGGATTCTCCCGTTCGCCGGGTGTGGATGCTGAAGGAGTTTAGCAAGCATCTTAGTGTCAAAGAGGATTCTGGTACCAGGCTTCTTGACGTGAAATTCAGTAATCCCGACCGAAAGATAGCCGCGGCCGTCGTCAATCATCTCATCCAGGCGCTGATCGACTACACATTCCAGACGCAGTACTTAGCTACCAACCAGGTCTCGGTCTGGCTGGACAGCCAGTTGAGCGACCTGCGCAAACAAAATGAGGATTTGCAGGCCCAGGTCGTCAAGCTACAGGAGGGGAGTGGAATTTTCGGAGTGGGCGGGACCGACCTGAACGGGAAGCCCGTCATCTACAGCCCGATTCTCGACCGGATGCAGGAATCTTCCTCTTTGCTGGCGCAAGCAAGGATGAACACGGTGGTCAAGGATTCGGTCTATCAGATAGCGAAGTCAGGGAATGCCGAACTGATCTCTCAACTTGCCGGCACATCGATGATGAGCCAAAGCGGTGAGGGCGTTACAACTTCATTGGCGCTGATCCAAACCCTGAGAACCCAGGAGTCGACCCTAAAGTCGCAGATTGAGCAGGATGCTTCTCAATATGGCCCTGCCGCGCCCAAGCTGATAGAAGAGCGTGCCTCGCTGAAGAGTGTCGAAGCCTCTCTCAAGCAAGAGGTCGCCCGTGTTGCTTCTCGGGCCCAGAATGACTATGAAGTTGCTGTGGCCACGGAGAAAGGGGCTCAAACCAACTACGACGCCGACCGCCACGAAGCGGAGAAACTCAACGACAAAACCATTGAGTATACGATCGTTTCCAAAGAGGCGGAAGAAAGCGATGACCTGTATCAGGATTTGTTGAAGCGCCTGAAGGAAGCCGGCATTCTGGAGAGCCTGCATTCCTCGAACTTGACGCTTGTCGACGTAGCCAAGGTGATGGACAAGCCTCATAGTCCGAATATCCCTCTCTTGCTGGGACTGGGCATCTTTCTTGGGGGATTCCTGGGCGTAATAGCAGTCTTGCTGTTCAACGCCATCGACAACAAGATTCGCGGCACCGAAGAAATTGAGGCTATGGGCCTTCCGCTTCTTGGGATTTTGCCTCAATTCAATATTGCGGAACATGTCGGGAAGTCGATCATGGCTGAATCGAACTCCACGGAGTTCAGCGAGGCGATCCGTCAACTGCGTACAGCCCTCCTGATTGCGCGAAGCGGTAGTCCGCCGCAGGTTCTCCTGGTAACCAGCGGCAGCCCGATGGAAGGCAAGTCCACGGTTGCGCTGAACCTGGCCGTGGCGCTCTCTCAGTATCAGAAGAAGGTGCTCTTAGTGGAAGCCGATATGCGGCGTCCAGTACTCAAGAGGCGGCTTCGGTTGGAAACCACTGGAGGCTTCAGCTTGTTTCTGGCAGACCAATCGGCGACTGTCGAGCCTGCGGAACTGCCTGGTTATCCATGGTTGTTCATTCTGCCCGCCGGGCCTCCGCCGCCTTACCCATCGGAACTGCTGGGGGCGGCGCCAATGGGCGAGATTTTTGACCGCTGGCGCAAGGCCTATGACTTTGTCGTCATCGATTCTCCGCCTATTCTGCCGGTAACGGATTCGCAGATTTTGGAGAGATGCGCAGACACTACAGTGCTGGTCGCTCGCGCCGGCATGACCTCTCGAGTGGGCCTCGAACGCGCGTACAAGCTTCTGTTTCCCCACGCGAAGAACCCGGGGCAGCCCGGAATCGGAGTTCTGCTGAACGGAATATCAACACACTCGGCCGCATACTATGGTTATTACGGCACTTATGGCTATAAGGGCTACTATCGCGATGAGGGTGGGAAGAATGGCTAAGTTTGTCGTCTGTTTAGCTCTAGCTATTTGCTGGGCATGCTGTTGCCCAGCGCAAACGGAAAGCCTACTGATCGGCCCAGGCGACCTGCTGAGCGTTCAGGTGCTCGAGGCTCCGGAACTTGCTCAGCATGCTCGTGTGACCGACGCCGGCACGCTGCCGCTCATTCTGGGGGGCGAGGTGAAAGTCGCCGGCCTAACACCAGCGGAAGCTGCGACTGCGGTAAAGGATGTCCTGGTGGCAGGGCACTACTTGCTGAATCCTCACGTGAGCGTCACCGACGATCAATACGCGACCCAGAATGTGACGGTTCTTGGACAGGTTGCTCATCCTGGAGTTTTTCCAATCGTAACTCCCCGCTCAGTCCTGGACGTCCTCGGATTGAGTGGGGGAGTTACAGAACTGGCGGACAGGAGAGTCATGATTGAACGTCATGCCACAAAAGAGCACATCCAATACTTTCTCTCGAACAAGTCGTCGATTGCGCTGGACAACCAAGTCCGGGTGTATCCGGGCGACACCGTTATCGTTCCTAAGATCGATGTTGTCTATGTCCTGGGCGATGTCGCGAGGCCGGGCGGATTTCCGATGGCGACCAATGACGGAAAAATGACGCTGCTACGGGCTATTGCTTTAGCTGGTAGCCAACATGAGAGCTCGGTGCCCAACGCGACTCGCGTGATACGCAGGCAGTCAGATGGTTCGTATGTAGAAATGAAAGTGGCATTGTCAAAAATGGAGAAAGGCCAGCAGGCCGATATGGAGTTGCAACCGGACGATATCGTTTTTCTTCCATTTAGCTACTTGAGAAACATGGCCACTAACATGACAGCACTAGCCGCGGCGGCAGCTACCGCGACGATCTACAGGTTCTAACTCGGTAATCCTTTCTTACAGAGATTTCAGAGTCTTGCAGGAGGCTTTTTCTTAAGCGAGAAGCCCCTGTGCCCTCTTGCTTTACCTCCGCATTAGCAACTGAACGGCAATGGAGTGAGGCCGGCATTCGCGTGTTGTCATAGAGAACCTAGAAGGTCAGAACCTCTTGGTGGGAAATCCAAACCGCAGTCTTCCTTTCGAGATGCATCTACTCCGGCTGCGTTGAGGCGAACCAAAGTGGATCCGGCCTTTTGCCCGGGCTGACGATACCAGGGACGATCAAGAAAGATCCCTGGCCCGTGCTCTTATCCGTCGGAGAATAACTTCTGATGCTGCGCGATCCCATCGCGCCGACCGAACACCCAACCGCGGCAATAGCAACCCTCTGCCCGACACCCTGTCACCACGGAGATCGGACGAGCGGCTATCTAGCCGGTCTTGAGGCAGAATCCATCGAAATAATGTGAGCGCTGCGTAAAGCTCATCTTGTTTGGAGCTGTGGCAGGTGTCAATGTTATGGAATGAAGCTGCACCGATCGGAATTATTGACGAAGTGGCGTGAGTTGATTTCAGAGCAGACTCAGAGCGGTCAAACCGTGAGCGAATTCTGTCGTGAGCGGGGTCTACGGGATTCGCTTTTTTACGACTGGGAGAAGCGGATTCGCGAGGGCGAAGCGGAGAAGTTTGTAGAGGTGAAAGTGAAGGAGTCGAGCGAGCAGCGAAGCTCGGCGCCAGGGCGTTGTCCAGCGATTTAGATTCGCCTAAGCGAGGGCCGTAGTCTTTTGGTTGAGGCTGGATTCGATGCGAATCACTTGCGAACGTTGCTGGCGGTTCTGGAGACGGAAGCATGATCGGTCTGCCCAGCCTGCATGCGTTGGATCATTGGCACGGCCCGCGCATCTGGCTGACGGCAAAGGCGACGGTCATGCGCTGTGGTTTCGATCGTCTCGCCGAGCGAGTGAAATCGGTGATCGGCCAGGACCCGGTCGGCAATAGTCTGTTCGTGTCCCGCTCGCCTCGTGGAGACAGGTTGAGGATTTTGACATGGGATCGTGACGGATTTGTGTTGTGGTACAAGCGTCTATAGATCGGAGTTTTCAAGCTGCCGCGATTCGATGCTCGAACACGTTCGGTGGAGTTGCGAGCCAGCGAGTTGGCGATGATTCTTGATGGGATCGATATGTCGAAGGTGAAGCGCGTTCCGCGCCATGAACGCTCAGAGGGAACCAACAAAATCACCCCCAAAGAGTTAGTGCGTGATTTATGCTCAGGTCCACTTACATCGAATAAATAAGTGGACAACCAAGCCAATCCGGTTACTCTTCCCGATGACACTCAGGCGCTGAAAGCTATGCTGCGCACGCTGATTGAGGAGCGCGACGAAGAGAAGCAACGCGCCGAGAAACACGAGCAGCGTGCACAGGAGCAGACCAGGCGCGCCAACAATCTTCAGGTTGAGAATCTGCGGCTGCAACTTGAGTTGGATCGTTACAAGAAGTGGTACTTCGGTCCTCGCGCCGATCGTCTGCAATCGTACGCCGAACTGGCACAATTACTTCTGAACTTCGCCGGGGAGATGGATCGCAAGCCGGTCAACCCGGACGATCTTCCTTCCCGCAGCGAAGCGCCGGAAGAACTTCGGCGCGTGAAGCGGCGCAAAGGTTGGCGCAATCTCGCCAAGTTCGAAAATCTTCCCGTAACTACCCAGGTCAATGAGCTGAGCGCGGCTGAACGGGCCCGCCCCTGCTGCGGCATCGAGCGCAAGGAGATCGGCGCGGACGAAAGCTGGCAGGTGGAATATTTTCCCAGCCACTTTGAACGCATCCATCATGTGCGCAAAAAGTATGCCTGCCAAGGCTGTGAGAACAACGGCAATAACCCGCAGATGGAAACCGCAGCCAAGCCGGAGATGGCCATCGACAAGGGCATGGCCGGGCCGGGACTGCTGGCCTACATCGCTACGA
>JBEKCW010000348.1:0-6123 GCA_050014675.1 Occallatibacter sp. | reverse complement strand
CGACTACCTGTGGTGGGTGCTGATTGCCTACTTCACGATTCGTCTCCTGAAATCTGACAATCCCCGCTGGTGGATCGCTATTGGCATCGCCGTGGGTCTTGGACTCGAGACCAAATACGCCATCGTCTTCTTCGTCGCCGGGCTCCTGGTTGGCCTCGTCCTTACTCGCGCCCGCCGTTATTTCATCAATCCATGGTTCTGGGCCGGGATGGCCGTCGCCCTTCTGATCTTCCTGCCCAACTTCATCTGGCTGGTGCGTCACGACTTCATCTCCTACCACTTCCTTCAACACATTCATGCGCGCGACGTGGGCGAGGGCCGCGCCGACGGATTTATCAAGGGCCAGTTCCTCGGCTGCGTGAATCTGTTCGCCGCACCGCTCTGGATCGTCGGCATTGTCGCCTTCCTCCTTAATCCCCGCTACCGCACGCTGGCTTTCATGTACCTCGTGCCCGTTGCGTTCTTCTTCTTTGCCAAGGGTCGAAGCTATTACACGGCGGGTGTCTATCCCATGCTTCTGGCCATGGGCGCGGCCACCTGCGAGCGCTGGCTTGGTTTCCTGCCCCGCTGGGGCCGGCGAGCCACTCAATCCGTCTTCTTCATCGGCCTCACCGCCTACGGCGCTCTCATCATTGCCGGCTGGGTTCCGCTCGCCTCATCCGGCCCGCTGCGCACCTTCGCTCTTAACCACTCGGGTGACCTGCGCGAAGAAGTTGGCTGGGACGAACTGGTGAGAACGGTAGCGCAGATTCGCGATTCGTTGCCGCCCGATCAGCAGGCGCATCTCGGCATCACTACCGGCAACTACGGTGAGTATGGGGCCATCGATATCCTGGGTCGCGCGTATGGACTGCCGGAGCCCATCGGTACCACCAACTCGGAGTGGCTGCGCGGCTATCCAACGCAGCAGATCACGACCATCATTGCGCTGGGCATCAGGCCTGAAGAGGCCGATCAGCTCTTTACCAACTGCAGAATCGCGGGGCACAATGGCAACTCCGAGGGCATCCACAACGAAGAGCTAGACGACCACCCATGGATATTCGTTTGCGGCCCACCGCGCAAGCCTTGGTCAGAAGTGTGGAAAGAACATAAGGATTTCGGCTGATAGGCCGGCGCTCCTTCTTCACTCTTTCACTGCTTCAGTACAACAGCACCGCGATTCGATAAGCGGCGAACTGGCCTTCAGTTGCCGCGGCGGGGCAACTGCCGATGGCGGCGCTATGGTAGTTTCCATTGCTGAGCTTGTCGACCAGCGTCTGGGGAAGCTGGTCGAGGGTCGCACTCTGCCAGCGATCGATGAATTGCGGTTGCGCGCCGGCAGCGTTCAGTGGAAATCCGGTGTCCGTGGCGCAGGCCGCGCGCGCCGCCGCGTGGCTGTTCTCAATCGCAATGCCGCTCACGCGAATCAGGTCAGCCACCCGCGCCTCAACCTGCGCCGCGC
This sequence comes from Occallatibacter sp., assembly GCA_050014675.1. Taxonomy (GTDB): domain Bacteria; phylum Acidobacteriota; class Terriglobia; order Terriglobales; family Acidobacteriaceae; genus Telmatobacter. The sequence goes on along the minus strand of JBEKCW010000348.1, from coordinate 4,679 downwards.
TCAGCGACGGAACGGCGCGCGCATAGTCGGCTGCCGCATACAGCACGCCGCGGCTGGCAATTACTGCAATGCCCACGCTGTCCACATCGGGGCTCAAAAGGTTCGCGCGATGCCCGGGTGAATTCATCCACGCCTCGTGAATGTTTGCAGCCGTGGCGCCGATGGCCACATTCTCTTCAATCAAGCCAAAGCGCGCGCCGGCATTGGCCGCCCGAGTGGTGAGGTCGGGCTCGCCGCCATAGCGATGCGCAATCTGGCCCTCCTGCACCATCCAGCGGCAGTGGTAAAGAGCAGCAGCGGCAAGCGCCGGATCCCACTGCAATTGGCCAACACCAGCGATGCGGCGCGCATGGTTGGCCAGAACGAATATCTGTTCGGCCTCGGCCGGCAGATTGGCGCCGGCGGCAATTTGACCGCCGGAGTTCGCTTGCGCCTGCGCAAATGCCAACCCCGGCGCTGTCAGAGCGACGCAAACGGCCAATGCTGCCAAGGCATTCTTCATCGATAGTCCCCCTGAAAAGCTTAGACCCGGAATGCAGGCGCGAGTCGCTATATCGCTGCAACGGGGGCGATCTGATTTGGCGTTGCCTTGAAAGGGAAGGGCATTACGGCATTTTCTGGATTGGCGTTTGCTTGTTGCTGAGATCGTCGCGAGGGCCTATCCAGATGATGAGGAGAATGGCCGGTAACGCAACAACGCTCGTGAGCTCGAAGAACCGCACCCAGCCGATCTTCTCTGACAGTATTCCTCCTGAGGAGGCCACGACGGTGCGGCCAACCGAAGCAAGCGCGGCCAGCAGCGCGTATTGGGTGGCCGTAAATGCGGGCGAACAGAGACTGGAAAGCCAGGTGACCAACGCGGTGCCGGCCATTGCGCCGGTGATATTTTCGGCAGTGACGCACAAAGCCAGGTAACCGATGCGATGGCCTTCTACAGCCTGCAGAACAAAGAACAGGTTGCCGATCGACTGCAGAATGCCGCAAAGAATAAGCGAGCGGCGGATTCCGAACCTGGTGGTGACGACGCCGCCCAAAAGAGCCCCCGCCAGGACCGAGAAAAACCCGAAGACTTTTGAGGCGGCGGCGATCTCAGGGAGCGTGAATCCAAGCGAAATATAAAGCGGCGTCGACATGACTCCCGCCATGGCCTCGCCCAGCTTGTATCCGAAGATGGCGATGAGGATGACGGGCCAGAGCGGCCGATGCATGAAGTCGCGAAACGGGCCGATGACGGTGGTATCGAATCCGTGCCAAATTCCAAGCCACCACGATCGCGCGCGATAGGGAGCGTCGGCCGGAGCTTTCGGTTCGGGGCTTAGCAGGAACACCAGCAGTCCTACGCCGACGAGCGCAGCCATGGTGGCATAAGCTGCGAACCACCCTGCGTAGTTTGCTATCAGCAGGCTACCTGCTCCGGACACCAGCATTCCGACCCGGTAGCCGGCCTGGATCATGGCAGCTCCGGGACCCTGCTGATCCCGATTCAGGATCTCAACGCGCCAGGCGTCGATGACGATATCCTGGCTGGCCGACAAAAACGCCACCACCACCGCCAGGGCGGCCATGCGAGGCAGGTTGTGCTTCGGATCGCTTAATCCCAGGCAGAGAATTGCCCCGATGAGAAGAATCTGGATGGTGATGCCCCAACCGCGCCGCCGCCCCAAAGGCAGCGGTGGGGGCACGCGATCCATCAACGGCGCCCACAGAAACTTGAATGCGTAGGGCGTGCCAACCACGGCGAATGTGCCGATGGCCGCGCGCCGCACACCGCCTGTGGCAAGCCATGCCGAAAGAGTTGAGTAGGTGAGCAGCAGCGGCAGGCCGCTCGAGAATCCAAGCGCAAGCACCTGCAGCACGCGCGGCTCAGTATAGGCTGCCACCGCGTGACGCCAGTTGGTTGGAGCGTGTGCTTGGTTGACTCGCGACAATTGCTTCATTTTAGTATTTTCGCCGAAGCCGGGCTTTGCTCCGCTTATCCTGATCCCATGAAACTCGGCATCGTCAGCGACACGCACGGCCTGCTTCGCCCCGAAGTTATTCCCGCGCTCAAGGGCGTGGATCAAATTCTTCACCTCGGCGACGTGGGGAAGATCGCCCTTCTCGATGAACTTGCAAAGATTGCACCAGTGTCAGCGATTCGCGGCAACGTGGACCGCGAAGGCGCATGCGGCAAGCTTCCGGCAACGGATGTCATCCTCGTCGAAGGTCACTACATCTACATGCTGCACGACCTGAAGACGCTGCACCTTGACCCGGCCGCAGCCAAATTCGCTGCGGTGCTCTACGGCCATACGCACGTGCCCAACTATCACACAAAGAAAGGCGTGCTTTACTTCAATCCCGGCTCATGCGGGCCGCGGCGGTTTGAGCTGCCGGTCACGCTGGGGCTGCTCGAGATTGAGCAGAAACGCGAACTGCATCCGGAGATCGTCACGCTCATTTAAGTGCTGCGGAAGCCGCGGCCGGGTGAAAAAGATTCCGATTTTGCGATTTCGAGAATGAGTGTATCTCAGGCCAGAGCAATTCTCCCGCCCCCTCGTTCGGCGCCCACCGGCCCTCGGCAACCCGGCCCCTTGAAAACTCATTTGCGCCGAATTGCGTTTTGCGGCATCGGATAAGATGTGAGCAGTCTGGCTGCTATGGAGTGCGCAGCCACATTTCGCCCAACTTCCTTTACCTCAGAGCGCGCCATGGCGTTACCTACCCACATTCTTCTCACCTACGGTTACCTGCTGCTCTTCGCCTGGGTACTGGTTGAGCAGCTTGGGATTCCGTTGCCTGCCACGCCGGTGGTGCTCGCGGCGGGCGCGCTCACCGTGGATGGCCACCTGAGTTTTTCGCTGGCGTTTCTCGCCGGGCTCGCAGCTTGCATGATTGCCGACTCGGTGTGGTTCCTCATCGGGAAGCACTACGGGCACCATGTGCTGCGGATTCTTTGCAAACTCTCGCTCGAACCCACAACCTGCGTGCGCCGCACCCAGGAGTCGTTTAGCCGGCGCGGCGGCGTGATGCTGATGTTCGCCAAGTTTGTGCCGGCGCTGGCCACGCTCGCCCCACCTGTTGCCGGCGAGAACGGCATGAAATACGGAACATTCCTGTTCTTCGATACCATTGGCGGCTCGCTTTGGGTTATGGCGCTCCTGCTGGTTGGCCGCTTCTTCGGCGATGTGCTCAAACGCGATCCAAGCCTGCTCAACTGGGCGGGCCGTTTCTCGGGCGCGTTGCTGGTTCTGGGCATTACGGGATTCTTCGTAGTGCGGCTTTGGCGTCGCAAGGTGGTGCTTAAGCAGCTGGCAAGTTCGCGCCTCGAGCCCGAGGAACTGTTGCGCCAGCTCCAGGCCGGCGACAAGGTCTACATCGTCGATCTGCGTCATCCTCTGGAACTGATGACCGATCCGTATACCTTGCCCGGCGCGCAGCACTTCTCGCCCGACGTGCTCGCCAAGCGAAATGGCGAAATTCCCCGCGATCGCGACGTGGTCCTCTACTGCACCTGCCCCAGCGAGGCCACGGCCGCTAAAACCGCGCTCACCCTGCACAGGCTGGGCATTGAGCGTGTGCGGCCGCTGCGCGGCGGTTACGACGAGTGGAAGCGCCTTGGCTTTCCTATGGACGCGATTCCGCCCGTCAATCCGATGGTCACCTCGGTTCAACCTGCTAAATAAAATTCGGCAAGTCCGGGTGCGGATGGCATACTCATAGCCATGCCAGACAATCAAGACGACGACTCTGTCGAAAATCCTCCTCCGGCGCCCGAACGCGTGGCGAAGAGAGCCCTGGTTTTAGCAGCGGTTTCATGCCGGGGTGTTATCGAGAACGACCCCAACCCAGAGGGCGCTGAAGGGCTGCGGGGCCGCCTGCTGCCGTGGCTTGATGAAGTAGGCGCCTCTGCCGAACTTGAGGATCAGGAGCGACAACTGCTGGCGGCTCCGATTGGCTCACTGGATCCGAAGACATCGCTCGCCGCCGGTTGGCAATCGGAAGCGATGGCCGCGCTGGCATGGGCGCTCGATTGCATTGAGCTTGGGCTTTTCTACGAACAGTGCGACCCAGCCGAGACCGCCGGGAAGATGGGTTTTCTGAACAGTGTGGCGATGACGCCGTTGCCGAGTCCATTCCTGCGGCCGGCAGAGCAGATAGCGGCGTTGGCAGACTCTTATCTCACGGTCCATTGGCGTTTGAGGGAGCAGACGCTGCGCCCGCGGCACATGGATTTTGTTGAGTATGTGGCCAACTGCAACTGGGGAGCTCTTCACCTGGACGGCCTGGAGGTCGTGGATGGAGATCTCGCCGTAAATGGGACGCCAATCAACCAGCTCGAGAAAAGCCAGTTCCGCGAGGCTTTGAGCATCACGCAGGAACGCCACCAGGCTCTGAATTGGCTGCTTGGCTTCGAGCTGGTCTACTCGCAGGTTACGACCGACACCTAGTCCCCCACCGGCTTTTCCGACCCGCGACGGATGAAAAATCTGGGTGCCCCACCCTCGCGACGTCTTTGTTTTTGTCGCAGCCAGGGTGGGAGACCACGAATCTCAGCTTGTCGGTAGTTGATTCCGTTTCTTATCAGTCCCCCACCGGCCAAGCCGACCCACGGAGGATGAAACTGGGTGCCCCAGGTCCCTCGCACTTGGGGACCTGGGATCTCATTCCCTCAACGCGTCCGGGAGCCTGCGTTACTC
>JBEKCW010000347.1:0-6126 GCA_050014675.1 Occallatibacter sp. | reverse complement strand
CTTTCTCTTCAAAGAGCAGGTCTTCAGGTTTTCCGCTTAACGGAATGACGGTTCCGTCTGAGTGAATCGTGCGGCCCTTGACGTCCTCCACCTTGAAGTTGCCGCCATAGGGCACCTCGATGGTTGCCAGTTCTTTGCCTTTCTCGGTAAGCACCTTGATGCGCTCGTAATACTGCCGGTAATGCATCGTGTCATTTTCGGTCTCTCTTACCTCGAGATAGACGGCCGACGCGCCGGGAGCCTTCGGGTCTGAAGTCATCTTCAGCTCTTCAGCGGAAGGAGGCTGAAACTGAGCCTTGAGAACTGCTGGAAACCAGGGAACAACGAACAGAAGCACGAAAGGCAGTGACTTACGGGCCCGGTAGTTCATACGGTAGACCTCTCGGCTGAAGGCTTTCGTGGGAGTAGCGCAATTCTAACTCGAACTCGTTTCCTCTAGCGCTAATTTTTTGGGGATTCGTTGCGGCCCGCGAATCGGGAAAGCTGCGGCTGCGGAGGCGAGATTAAGCAGTCTCTGAATGGGACTGCGCGATCCCCCGGCCTTCGAGCATGGTCGCCACCAACGCCAGCGGCAAACCCATCACGTTGAAGTAACAACCCTGCACGCGCGGAATCCATTTGGCAGCAAGTCCCTGGATTCCGTAGGCGCCCGCTTTATCCATCGGCTCGCCGGTAGCGATATATGCCTCAATTTCGGCATCTGAGAGCGTGAGGAACTGAACTGCCGTAACCTCGGCAGCCACTTCAACGGCCTGATGCGTCACCAGCGCCACCCCGGTGATAACCCGATGGCTGCGCCCCGAGAGCATGCGCAGGATTCGCGCCGCGTCTTCTCGATCTTCGGGTTTGCCAAGAATCTGCCCGTCGAACGTCACCGTGGTGTCGGCTCCCAGCACCGCCAGTCGTTCAAGGTCCATCGCTCCGGGCCCATCGGTCTCGTTCGCCGCACCGGACGCAATCTGATCAAAGACCACCTGCGCCTTTTCTCGCGCCAGGCGCGTGACGTAGACGATCGGGTCTTCACCGGGTCTGGGGTCTTCAGGGATATGGGCTGGCCGCACTTCAAATTGGAATCCTGCCTGGGTCAGCAATTGGCGGCGGCGCGGCGATGCCGAGGCAAGAACAAGCATATTGAGATTATGGCAGCGGCGCCCCACCGGCCTGCAAACACCCTGAGGTTGCGCAGTTTAGACTTGAACCTGGGCCCGCGAGCAAAAACAGATAGCGGGCAAGGATTGCCCGCACATGCATTTCAACTTTCCCATTACGGCCGCCGAGATACTGTGGACGCTTACTTTTGCGGCCATGCTGGTGTTGCTTGTGGTTTTGTTTGGGCGCGGCCGCGCTCGCCGATACCCAATGTTCACCATCAGCATTGTGCTTATCGGGCTCAACATGCTGGCCGAGAAGCTGCTCGCCAACCGGGTCGCGCCCCTCGTTTCAAATGAGATTTTTCTGGTCCTTGCCGACCTGCAAGTCATCGTCGCGCTTTTGCTGGTGATCGAGTTGGCCCGCCAGGCGTTCAGTGGGGCAAAATGGCCGGGCTGGGCAGCCGGCAGCCTGGTTTTGCTCGGCGGCGCTGCCGCGGTGATTGCCTGGTGGGGCCAATGGCCTCCCGCAAAAATGATGCTCGATCCCACCACCCTTGGTCACCTTCACGTGATGCAGCTGCTTGCGCAGAAAGGCGACCTGTTCAACGAAGCGCTGGCGGTTGAGTTGTTTGTCCTGGTGGTAATCGCCGGGCGGCGCTTCAAGACTGGCTGGCGCAGTCACACGCAGCAGATTCTTGCGGGTATAGCGACCAACTCAGCCATGCTGATTATCGCGCGTGTGATCTGGGAGAAATTGGCTCGCAATCCAATGCGCACCCGCGACGATTTTAACCACAATACTGACCTGCAAACTCACTTGCAGAATGCATACGGCATGGTGGTGTTGGCGGTGATGGTCTGGTGGATTATCTGCCTCTGGATCGACGAACCGGGAGCGGCTACATTGGCTCCGATCGAAGTTGCGAATTCCCCTGCAGCCGTAGACACGCTTGACGCATGGATTCAAAAACCCTCTGACCCATGCGCCGACCCCAAAGAATAGCCCCTAGTGCGGCCGGCCAGGCAGCACAAAGTGCTCCTCGCAGCGGGGCTCGTAGAAGTCGCCCGCCATAATGATGGGGCTTGTGTACGTCGCGGGCTTGCCATCCACCAGGCGTTGCGGGTAGAGAGCCCTGGCGCCGCAGGCACAATACGCAACCAGCTCAGTAATATTGCCGGCATACATGCGCACCAGCCACGAGAGTTCGAGCATCTCGCCGAAAGGCAGACCGCGAAAGTCGAGCTCCAACCCTGAAACCATCACATCGTGGCCGGCTTCGAGCAAGCGCTTGGTAAAGAGGAATAGATCGGAGACGAACTGCCCCTCGTCGATGGCGATGCACTCAATCCGTTTGCCGATTTTCTGCTCAGTGGCAGCGATAACCGGCAGCACCGGCCAGGGGTCCGAAAAATAAAACTCTGTCGCTTGCATCTTGCCGCAACCATTGCGGTTACGGCTCTCAACCAGCCCTGCTGCGGCCTTGGTGTCGGCGCTCGGCTTCAGCAGCATCACGTATTGGTGGGCATACTCCCGCCGCGTTTCAATGCGCCGCAGCAGCTCGGCAGTCTTGTTGCTGCGCATGGGCCCGACAATCAGCTCCAGTTTGCCGGTCGCCGTGCTCACCGCTGCTCCGAAGGTATTTGGGGGGTATGCAACAGAGGCATTCTACGCTCGCAAGCGGCATTCCCTATCCTGTTGAAGGTGTGGACGAATCCGCCAAAAATGCCCCCCCCACCCAGTTGAAAAGTCGCACCGCGCATGATTCCGGTTGAACGCGGTGTGGCAAAAATGCCACAGGACGGGAAGCCGGTTTTGCGTCTAATCTTTATAGTTGGAAGGGTTTCGGGGACCACCCGGATCGCCGGCCAACGGCCCTTGTTTTATGCCACAGGTTCGCGCAGACGAACCAGGCAACGGCGGCAATTCTGAAGTTAAGGGACTGGTTTGCAAGGTTTTCCAAGGTCGTCGCGGGAGGGCGATGACCGCCATAACCGGTTCAGGGAGAGGTATTTGGCTCAATCAACACACCTGGAGCAGACCATTGAAGGTCCGCTCGAATTTATGGGCGTGGGGTTACACTCCGGAGCGCCCGTAACCATGCGCTTGCTGCCCGCGCCGGGCGGCTCAGGAATCGTCTTCAGGCGAACAGATCTGGACAATTTTGAGATTCCCGCCACGGGCCGAAATGTGGCCAAAGTCAGCTACGCGACCAGCTTGATGCGGCAAGGCGTGCTCATTTCCACAACCGAGCACCTGCTTTCGGCCTGCGTCGGCATGGGAGTCGACAACGTAATCGTAGAGCTCGATAACCTGGAGCTGCCCATCCTTGACGGAAGCGCATTGCCCTACGTTGAGGCGTTTCTGAACGTTGGCATCAGGGTACAGCGGCGGAAGCGCGAAACCATCAGGGTGCTCAAGCCAGTTGAAGTGCGCGAAGGCAACAAGTTCATCGGCGTTTATCCGGGCTCGGGGTATCGCATTTCGTATGAGATCGATTTCCCGGCGCCCATCGGCAAGCTCAAGACATGCGTAGACCTGGCTGCTGAGTTGTACGGCCAGGAGATTGCCCCGGCGCGAACCTTCGGCTACAAGTCCGACGAGCAGAAGCTCAAAGACATGGGCCTCATCCGCGGCGCCAGCAGCGAAAATGCCATCATTCTTGACGCCCGTGGCCCTGAAAACGGACCGCTGCGGTTCGACGATGAATATGTTCGGCACAAGGTGCTTGACCTTATCGGAGATCTGGCGCTCGCCGGCAGACGAATTGAAGGCCACGTTGTGGCGGAGCGCGCCGGCCACGCCATGCACACCGCGTTTGTCTCGCGGCTCATGAAAGACCGGTCAGCCTGGGAGCTGGCGCATATACCGGTAGCCGAGCCGGCAACCGAAGCACCCACCGTCAATGCGGTCGGCGCGCCGGCCCTGGTGGGCGCATAGTACGCTCGCCTTCTTTCAAATTCGCGGCATCCTCGTCGCGATCACATCAAGCAAACAAAATGCACATGGGAGCGGCCGCGTCGTAGTTCTTGCCCTGGTCGGCGAGCTTGCCGGTTTCGGGGTCGCGAGCAAAGACGCTGATCACGTTCGAGTCCTGATTGGCAACCAGCATCCAGCGCTCAGTGGGATCGAGCGTGAAGTTGCGTGGCGTTCTGCCTCCGCAATTGGAGCGGACCATGGGCGTGAGCGCGCCGGTTTTAGGATCGGCAGAGAACGAGTAGAGAAAATTGTTATCGCGGTTGGCAAAGTAGACAAAGCGCCCGTCTTTGCTGATCACCGTGTCGCAGGCGCGCGTAGGGCCGTGGTAGCCCGCGGGCAGCAACTCGATGCGCTTCACCAGCGAGAGGCTTCCGCCGCCGGCGCGCCACTCAAGAATATCGACCGTGGAGACGATCTCGTTGACACAATAGGCGGTGTGCCCATTGGGATGGAAGTGCAGTGTGCGCGGACCTGAGCCGGGAGCACCTGAGTAGGTTCCCGTGTGCGCAAGCATAGCGGTGGCCGCGTCGAGGCGATAGATGTGGATGCAGTCGCCGCCGAGGTCGTTGATGTAGGCGTATCGATTGTCTGGCGAGAACGACACGAAGTGAGCGTGGGCAGCTTCCTGGCGGTCGGCGTTGGGACCGTGATACGTGTAGTGCTCGGTCCACACGGCGTCGCTCAATTTTCCATCGGAGATGCTGAAGCTTGCTGCGCTGCCCCCCATGTAATCGGCAGCCACCAGCGTGCGGCCGGTCGAATCCACAGCGACATGGCAGGTGCCAACGCCGGCCGAGGCACGCGCTGAGAGCGGCTTGAGTTCTCCACCGTCAAGCTCAAAGCTGGCCGCTTCGCCGGCTTTCTTGCCTGCAAAGGAATCGATCTCGCACGCGGCAAAAATATGCTTCCTGCCAGGAGAGAAGCAGAGCCAGTCGACATTGGGAACCTTTGCCGCCACGCCGGCAGGGGTAAGTGCAGCCGTAGCCGGATCCCAGTCATAAGCAAGAATGCCGTCGGGCGCGCCTGAGGCAACAAAGACGCGGGTTCGTGCGGCTACAGCGTCTTGAGCAGCGATCAAACCAGTAGCACTGATAGCAAAGGTTGCGGCAGAGGCGGACTTCAAAAAATCGCGGCGGGAAACTTTTCTCATCACGGAATTCATTTTCGTCGATGGAGCCGGGTGTGCGCCAGAGCGCAACCGCTTCTTCTAAACTTGAGTGCGGGAGCAAGACTTGTCGCAGTTCATCAATTTTGTGCGCATCCCCGCCTTGGCGATTCGCCAGCACTTAAGCCCATTAAGGCCGCTTGAGGTCCTGCACGAAGACGTTCTCCAGTTGCGCGTCTGGCCGAACGACATCGACCTGAATATGCACATGAACAACGCGCGCTACCTCAGCGTAATGGACTACGCGCGCACCCACCTGCTCGCCAGAATCGGAATGCTCGAGCACATTGTCCGTTCGCGGTGGCAGCCGCTGGTGGGCGCGGTCTGGCTTACGTACCGCCGGCCATTGACGCTTTTTTCGCGCTTCACACTGACCTCGCGGATCGTGTGCTGGGACGAACGATGGTTCTATATCGAGCAGACCTTCGCTAACGCCAGCGGGCAATGCGCAATTGGATGGGTGAAGGGTGCGTTGCGGAACAAGCAGGGCACACTCGATCCGCAAACCGTGATTGAACGCGTCGCTCCCGGTACACTCAGCCGTGAGATGCCCGATACCCTTGCCGCATGGAATCAGCTAACGAGAGAGAAACTGCAGAAAGACAGCCAATAGCAAGTAGCCAGTAGCTTGTAAGTGCGATTGCCGGGTTCCGTTTCCGCGAGCAGCGCCACGCGACCAACCAACCCTCGCTCCCTTGTCCCCACGCCCTCACTCCAGCTTGAAAACCACGCTTACGCTGGTTTCTACCTCGACGGGCTGGCCATTAAGCAGATACGGCCGGTAAACCCACTGCGCCACAGCCTCCACCGCCGCCTGGGTCAACATGGGCGAACCGCTCACAACATGCAAATTCTCAATGCGGCCCGTCTTCGAAATAGTGGCAGACAGAACA
>JBEKCW010000346.1:0-6126 GCA_050014675.1 Occallatibacter sp. | reverse complement strand
CAGGCTGCTTGCGCTCATGGGCGAAGGCCGGGTCGCGATTGGCGGTCAAACAGATGAAGCGGATCGGTATATTGCGCCAACAGTGCTGACCGATCTGCCCGCCAATGCCGCCATCCTCCAGGAGGAGGTCTTCGGACCGATTCTTCCTGTCGTCGGCTACGTTGACATCGAACAAGCGCTGGCCTTCGTGCGGCAGCGTCCCAAGCCCTTAGCCCTCTACCTTTTCACCGGCGATCGGCGGCTCGAGGCTCGGGTACTCCGCGAGATGAGCTCAGGAAGCGTGGTGGTGAATGATGTTGTCATCAACCAGGTTGTGCCCGGCTTGCCATTCGGTGGTGTCGGCAACAGCGGAATGGGCGCATTCCACGGCCGCTACACATTCGACGCTTTCTCCCATGCAAAGGCGGTGGTGCACCGGTCGCTGCGCGCCGATGTCGACCTGCGCTACCCGCCCTTCACCGAGATGAAGGAACGGCTTTTGCGGTGGCTGCTTTCCGGCTAGTTCTTGACTTTTGAACTGTCCCGGCGCGGCGGACCTTAGTTTTTGGGATTTCAGCGGGGACAGTCCCATTGAGCGTGACCGGGTCTATGAGCAGAGATATTGCGGCCTTCAGGGAAAGCAGAATGCGCGAACGGTGCGGCTCCGGGAGCACAAGCGCAAAACGCGTGGTGGAACTTGCCATCTGAATTGCAATCAAGGCGCGGTCATATACCGCGCTCGGGTCAGACTCAGGATGCATCTTCTGCAGGGCATCGGCAATGACCCTCGCGTTTTGTAGTGTGTCCTCGACATTGAGCCTGCGCAGTTCCATCGATGCGGCCACGCAGCTCCAAATCTCAATAAATGCAGGATTAGAGGTCTGCAGTTCAGCCATCCGATCGATGATCATGCCGATCAGGCGGTGCGCCTCATTGCGACTCTGAGGGATGGAACGGCAAATCCCCGCCGCCAGCGTTTCTGAAATGGTAGACGTATAACGGGTCCACATCTCGCGAACGATTGCCAGTTTCATCGGGAAATACTGGTACACCGAAGCGATCGGCATCTTCGCCTCGCGGGCGATCTCGCGCATCGAAACAGCTTCATACCCGCGCGCTGCGAACAGACGGAGCGCGGCCTCCAGCACACTTTCAAAACGCGCCTGACTGCGCTCCTGACGCGGCGTCCTCTTGACGCGCGTTCTGTTTTCGACTTCCAGCATTCTTTCCTCACAACCTTGGACACCGCATGGGCGTCGTCGATCTCATCGCGCAGAAACTACGACCCTGGAGTATGCGATCTCCGAATTCTTACGCCAAATGGCGGCGCATTCGTCACATAGACAATACACCATTCGTCAGCCGGAGCCATGCCTGTGCCATGATCGAAAGGCCGTTGACAAACATGACTATTGCTCATATTATCCCCTCAAGCCTGTTGCCGTGGGACTGAGTCAGGCGACAATGAGTTACGGCAGCATCTTTCCGGGTGTGCCCACGGAATCCGGGCATCGCCATGCTGACCTAGCAACATCCGAAGAGGCGAATCGAGCCCCGATTTGCAGTTTGGATTGATTGACGATCTCGGAAATGGTTCGGGAAAGGCGAGGCCATGCTGGATGGGAAACATAGCCGGTTGGTACTCGCCGCCGACCTCGGAACATCGGGGTGTAAATGTGCGCTGGTGGGCCTCGACGGTGTTGTGCGGAAGTGGGCCTTCCGCCCCGTGCCTCTCCACATCGTCGACGAGGTTGGTGCGGAGCAGGCGCCTGAAGATTGGTGGAGTGCATTTGTCGCCGCAGCGCAGGAAGTTATAAGCTCACTTCCGAATTCCTGTAACGAGATAGCTGCCATCTGTTTCTCCGCCCAGGGTGAGTGCACTGTTGCCGTCGACCGCTCCGGCAGGTCCTTGCATCGTGCGATGTTATGGATCGATATGCGCGGCGCCGATGCGATACGCCGCATGGCCGGGAACCGCGTTTTCTCCGTTTCCGGCTACGACCCTCTGAAGTTGCTACGCTGGATTAACCGCACGGGCGGGGCGCCGGCTCTCTCGGGAAAGGACCCAGCGGGACACATGGCATTTATCCAGGAAAAGTGGCCGGCCATCTACGACCAGACTTATAAGTTCCTGAATGCCCTCGATTACATGAATATGCGCCTCACCGGCCGGTTTGTTGCTACAGCTGATTCCATCCTGACCTCATGGGTCACTGACAATCGCGACGCCAATTGCATTCGCTATGACCGCAAGCTTGTTGCCCAGTCCGGCATCGACATCGAGAAGCTTCCCGAGATCGTTCGTTGTACCGATATCCTAGGTCCTCTCTGCCCTTCCGCGGCAGCAGAGCTTGGACTTCCGCAAGATACGCCGGTCGTTGCAGGCGCGGTCGATAACTCCGCAGCGGCAATCGGGTCGGGCGCTGTCCGCGATGGCGAAGCTCACCTTTATATCGGTACTTCATCCTGGATCGAAGCGCATGTTCCCTTCAAGAAAACAGATGTATCTGCGCAAATTGCATCGGTTCCTTGCGCTATAAGCGGCCGCTATCTGGCCGTTGCCATGCAATCCTCGGCCGGCTCCAATCTTTCCTTTCTCCTCGATAAGATTCTTTGCTACCCGGATGACTTTGGCCACGGCAAGCCCGCCGATGCGTATGCCATCCTGGACAGTATTGCTGCTTCGGTGCCGGTTGGAGCAAGAGGTTTGCTTTATACGCCATGGCTTTTCGGCGAACGAAGCCCCGTCGATGATTCCAGTTTGCGCGCCGGCTTGCTCAATATGTCGTTGCGCCACTCTCGCGAAGATATGATCCGCGCATTTCTCGAAGGAGTCGCCCTGAACACGCGCTGGATGGTTACGCCGTTCAATCGCTTTCTGGGCAAGCCGCTCGATCGGATCACGATGGCTGGCGGTGGTGCAGTGTCCGATGTCTGGTGCCAGATATTCGCGGATATGCTCGGCATCCCGACCCGCCAGTTGAATGCTCCCATCCAGGCAAACGCCGTGGGGGCGGCCTGGATTGGCTATGTTGGAATCGGTGCCCTTTCTTTCGAGGATATGCCGGACCTTGTGCAGATCCGGCATACCTATCTGCCCGACGCGGGAAGAAAGGCGATCTACGACGATCTCTTCGACAACTTCAAGTTCGCGTACAAACGCCTCGCTCCCTTGTATGGGCGCTTGAATCCCCGCAGGAACGTGCAGCCATGAACTTCGATCAAGAGCGCCGTGAAGTCGTAGCAACCTGTCTAAAATTGGCTGACAGAGGCTACCTGGCAGGAACGGGGGGCAACATCGCCTACCGGATCGACGACCAGCATTTCGCAGTCACTCCCAGCGCCACCGACTACTACGCGATGTCCGCTGAAGATATCTGCGTTCTGCGCCTCGACGATCTTGTACGCGTCGAGGGCGATCGCGCGCCGTCTGTGGAGCACAAGCTGCATGCGCATGTCCTGCGCGCCCGCAAAGACTGTCTAGCGAGCATTCACACGCACCAACCCGTTGCCAGCGCTTATACGCTGCTTGGGCGCGCGTTGGAGATTGATGATCCGCGGCACCAAAAACTGCTCGGATCAAGCTCCGCATTCGTTGGCTATGCGCCTTCGGGCACTAGATGGCTCGCGTCGAAATTGCAGAAGGCCCTGCGCCCTGAGATCGATACCTATCTTATGCGCAACCACGGCGTTGTTTGCTGCGGCGCCACATTTGGCGAAACAGTGGCTAAGGTCGAAGCTCTGGAGCAGGCATGCACCGCGTATTTTCGTCATGCGATCGACAATCGAGCAGTTTCGGAAAACGATCTGTCCTTGCTCGAAGCCCTTCAACTACTGAAGAATTCTGGAGTCACGGAGTCTGTACGATGATCTCATCAGGCACTACTTTGCCCTCGCTTGAAAACGACATGTCTGCGGCCGCGTATGGCATTTCGGAGTGGCCAGATACGGTCGATCTGTACGCGCGTCTCGATGAGCTGGTTAAGCAACCGATTCGGCCCATACGGCGTGACAACATGGAGAAAGTCCTTGATTACTTCGGGCAGAAGTGCACACAATCCCGACTTCTCTCGCAACAAGCGGAGCGAATCATTCCTGGAGGCATCCAGCACAATCTTGCTTTCAATTATCCCTTCCCGCTCGCAGTTACCAGCGCCAACGGCGCCTGGCTCAAGGATGTCGACGGCAACTGTTATATCGACTTTCTCAAGGGGGGGGGGCCAACGCTGCTTGATTCTAACAATGAGAGAGTCAGAGAGCAGATTCACGCGCTGCTTGAGACGTGCGGTCCGATTACTGGCCTGCTGCATGAGTATGAGGTTAAGCTGGCCGAGTTAGTCAGCGAAGCGATGCCTGCTATAGAAATGTTTCGCATGCTCGGTTCAGGAACGGAAGCAGTCATGGCCGCGCTCCGCCTCGCCCGGGCTTACACCGGCAAGAAATGGGTCATCAAGATCGGCGGTGCGTATCACGGATGGAGCGACCAGATGGTGTATGGCATGCGCCTTCCCGGCACGGGCCGCAGAGAAGCCATCGGTATCCCCCGGCAGTCGACAGCGTACATTCAAGAACGATTTCCCAACGATCTGGAAGCGTTGCGGCGTACCCTGTGGCTCAATCGATTGAGAGGCGGCACCGCCGCCATTATCGTTGAACCATTGGGGCCGGAGAGCGGTACCCGTCCCGTTCATCGTGACTTCAACACTCAGCTCAAGAAACTTTGCACCGAGTTTGGTACGTTGCTGATCTTCGACGAAGTGGTGAGTGGGTTTCGTGTTGGCATGGGTGGCGCGCAAGGTTATTTTGGAGTCAAACCCGACATCACTGTGCTCGGGAAATGCCTCACGGCCGGTTACCCAATGGCGGGCGGCATCGGAGGGCGGCGCGATGTCATGATGCTGCTGGCTGGTGGAATCGGGACCACGTCGAAACGCGCCTTTGTCGGCGGAACTCTGACGGCCAATCCTCTTTCTTGTGCCGCCGGATACTTTGGCGTTCAGGAAATGAGGCGCACGGGTGCCGCGGTAATGGCCGGCCGCGCCGGAGATCGGCTGCGCAAAGGGCTCGACGAAATCATCAGCCGTTTAGGTTTGCCCTATGTCACTTATAACCAGGGTTCGATTGTTCACCTGCAGACCTCGGCCGTGATGCTGATGAGCATGCGCAATCCACTCAAGGTAATGAAGGAAGCAGGCCCGCGCAAGCACATGATGGAAGAGATGGGCGCCGCTTTCAGCGCGCATGGAATCATCACGCTCGCCGGGAGCCGTATCTATACCGGCCTCGCCGATACGGACGCGGTCATCGACGATGCGCTAAACCGCTTCGAGGATGTACTGAAGCTTGTTTGATTTGGAGATATCGTGCAGCGTGCGCAGATCCAAACGCAATTGCTCGAAGCCTGCCGGCGTCTTGCCGGCAAGGGGCTCCTCCATACTGCTGCGGATAGCTTTTCGATGCGGATTCCCGCCTCCTTGGAGATGATCGTCGCGTCCGGAAATGCAGATTGGAGCCGGATTACTGCCACAGACCTTCGAGAGGTCTCACTCTTATCCAAGGAAAGGGTGGATGGAATTCATACATCCATCTACCGGATGCGCGGCGATGTTGGAGCCGTAGCGATAACCAGTCCACGAGGCGTCCGGCTGCTTGCCGGTTGCGGCGGCATGCTGCCACCGGTCTTTGACGAACAGGTCAGGCATATCGGTTTGCCTGTCGGGCCGCTCGATTATGTACAGAGCGCCGACGCGGAAGCGCTGCGAAAGACGTTCGCTCGGGGAGCCAACGCTTCCCTGCTTGGCGGTCAACTTTTATGCCTGGGGATGACTTGCGAACGCGTTCTCCTGAACACCGAACTCTACGAGAAATGCGCCCGGGCGTACGTAATCGCCAAGGCATCCGGAAGACGCATCGGAGCCATACCTCTTTGGGTTCGACTCATTGCAAACCAACGCCTGATGAAGGACGAACGCCGCGCCGAGGCAAGTTATCGCAGTGGCCGTATACCTGAGGGAATCAATTCATACTAGTCAGAGCCTGCAAGTATCAGATGACATGGATGAGAGATGATCATGCCTGTTTGCCTGCTCGCACGAGTTTCCGCTTTTTTCTCGGTCGTTCTCCTGTCCTAAGCCCGTGCGCCAATGC
>JBEKCW010000345.1:0-6186 GCA_050014675.1 Occallatibacter sp. | reverse complement strand
CTTCTGCGTGCTCCCGGCAAAGATGCCGTACTGCTGCGTGCCGAAGGGAGCCTTATCAACCGCTTTGGAGAGAATTGCGGCGTTGCTGAAGTAGTCGCCGCCTCCTGCGGGGTCAACGAAGTCGGTAGGTTCAGCCTGGTCGAGGTCCTGCAGCAGGTGCCGGCCAAGCCGCCCCACGTACGCTTCTTCAAACATGAAGCCGCCTGGCAGTTCGCGCTGGATCGAGAAATTGTAGGCCTCGGCGTAGGGTGTCTTCACGTGGTTGTCCATGCCCCAGTTAATGCCGTAGTTGCCTATGTTGGGCTGCAAGGGGTAGGACTCTGTCGTCGGGAACGATGGGAGCGCGATATTGGGCAGGTCATGCGGGCCGGTAAAGCGCGGCGCCTGCTCAAAGCCCAACAGGTCGGCCGTGTTGGTGACTTCGGCAGCGAGGCCGATTTCGCTCTCGCCGCTGGTGTCCCAGTTATTCACGAGCGCCTCACCGTAGTGGTCGTAATACATGCCGGCACTGGCGCGGACCGAGGTTTTTCCGTCTGGCGACCACACCACCCCAAGGCGCGGAGCAAAGGCCTTTTTCTGCTCGGGCCAGAATCCCGGAGCGTGATTGGCTTTGCCTGATGGCGCGAGAGAGAGGAGCGGCTCGTACACCTGGCCCTGCAGGGCTTCGGTCTCGCGCTTCTTGTAATAGGCGTCCATGTCGATGTTGTATGAGATCTGCTGGCCATTGGTTTCGTAAGGCGTCTCGAGCAGCGTGTAGCGCACGCCATAGGTGAAGGTCAGATTGGAGCGGGCATGCCAGGAGTCCTGCAAGTAACCTTCCCATTCATTGGAATGGAAGTTGCGGACGACGGGTGAGCCTTCAGGCTGGGCGGTTGCCGCGGTGGGGCTGGAGATGGCGTAGTTAAACGGCAAACTCAACTCGGGGATGATGCCCATGAGATTGGCCCATGAGATCTGCCACGAGGTGTTAAAGCTGGCGGACATATCTGAAGGCGTGGGCAAATCGCTGGTGTTTGCATACTGGTAGTTGGTGCTCGCGCCGCCGAATGACCCGCCGTTGCCGGAGTGGTAGTTGGTGATGCCGCGCCAGGTTCCGCCAAATGCAAAGGTGTGCGCGCCCTTGTTCCAGCTCAAAGTGTCGGTAATGTCATTTACCGGCACGTGCAGCAAGCTGGAGCCGGTCTGCGCCGTGGGCTGCGTGAGGCCGTAAAGATCCACCCAGTTACCGGGGGCGATTCCGCCGCTTTGCCAGCCCTGACGGATATAGCCGTAGCGGAGGTCGTTCACGATGTGAGAGGTTGGAATCCATGTGTAGCCGCCGGCGATACCTTTGGTGTTGTCGTCGTAGAAGGTGGACGGGCCCTGTCCAGGAAGATTCTCAGCTCCAGCCGCAGTGTCTTTCTGCAGATTTCCGCGGACGAAAAAGCGGTACTTGCTGCTGGGAACGTAGTCGAGCTTAATAATGCTGGTGTTGAGTGTGGATGGCGCGGGCGAAGTGAAGAACAGGGCCGCGCTATTCAACCCGCCATCTCCCCCGACGGGATTGGTGGATGTCTTGACGGGAGCAAGATAGCTCTGCACTGCGGCGTTGGCGCCGGGACCATTCGGGCAAACAGGCGCGTTGTTGAAGGTGTTGCTGGTGCAGGGCATGTCCATGGCGGCTACCTGCGCAGGCGTCAGGGATTCAGTCATGTTATTGGAGTTTGTATATTGCAGTCCGCCATTCATGAAGCTGGGCGTGGGAACGGTTGCTTCTACAACGTCATCGATGGCCTGACGCTGGCCCTCGTAGTTGAAGAAGTAGAAGAGCTTGTCTTTCTTGACCGGGCCGCCGAAGGCGCCACCAAAGGTGTTGAGGATGTATTTCTGCGGGATGTTGGGTGATTGCGACTCCAACTCCTCGTTCTTATAAAAATAGGAGTTGGCAACGGTGTTGGTGGGGCGATAGTACTCGTAGGCCGAACCATGAATTTTGTTGGTGCCGCTCTTGGTGATCAGGTCGACCTGCGCGCCTGAGGAGCGGCCCGAGGCAGCGGTTGCGTCTGAAGTGACTACGCGAAATTCCTCGGTGGAGTCGAGCGTGGAGCGCAGAATGCCTGTGAACGCAGTGCCATTAATCTGGTCGTTGTCGTCGATGCCATCCACGGTGACGTTGCCCTGGTCGGAGCGTCCGCCGGCCACAGCGCCCTGGCGGCTATCCGTGACCTCGTTGCCGATGTAGAGCACGCCGGGCTGCAGCGTGAGCAACGCGATGGGATTGCGGCCGTCCATGGGCAGCGCCTGAATGGTTTGATTGCCGACGGCGTTTCCTTCGGTGGCGTCCGTGAAATTGATGGCTTCAGTCGCCGCGCTCACGTCGACAGTGACGGTTGCGGACTGCACGCTGAGAGCAAAATCGATGGTCGCAGGCTCACCCACCAGCAGCTCGGCAGCGCGCATCTGAGTGCCGAAGCCTTGCGCGGAAAGAGTCACCAGGTAGTGCGCCGGAACAAGGTCAGGGAAAACATAAAAGCCGGCGCTATTAGTCTGCGTATGATAAGCGATCCCGCTTGCCTGGTTGGCAGCTGTCACTGTCGCTCCACTGACGACCGCGCCACTGGAATCTTTTACGGTGCCGCGAAGCGATGTTGAAGCGGTTTGACCGAAGGCCACCGTGCAACCCAGAAAACAACACAGCGCCAAAGCGAACAGCTTTCTCGTCGTAACCATTTGCATGGCTATTCCTCCTGAAAAGTTGAATCAGCTCAATTGCCTATGTCCGGCTGGCGCCGGAGTCGTCATGGACCCAGCGAAGACGTGCCAGCGCTTGTCGAGACGCCATCTGTCAACGTTGGATTTCTTCTATAAAGCCTGGCTCACGCTTCAGCAGCCGAAGATTTGCGCGTGATGTTCACGCCTCGCCGGAGGAGCCGAACAAGAGCAACGCGCCTCCGAGGGAAACCGCGTGATGGGTTGTTGCAGAAGTTAAATTAAAGTGAATGTAATGTCAATGATTTGCGGTCGAAGCCAAGCCCTCGCAGGCACGCATTTATGTATCATCTCGACACTATGAGACCGCTGGCATTATTCGATCGGTAAACACCGTTCCAGAGGCGAAACTGCCGCCGCACCTCCCGAGCGGAGTCGAAAGACCTGCTTTTTGATTTAGGTGAGACCTGGGATAGCACGAACCTGGATCAACCCGTCTCAATCAAGCATTTAAAATGGGTGCCCCATCCTCGCGACGTCTCTGTTTTTGTCGCGAGGGTGGGAAACCTCAAATCTCAATGTGCCGGCAGTCGAGTTTGTTTCTTATCGGAGCGGAGCTCTACATCTCGTCGAAGATCGCTCTACTGCGAGGCCTTCGGCGCAGCCGTTCCGCTTTGCGGCGCAGCTGCGGCTGGCTGTTGTGCCGGCTTCGTGGTTGAGGTTGGGGTCACGGCCTTATGCTGCGCGGCCCGTTTCGCCCCCTCTTCAGCCTGGTGCTGCTTCTCAGCCTCGGCCTGCGCGTCGCTGATGTACTGGAATTCCTGCAGCCGCCCCGGAAACTGCTCGGTAGTGAAAACCCGGTTCTGCTTGTCGACAGCCACTCCCACCAGCGCCTGGAATTGGCCGGGAAGTTCGCCGTGCTTGTAGCCAACGTAAGTCAGCAGATGGCCGTCTTTATCGAAGACCTGCAGCCGGTCCTGAACCTCGTCGGCAACCCAGATGTGCCCGTCGCCGTCTACGGCAATCCCCTTAGGCCGTTCAAAGAAGCCCGGTCCATCTCCGTTCTTGCCAAAGGTGCTGATAAAGTTGCCATCGGCATCGAAGATCTCAACGCGATCGTTCAACGTGTCGGTGACGTAGACATTCCCGTCCGCGTCCACAGCCACTCCCTGCGGCGCGCCAAAATCTCCCTGGCCGGTCAGGGTGTGATTCTTGCCGCCGGTGCCGATGCGGCGCAGCAGCTTGTACGTGTCCGCGTCGTAAACAATTACCTGGTCCTGCTGGGTATCCACTACGTAGAGAAATCGATTGGCAGTGTCGATGGCCAGGCCAACCGGATCCACAAGGCCCTCGGTAATTTGCCCTTCCTGCTCATGCTTGGGATTGAAGACCAGCACGTGGCGCAGCTTGCCGTCGGATACAAAGAGACGGTCGTCATCGTCCATGGCCAGGCAGTTGATCCAGCCAAAGTGCGCCTCGTATCCATTGCGGATCAGCTCAGTGTCGTGGGTGTCGGTATTGAAAATGAATATGGCTCCAACTTTCTGGTCGGCCACGTAGACCTTGTTCTTCGAGTCGATGGCGATACCGAACGGACCGATCAGTTGAAAGGGGAAGGTCTTTACATTCACCTTTTCCTGGTCCGATTGCGCGCCTGCCAGCCGGTCCATCCATGACGCTTTGGTCTTGGTGGCGGCGGGTGCGGAATAGTCGATCTTGGCGCCTGCAAAATAATCCATCCAGCGAACGCGCGCGACGTTGGGAGGGCTGGGCCAGACAAGCGTCTTCGGGTCGAATTTCAGCTTGCGCGGGCCGTCGGGTGTTTGCGGAGTGCTGCTGGCGGTGGTGGTCTTCTTCTGGCTCGCAGCATAAGCCGCAAACGGCGCCGCAACGCCCAGCGCGGCAATCAGCATCAGCGCCGGAGCTTTTTGAGAGCGTATCGAATTGATAAGGAAGCTGGTCATTTGGATCTCCAATCAATTCCCGGGGGAAACAGTGTCGGTCATATTGAGACGGTTCTTGTGGCACATGTCGCAGAACTGCAT
The DNA here is from genome assembly GCA_050014675.1 of Occallatibacter sp. Taxonomy (GTDB): domain Bacteria; phylum Acidobacteriota; class Terriglobia; order Terriglobales; family Acidobacteriaceae; genus Telmatobacter. The sequence continues at coordinate 1,453 of JBEKCW010000345.1, read as the reverse complement.
GTTGTTGGTCTGGTCTTTCACCAGCAGGTCGGGTTGCGCCGACGCGTGCGGCTGATGGCACGAGAGGCAGGTGACATGAGCCTTGATCTTGGTCAGATTCTTGGGGTCCATCACGTCTGAAACGGGATGGTAATCAACCGGGTGTCCCAGGCCGAACTTGAGCGGAAGCACCGGAACCTTGTTCACCTGGTAGTAATCGGCAGGCAGCTTGATCTGCCCGTTGAAGATGGCCAGCATTCCGTCGTCGGTCTTCTGCGGAACCGAGTCGGGGCCGTGGCACTCCAGGCACAGATCGTTGCCCTTGGCGCGCAGCAGGTGATCGTTATCGCCGCCATGCGGTGTGTGGCACGTTGCGCAGCCCAGGCCGAATGCTGGCTGGTGATGGAAGCCCTTCTTGCCTTCATCCGCCACATCGGTGTGGCAGCCAAGGCAGATGCTTACCGAATCCGTTTTGGGCAAGCCGGGCTGGTTGCTCGCGTGGGGGCTGTGGCAATCGGTGCAGTCGCCGGCCGCGCCCGGATGCGGCACCTTGGCGCTGTCGATCTGCTTGGCCTTGTCGTCGTGGCACGTAACGCACAGCGACTTCACGTCAGCCTGCGTCAGCACCACCTTGCCGTCCTTTGCCGGCGCATGGCAGGTATCGCATCCGCCCCCCTGGAACGGCGCGTGCTGAAACTTTGCCATTAGCTTGGGCTGGTCAGACTGGTGCGGATTGTGGCACTCCACGCAGTTCGCCGTGCCGAAGGGCTGATTGTTATGCGCCTTCTGTAGATCGGCGTCCTTGGGGTCGTGGCAGTCAATGCAAAGCGCAGGCGTCGGCTTGGTCAAATGGAAGTTGTTCTCAATCGTGGGCTCAGCGCCGGTCTTGTGCGTCAGGTGGCAGGTATCGCAGCCCATGTCGAGCGCGGCATGGCGGCTGCCGCCGGTAGGCATGTTCATGCCGGTGGTGTGGCAAGTGAGGCAAAGATTGTCTTTAGCGTCACCCGACTCCGGCTTCAGCAACTGGTTCTTGTTGTCGCTGGTATGCGGATCGTGGCAGGTGAGGCAGTCTCGAACAGCGGGCGGGTGAACCGTGCCTTTAATGTCTGAGGCTTTTTTGTCGGCGTGGCAGGTGACGCAGAGAGATACCGGGGTGGCCGTGATGAGCTTGACGTGTGTAACGTCTTTGTTCACGCGGACTTCGTGGCAGGTCAGGCAGCCCATCTGCATAGCCGAGTGCACTGACTTGCCTTTGGTTTTGTCTTCGTGACATTGCAGGCATGTGGATGCGTCGGCTTTGGGGTCGAGCGGGACGGGATGAACGACGGCGGACGCGCGGCTCGAAACCAACGCAAAGAGCACGGCACACGCAAGGAAGCGGACGACGAAGGCCGGACCGCTTGAAGCGGCAACCTGACTCGAGAACCAGACGCTACGACGGAGAAATTTCATAAACCTGGGAAAGTGCCAATCT
>JBEKCW010000344.1:0-6198 GCA_050014675.1 Occallatibacter sp. | reverse complement strand
AGAAGTCGCTCGCCTACCGTGATCGGTCTCAGTTGCGGTTTCTCAAAAGCCTCAAGCCGCCGCTCCCTAAACTGCTACTCGACACCACTGTCTATATCGACGCGCTGCAAGGGAGACTTCCGGATGATATGGAAGTTGCTCTCAGGACCGGGAGCCTGTGGCACTCATCCGTGACGGAAGCGGAGATGGCGGCCCTCGCGGGTTTGCTGGACCCGGCGCGCAAGGATACGGCGAGTGTGATTGCCCAGGTCGCCGCATCCATCGAATTGCGGCCGGAGCATCGCATTCTTACGCCGGACCGTGACACATGGCGCGAAGCCGGCATTCTTGCGGGACTGCTGGCACGGCTGCAACGGTACGGTAAGACCGAGCAGCGCAAGGCGCTCAACGATGCGTTGATTTTTGTTACAGCGGCCAGGCATGGCTGCGTGGTGCTTACTCGCAACATCAAGGAATTCGATCTGCTGATGCAGCTCGACGCAAAAGGGCAGACCGTCTTCTACGACACGCTCCAGGCACATTGCCGGGTTGACCGGCAAATCGTACATTGCGCTCAGTAATCCGCGCGGCCTTTGCCGTTTGCTTCCGCCTTAGGCGACAATAGAACTGCACCATGCCGCACACCCCACGCACTTTCGAGCCTCCCTTTACCGACGTGCCTGGCGCGCTGAATGAGATTCGCGCCGGCCGCATGGTGGTTGTAGTCGACGACGAGGACCGCGAGAACGAAGGCGACCTTACCCTGGCCGCCGAGTTCGTTACGCCCGAGGCCATTAACTTTATGGCGCGCTACGGGCGCGGGCTTATCTGCCTCGCCATCACCGAGGAGCGCGCCGACCATCTGCGCCTTTTTCCCATGACGCAGCAAAACAGCTCGCGCTTTGGCACGGCGTTTACTGAGACCATTGAAGCGCGCGAGGGAGTCACCACCGGCATTTCGGCCGCTGACCGCTCGCAGACTATTCGCACGGCCATCGATCCCCGCTCGACTTCGGCCGACCTCGTGCGCCCCGGCCACGTCTTCCCGCTGCGCGCGCGCAAGGGCGGAGTGCTGGTGAGAGCCGGCCAAACCGAGGCATCGGTCGATCTGGCGCGCATGGCGGGGCTCAACCCATCGGGCATCATTTGCGAGATCATGAACGACGACGGAACCATGGCGCGCGTTCCCGACCTGATCGAGTTTTGCAAAGAGCATGGCATGCTGATGCTCACCGTTGCCGAGCTTATCCGCTACCGGCTGCGCCACGAGCGCTACATTGTGCGTGCCGGTGAGACCACCATCAACACGCGCCACGGCGAGTTCCGCATGATTGCTTACCAGAGCGAGGTGACCGGCGGCGAGAGCCACATTGCACTGGTGCGCGGCGACCTCTGCCCGGGCTGCCCGGCCTTCCACGATGGGCCGGCGGTGAGCGGGGTGCTTGGGGATTCTGGTCAGCTGGAGATTCGGCCGCCATGCACGCATCCGGTGCTGGTGCGTGTGCACACCCGTTGCACGGCCGGCGATGTGTTTGGCGCCGATTGCCGCTGCCACGAGGTTCTCGATCAATCGATGCGCATGATTGCCGAGGAAGGATGCGGGGTGGTGCTTTACTTGCACAACACCTCGCGCGGATTTGAGATTGACCGCGCGCCCGCGCCGGAGTTTGGCCCGGGCGGGGCAGTGCCGCCTGCAGGCGCAGCGGAGCCGAGCGGCGGACGACTGGTGCTGCACCAGGAACTGCGCACCCGCGAGGGCTCGCAGGCCCGCAGCGGGCGCATTCTGCGCGCCATCGGGCTGGGTGGGCAGATTCTTTCTGACCTGGGCATTCAGCGCATCAGGCTCTTGTCGAATACGCCGATGCACATTCCCGCGCTCGAAGGCTTTGGGCTGGAGATTGTGGAGCAGGTGCGGATTCCGTTGGAAGAGTGCGAAAGAGCAGCTTCTAGCTCCTAGCTTCTAGCTCCTAGCTTCTAGCCCCTAGCTCTACCGCGGTGGAACAAACGGGCCTGCGAAACAACGAAGCGGGTTGAGGTTTGTGCTATCCCAGGTCCCCAAGTGCGAGGGACCTGGGGCACCCGGGATTTCTCTTGAGGATGCAATCCACGATCCATGGGCTGACTTGCCGACCTGCCGACCTGCTGACTTGCTAACGCGGTGTTGCTTTCAGCTTTCTGTCGAAGAAATCCGTCTCGGCTGCATAGGCGCGCAACCAATCTCTGTGCAGCAGGAAGCCGTGAATCTCGTCGGGGAAGATCAGTTCCTCGAAATCCACTTTCTGCTTGCGCAACGCCTCCACCAACTGCACAGTCTCGGCGAATGGCACATTGCGGTCGTCGTCTCCGTGGATGAGCAGCACCGGCGAGCGCCATGTGGAAACGGATGAAATTGGCGACGACTCATATGCCATCCGCGCAACCTCCGCGTGCTTAGCCGGGTCGTAGTGGGGGACAAAAACTGGCATCTCGAGATTCCAGTCATGCACGCCGTGGAAGTCAACGCCCGCCGCAAACAGCGACGAAGCACGCGACAACGCCAAGGCCGTCAGGTAGCCGCCGTAGCTGCCTCCCCAGCAGCCAATGCGCGTGGGGTCAACATCGCTGCGCGATTTAAGATACAGGCCCGCGCCCATCACATCGTTGAACTCGCTGGCGCCGCCGGCTCCGTAGTTGAGGGCCTCGCGAAAGTTGAGCCCATAACCGATGCCGCTGCGGTAATTCACGCTGAGCACAATGTATCCGCGCGAAGCCAGGTACTGGTTCATGGCGTAGGCATTGGAGTAGTAGCCCATATAGCTGAATCCCAGCAGCATCTGGCGCCGGCTGCCGCCGTGGAAGAAGACCAGCGCCGGCAGCCGCTCGCCGGGCTTTGCATTTGGCGGCACAAAGAGCTGGCCGTGAATCGTCATTCCGTCTGAGGCGGTAAAGATGACCTGTTGAGGCGTGACCAGCTTCGACGCCGGAAAATCCGCCGGAATTGCCTGCGGGGCCAGATCAGTGAGTCCGCCCGCATTCACCAGCGCCGCACGCATGGGCAGCTTTGCATCGGAGCGGAGCACTGCGATGGTTTCGCCGTCAGAGGCAACCACCGGCTGGGTCTCGATGCCCTGGCCGCTGGTGAGCTGCTGCGGCGCGGTGGCAGCAACGCCTGCCGCAAACCCGATGCGCCAGATGTGCCGGCGGTCCACATCAGCTTTATCTGCGCCGTATTGGTTTGAATCGAAGACGATCGCATCGCCCTTCGGCGACACCGTCGCGCGGTCCACTTCAAAATCGCCCGGAGTGAGCAGCGCCGACTCGCCGCCGCTCGCCGCAACGGAATACAGATGCAGCCAGCCGTCCTTTTCCCACGGAAAGACGATGCGGCTGCCCGCAACCCACATCAGCTGCGCATCCGATTCCGTTGGTTGAAATGCGCTGCCCTGGCCCTCGGCCGCGTTGAAAATCGCGTGCCCCTCGCCGGTTTCCGCATCCGCTACCCTGATCGACCAGGGCTGAGCCGTGCGATGCTCAACAAAGTCCAGTTGATCCGCTTCAGAAGGCACGCGCACAAACGCCACGGTCTTTGAATCGGGCGACCAGCTCGGGCCTTGATCGTGATCGCTCGATGGATCGAGATACACCACCGCGTGCTTATCGAAGTCGAAGACCGCGATGAAGGAGTGGTCGTCGCGGTCAGACTTGAAGGCAAGCTTCTTGCCGTCCGGCGACCATCGCAGGTCCGACGCCGAGCCGCGCGTCACCAGCAGTTGCCCGGGTTTGGTGTCGACCGCATCGAGTGGCGCAGTCCATATTTCTTTGTCGCGCACAAAGGCAACGGTCTTGCCGTCGGGCGAAACGGCTGGCAGATGCCCCTCGCCAATCAGCCGCGGCTCGCCGCCGGCCAGCGGCGCAATCCATATCTGCTGGGTTACGCCCTTCACCAGCCATGCGGGATTCGGCGTGGGTTTCGCTTCGTCCTCGTCGCTGCCGCCCAGCTCGTACACAATTGTCCCGGCGTCCGCGGTCCAACGCGGCGTGTTCACGCCCACGCCATCGTCGTCGGTGTAATGAGTGAGCTGGCGCGCGGCGAATCCCTGCGAGCCCGGCTCGGCCACCCACAGGTTATTCCGGCCCTCGATATTGGCCACCCAGGCAATGCGTTTCTTTGCGGGGGCTGCAATCAGGTCGCTGGTAAACGGCGCGCTCAACACCTGCTGGAGGGTGAAGCTGCCCGGCGCAGTCTGCCCATGCAGGCGTGTCACAGATGCGACAAATACAATGGGCGCGAAAACCAAAAGGAGCGCAAGGAGACGCGGGCTCCGTTGCAGAAGTCTCAAGTTCATTGGAATCCCTCCGGGGAGGTGAATCTCGATGTGCAGCTCAGCTTTGCTCTAGGTGCATGCTATCGCAGCGGGTCGGGGAGGACAGGGAGCGAGGGAACCAGGGAACAAGGGAAGAAGTGAATAAGTGAAGAAGTGAATAAGAACAAAGAGCCTCCTTCGCGGGAGGCTCTTTGCTGAAGATTCAGATCATGAATCACGACAGACGACGTTTGGGCCGACTAGCTGGCTCGCTGACTTGCCGTCTAGCTGCCTTGACGCCCTGGCAGCCCTGGGCCTGCGTTTTTCGCGTTCATGCGGATCAGCTTGTCTTTCTTGTATTGGTCCATCAGCGTGCTCAAAAAGACGTTGAAGGCCTGGTTCTGCTGTTCGTCCTTGAGCTGTTCGCGGGTGGTGTCAAAGTTTTTCTGGATATCTTCGGCACTGGGTTCCTGCTTGTCGACGATTTTTGCTACAACGCCGTTACGGTCGGTTGAAATGGGGCCGCTGAATGAGCCTACGCTCAGTTCAAACAGCTGCGGCGCCACCTGGCCCACGCTGCCTACATCGGGCACCTGGCCAGTCACACTCACCAGGTCGCTGGTCTTCACGGTCGCTCCCAGCTCCTTGGCTGCCTTATTCAGGTCGTTATATTGCTTTGCCTTGTCGGCCAGCTCCTGGGTCGTCTTGTTCAACAACCCGGGCAATTGCTGGGTGCGGTAGTCGTCAAGCACGTGTTGCTTCCAGTCTGCGAATGCCGGCGCGTGCGCGGGCACTATGCCGGTGACCTGGAAGATTGCGTAGCCTTCGCCGGTGGTCGCGTCCTGCGGCGGATCGTTAAGCTTGGCTGCGAACGCCGAATCCAGCAGCTGGCTGCTTGAGGCCAGCGCCGAAATCACGCCCGATTTCGCGACTGGCGGGCTGGTCACCACCTGCAGGTGGTGCGCGGCGGCCGTCTTGTCGAGACCGTTCTTGTCGGCTTCAGAGGTGAGCGCGCGCGCGTAGTCTACCTGCGCCTTTTGGCTTGCATCGCGGAAGAGCGTGGCCTGAATCTGCGGCAGCACTTCGTTGAGCGCCTGCGAATGCGCCGTTTGCCGCTCTTCAACCTGAACCACGTGGTAGCCGAACTGGCTCTTCACAATCTTGATGTCGCCAATCTTCTGGGTAAAGATCGCGTTGTCGAACTCGGGCACCATGGTTTTGCGCTGGGCAAATCCAAGCTCGCCGCCCTTGTCTTTGCTGCCCGGGTCGTCAGAGTATTTCTTGGCCAGGGCGTTCCAATCGCCGCCGGCCTGCAGCTGCTTGAGTACATCTTCCGCTTTGGCTTTCGCCGCTGCGTCGGCCTTGGCGTCTGCGCCCTGAGGCACACTGATCAAAATGTGGCGCGAACGGGCCTGCTCCGGCGTCTGGAATTCGGTCTGGTGCTGGTTGTAATAGGCCTGGATCTGCTGCTGGGTGGGCTGCGGCAGCCCTCCGGGCACATCGCCGGGCGTGAAAGCGAAGTAGCTGATTTTGCGCTCTTCGGGAACCGCGCTCGCGTAGCGCGCCGCGTTCTTCTTGAAGAATGCTTCAAGATCGCTGTCGGAGGGGTTGATGGTTTTCTGGATATCGGCGCTGGAGATCACGGCGTAGTCGAACTTGATCTTCAGATTCTGCTTGCGATACTGCTCGCGCACATCCTTGTCGCTGACCGTGACGCTGGCCGTAACCATGGCCTGCAGCCGCTGGATGATGATGCCCTCTTTTACGTCCTGCTCAAATTGGGGGACCGACATGTTCGCCTGGTTGATGATCTGCGTGTACTGGGACTCGCCGATGAACTTGCCGCCGGGGAAGAAGGTCTGGTGGTAAGGCCCGAATTGCAGAAAGTGGAGCACATCGGCATCGGTGGCCGTGATGCCCAGGCGATGGGCCTCTT
>JBEKCW010000343.1:0-6214 GCA_050014675.1 Occallatibacter sp. | reverse complement strand
AAGGCCTCGGCCGTGTGGCTCGGCATTCTGTGGATAGGAATGATTGCCGGATTCGGCCTCGATATTCCCCACTATCTGCATAAGAATCCTCCCGTCCCAGCCATCGTTCACGTGCATGCTGCCGTGTTCACGGTGTGGATGCTGCTGCTCACCGCGCAGGTGCTGCTAGTGGTGAGCGACCGCGTTGCCGTGCACCGCAAGCTCGGTGTTTTTATGGTGGCTTGGGCTTGCCTGATGGCGGTGATGGGGCCGGCGGCGTTCATATCCCTCGTGGTGCAATACGTCACGCTGCACGGCCCGGTGCCCGATCCGTTTCTCTCAGTGCATCTGGTGGATATCGGCGGCTTTCTGGTTCTGCTGGCATGCGGCATTACCCTCAGAAAGAATCCGGCCGCGCACAAGCGAATGATGATTCTGTCCACTGTCGCGCTCGCTGACCCTGGATTCTCGAGATTCTCAGGACATCTGCTGAAAGAGCCGACCTCGGTGTTGCCGTGGTTCCTCTACTTCTTCTACGGCAACCTGCTGCTGATCGGCCTGATGCTTGGCTGGGACTTGTGGCGTGGCCGGCTCGTCCGCTCCCATGTCATCGGCTCCGCAGGGCTGACGGCGGCTTTGTTTACCGCCTCTCTGCTGTACTTCTGGCCGCCATGGGGCGCGCTCACTGAGCAATGGGTCGCTGTGTGGGCGAAATACTTAGGCTGACCGCATCGACGAATTTGCTGGCGGGTGCCCCCTCCTGAGCGAAGCGGACCGGAGTCGAAAGCCCGCCTTGAGCGGAGATTGCAAAGCAATCGCAGTCGAACGGGGACCTGCTTCTTGATTTCATTCAGACCTGGGATAGCACAAGCCCAAACCGACCCATCTCAAACACTCACCAAACTGGTTGCCCCATCCTTTTCGCGCAGCTTGCGAAAAGGGTGGGTTAGCACGCTGTAGCCGCGCTCACTCGGTTTCGCCCCGCATTTTTTGCGGCATAGAGCGCGCGATCCGCTTCGGCCACAAGGGCGGCGGGGGTAAGGCAGTCTTCCCTGGTGGCGGTGGCAACTCCAATTGAGACGGTCAGAAACCAAGCAGTCGCGGATTTGGGATGAGGAAGGTTGAGAGCGGTCACAGCGAGCCGAACTGACTCGGCATATTCAAAGGCATGTGTGGCATCGGTATCCGGCAGCACGATGGTGAACTCCTCGCCTCCATATCGGCCGGCCGCGTCCACCAGTCGCCTGCATCTGTGTTTGAGTTCGGCAGCCACCAAAACCAGGTACTCATCGCCTTTCTGGTGGCCCAATGAGTCATTCAAAGCTTTGAAATGATCCACGTCGATCATGAGCAGCGACAACGGAGAATTAGTTCGCCTGACGCGGGAATGCTCTCTCTCGAGTGTCTCGTCAAAAATCCTCCGGTTAACCAATCCAGTGAGAGGATCGGTAAACGACAGCTTCTTAAGTTCCTCGTTGGCGAGGCTTAGATCGGCGGTCCTCTCCGCAACCAGCTTCACCAACTCTTGTTCCCTTTTCTTCGCGCCAAGAAAGCGCAGCCGCAGTATTGCGCCGGTTGCCGAAAGAGGAATGATTGCGCAAACGCATATGAACCACAACGACGCGTACCACGGAGTCAGAATACGGAACGAGAACTCGGCAGTGCTTCCGCTCCAGTCGCCATCGTTCTCCCTTGCCTGGACCTCTAAACGGTAGGGGCCAGGAGCAAGACCGGCGAACTGCAGTTCTCGCTGATCGGTCTCCGCCCATCCCTGGCCTTCCTCTCCCAACCGGTACCGAAAGACGACTTCGTTCTGGCGCGACGCATTGAGCGCGGAGTACCGTGCTACGAGCGGGTTCGATCGGACTCCGAAGCTGGGGTTGGTCAGCTCTGAAACATCGTTTTGTCCAACGGACAGCCTGGTAAACACAACCGCCAGAGGGTCTTCATGATCCTGACGCGGGAGTGGCTTGAAACGTGAGAGCCCGCCACTTGTCCCGATCCAGACAGTGCCGTCCGGTTCCGCGGCAAAGGCGTTCAGGTTACAGTCGTCCCAGGCTAGGCCGTCGTTCATGTCGTAGTGCGTCCAATGGGTGCCATCCCACAGGTCCACACCGTGCTCAGTCCCGGCCCATAGATTTCCCTGAGCGTCGAAGTCGAGGAAGTAAATGAGCCCGTCGCTGCCCGGTCTCTGAACACCCTTCTCAATGGCGATGCCACCGGATTTCAATTGGACTCGGTCGATTCCGCCGCCGAAGCGGTATCCGACCCATATCACGCCATTCGGTCCTGCGCCCAGTGAGAGCACTTCCTGATTGCTCAAGCCGGATGCTTCGTTGAAGTTCTTCCACTTGCCGTCTTTCAATGCGAAAAGCCCGCCGGCGCCTCCGGCCCATAGCGTGCCATCCGAACCCTGGACCACGTTCCAGAAGCGCGTCGACGGCAGTTCGGCGACGCGGGAGAATACCTGGTAAGGCGCGTGGGCGACGAACAGCCCCACTTCGCTTGCGACCCATAGGTTCTGCTGGCTATCGATGCACAGAGCATAGGCAGCCTTCCCGGTTAGCCCTTGCCCGTCTCCAAACCACTCTATCTTTTGCGTGCGAGGATCGAAGCGGGCCACGCCGCGGGTTTCAGTCCCCAGCCAAAGATCGCCGCCGGGCATGGCGTGCGCGCTATGTACGGGAAAATTATCCAATCCGGCGACCGGCTTGAACGATAAGCCGAGTTGCTTCCCCTCTCCGCGAAACAATCCCCCTTCAGTTGCCACCCAGATCGAACCTTGATCCCGGGGAACGATCTCGTAGACAAGATCATTTGTAAGCCCGCTCCTGCTGGAGTAGCTTTCCCATTCCCGGTACCCTCGCCACTGCAAAAGTCCGCGGCCTGCAAAGCCAACCCAAAGCGAGTGCTGCCGATCTTCGAGGACCGAGTAGACGGTTCCGCGGAGCCCATCGGAACGGTCAATTTTTCGCCACTCGTTACGGTCCCCAATAAATAGCCCGTCAGGAGACGTAAGAAGAATCCGCCCGCCCTTATCGACAGCGGGTACTCCAACCACGCTCTCTGGAGAAAGTGGGAGATGCGGCCTTGTAAATCGGGGACTTCCGGCCGCCCAAATGAAGACGCCCGCGTTCCTCACTCGCACCCAGAGATTTCCATCGTGGTCTTTCAGAATGACTTGTATCTCCCCGTCAGGGAGCCCGCTGTCTCGTGAAAAGACCTGAGTGCCGTGGGCATCCATGCGGCAGAGCTCGTGTCCGCACTCGTACCACAAAGTGTCGCCATCCACCAGGATCCCAAAGGCGCCGGGCGCTGATGTTCCCTGGGGCGGGGGAATGGTGCGCATTGCAAATTGGCTTTGCCCCGGTTGAGAGTAGAGCTCCACAAGGCCGGCATCGGTGCCAAGAAAGGTGTGACCCTTTCCATCCGACTGGATGCCCTGCGCCCAGCCGACGGTGTTGAAAGAGGTTGGGAGTTTTTCAAAGCGATTCCCCGACAGGCGATAAAGTCCTATGGCTCCGCCAATAAGAAGCGAGCCATCGGGAGCTTCACCAAATGCCATGCCGGAGTTCGGCGGAATTCCCCGTTCCGCTCCGAATGGCTCAAAGCGCTCGCCGTCAAATCGAAAGATGCCGTTTTCGGTGCTGACCCAGAGAAAGCCGATGCGGTCCTGATAGATTCTGCGTACGGCCAGGTTCTTCAAATCCTCAGAACTGCCGAAGGCGCGAAAGTTGGGTTCCTGGGCGCAAAGCATCTCCCCAGCCAGCGCCAGCAGGGCAAGCGTCAGCGGAATGACTCGACGCCACACACTTTAAGTATCGTGCATTTCGTGAGCCTCTTTAGTTCAAAAAAGCTCACTCTTGCGCGCCGACTCGATCGATCTGGCTACAAGGTAAGCGCAAAACGCGCCTGATCGCGCCGCCGGCCGAAGGCTTACTTCTTCTCTGCCCACGCCTTCACCGCATCCAGCTCGCGGGCCGCAATCTTTTGCGGAAGCGGCGCGTAGCCCAGCGATGCGCACTGCTTCTGGCCCGTAGTCAGCGCCCACTTCAGCAGATCGGCCATCGCTGCGCGCTTCTCTGCGCTCACCCCTTCAACCGGCGCCACCAGCCACGTAAATGTGCTGATGGGGTAAGCATCGCGGCCGGCCTGATTGAGAATTCCGAATCCCGAATCGTCACCGCGCCCAAGCTTCGCGCCAACGGCGGCCGCGGTAATGCCGGCCAGATCGGCCTTGATAAAATCGCCCGCCGCGTTCTTCACCGCACCATAATTCAGCTCATGTTGGATGGCGTATATCAGCTCCACATATCCAATTGAATTGGGCGTCTTGTTCACCAGATCCGCAACGCCCTCGTTCCCCGCTGCACCCGTGCCCACCGGCCAGTTCACGTGCGGGCCAAATCCGGCTACCGCTTTCCACTCCGGCGAAACCAGCGAGAGATAGCTCGTCCACACAAACGTCGTACCACTACCATCGGAGCGATGCATTACCGCGATCTCCGCATCGGGCAAATGCGCGCCGCGATTGGCCTCGGCAATCCGCGGGTCATTCCACTTGCGAATCGTCCCCAGGTAGATGCCCGCCAGCACTTGCGGCGTAAAGTTGAGCGGCCGCCCAACTGAAGGCAGGTTATAGATTGGCACCACGCCACCCAGAGCGGTTGGAATCTGGATCAAGCTCTTCGCCACAAGCCAGCCCTGCTCGCTCACGGGCATGTCAGACGCGGCAATATCCACCCTGACCGCGCCCAGCGCTTCGAATCCCGCCTCCGAGCCCACCGCGGCGTAGCTCACGTCCATCCCCGAGGATTCAAACCACTTCCGGTAGAGCGGCGCAGCCAGCGTGCTTCCGGCCACGCGCAGTGCTACGTGCAAAGTGTTCGCCGCTTCATTTTCGCTTCCCGTCCCCGCCCCGCCGCTCGCGATCGCCTCAAGCAGCCGCGCCGTCATCTGGTCGGCCAGATCGTCGGTGATGCTCGCAGTTCGGAATCGGCTCGGCGTTACCATGTACGACCAGAGTGTCTGCCCCGTGCTCCCGACAAGCTCTGCCGAAACATATCCCTGGTACATAGTCTGCGTCGCGCCGCCTGAATGCGGACTAAGCGTGATCGTCCCCGTCGCCCAGATACTCGAATCGCCGCGCAGCGTCACATCCGCACCCGACGCGCCCTCAACAATTTTCAGCCGTCCGCTCTTTTTCAAACGGTCGATGATTCTCAGCCGCAATGCATCGGCGGCGCCGCCTGAGCCCATCTGCGCCACATCGATCGTGCGTATCCCGGCCAGCCGCGCGTGGCTTTGCGCTTCAGCGCAAAACGCGGTCGCCGTCGCCGCCAGCATGCCAAGCACCGCTACGCGAAAAACTCCTGACAGTTGTTTTCCTGATGGTCGCTGACCAGCGCCGCAGTCCGGCTCAGTTCGTTCGAGTCGCATTCCCGGAAAACCCTCATCAATCAGTCTGCAACATCGCGCCTGGGTTCTTGATGAAAAAACGCCACACCGCGCAGCCGCCGCGCCTCAAAAATCGATGTGCGTCCTCACCGTCGCTACATACACCGGCCCGCGAGCCGCGTTATACCCCGGATGGAAAATCTGCGACCCGCCAACCGCGCCAAACAGCCCGCGCCAGATGTGCGCGTTGTAGTACCACTCGGTAATGTCTTCGCGGGCGTAAGTCAGCCCGCCATCACCCAGCAAAAACCCCAGACCGCCATAATGCAGATAGTTCTGGTGATCGCGCTTGATGGCGTTCGACACAAATGACACGCCCAGCTTGTCGTTGGGCCGGTGCCAGCTATGGCCGGAGTAGTCGCCGCCAAACAACACCGTCTGCCCTACTTCGGTGTACGCGAACGACTCGTGCTGATCCTCGTTCCATCCAAAGCGCCCGAAGAGCCTCAGGCTGTCAGTCACTTCCTGCTCGGTGTTCAGGCCAAATCCGTATTTCACGGTCCCGAACTTCTCAGTTGCGGTAATCTCCGGTGTCGCCGTGATTCCGTCTACGAACTCGTTCACCGACTCGCGATAATCGCCCATGTGCGCATGATTCACGTAGCTCAGCACACGAATCGCGCCCACGCGTTTTTTCTTCTGCCACGGCGAAAGCAGCCCCTTCCTCAGTTCCCACTCCCAGTTCTGCCCGTTGGCGCGATTGAAGGCCCAATCAAGATCAATGCCATTGGCAATCACCGGCATGGCAAAGATGCCGTACCGCGCCGACCACACCCGG
>JBEKCW010000342.1:0-6240 GCA_050014675.1 Occallatibacter sp. | reverse complement strand
ATGGCTGCGGTCATTGCAGGCACAACCGTCGCCATTACCCTTGCAGTTGAAAACCATCACCACACGCTGCAAGGCTGCGTCTTCTCTGGTCAGGGCGGAATGGAACTGCGCACCAGCGACTCGAAGGTTTATGCACTTCAGGGCTCCGCCGCAACCATCAAGGTTGGAGATCGCGTGAAACTGCACGGCTCAAAACTGAAGAAGGCGAAAGACTCAAACGACGATCAGGTTTTTGTGGTCGAGAAGCTGCGTAAGGACTACGGCAGTTGCGCTGCTGAAGTTGCCGCTCCGGCAACGCCGGCCCATTAACAATAGAGGGTTTCCCATGTCCCGATTCTTAGACATGGGAAACCTCGGATCTCAAATCGCCGACTTGCTGACTCGTATCCCAATCAATGCGCGGCAGGCTTGGCTGCGGACGGTTTGGCAGCGGTCTTTACGGGAGCGTGCGCCGGTACTGCGGGGATCACCCGGGCAAACTTGATCTTGTCGATGTTGGGAAAGGTCTGCGAGATGTAGGCGTCGCCCTGTGCCGTGATCAGATCCTGACTGGGCTGCTCGCCGTAACCGGAATAAATCTTGTCTACCACGTCCATGCCGTCGATGACCTCGCCGAACGGCGCAAAGCCCATGCCGTCGAGGCGGGCGTTGTCCTTAAAGTTGATGAACAGCTGCGTGGTGCGCGTGCCGGGTCCCGCGGTGGCAAACACCAGTGAGGCGCGCTTGTTGGTTTGGGTAACCGGATCGTCTTTGATATCGGCATCCGCCCAGGCCTTGTTTACCGCGGGATCGGCGTTGAGCCCGAACTGAACTACAAAGCCGGGCACGACGCGAAAGAAGCTGGCGTTGGTAAAGAATCCGTGGCGAACGAGGTTGTAAAAGCGATCGGCGCCCAGCGGAGCCCAGTCCCGATGCACGTCCACGACGAAAACGCCGGCGGTGGTCGTGAATCTTACTTTGAAATCGGCGGGGGCCTTGGCCGTAAGCAACGCAGGATGGAGCAGCGATGCATGCGAAGCGGAGGCCGCGGGGCTGGAGGCTGGGGCCTTGTGTTGAGCGCCGGCAGCCTGGGCTGGTGAGGCAGCGGGAACGAGCAGAATTGAGCAGAGAGTTGAGAGGGACAAAAGAACCTTCATGCCCGTGATTATACGAAGCGGACGCGACATTCTGACGGCGGGGCCTTGATTTTGCGCATGGGGTGGGACCTCGAAAATCAACCGGCCAAGGCGCGGAAGAGCTCCCGCTGCCTCGCGCGAAGAGCTCCTAACCCCGCTGCTTCACTTCGCCCGGAACGCCTTCACCACGATTGCGTTCGGGTTTCGTCCCGCCGGCAGCATGGTGAACAGCGATCGGTCCGCCGTGCGCACCACGGCCACGTCATCTGACCGCGAATCCACCACAAACAGCAGGTGCCCCGCGCCGGAGAACGCGAGCGCCGTCGGGCCGTCACCCACGTGCACCGACCCGATCCGCTTTCCATCGTCGATGGAATACGCGGTCACATCGGGCGAATGGAGGTTCGCCTCATATAAGAGCGCGTTGTCACGCGTCACGAGGCCCATCACCGGGTCTTCGCCAATCATGTACGTGTCGCCCACTTCGTCGGTCGTGGTGTAGATTTCCGATACCGAATTCGACAGTGAATTCGCCACAAACACCTCGCCGCCATCCGGCTTCAAGGCCAGATCGACCGGCGCGCGGCCAACATCCATCAGCGTTTCAAGTTTGTCCTGCGTTGGGGGCTGGGCATCAGGATTCGCCAGCGCAATGGCCATGACCTGGTGGCCGCCCGAGCAGGCTACGAATGCCTTCGAAGAGTCAGGCAGAATCACCGGGCTGACGGCTCCGGCGCATCCCTCAATTACAGCCCTCAGCCTTCCAGTGTCAGGATCGATCAGCGTTACTGAATCCCCTCCCCAATTGGCAACCACCAGGGTTTTTCCATCCGGCGAAAGGCTCGCGGAATCTGGCGCTTCGCCCACGCCAATCTGCGCCACCATGTGCCGGGCATCGAGATCGACCACCGATACCGAATTCGATCCGCGATTGGCCACATAGGCAAGCTTGCCTTTTGCATCCACTTCGATTGCATCAGGATCGCGCCCCAACGGGATGGTGGCTGCCACCGCGTTATGTTCGCAATCGATCACAGAGATGGAGCCCTGGCCGCCCGGCGTGCCTGCGTTCAGAACGTAAACTTCGTTCCGCGTCGGGCTGGCCGCAACGGTCACCGGATTCGGCCCCACCGGCAATTCGCGGTCCAGACGCACATTCACCACATCAAGAACAGTCACCGTAGCGCTGCCCTGGTTGGTTACGTAGGCATATTCACGGTAATTTGCGGGATATTGCGGAAAGTCGTGCGGTTGGCAGGCCGTGAGCGCAAGCATCCCAGGCCCGATCGCCGCCAACGTCACTATCCGAGCCACGCTCACGCCGTTACGCTCACCTGAATCCCGCGCGTCAACTTGCGCCCCACCACCGGCGCAATCTGCCCGAGCTCGTCCATCATGCGGGCAAACTGATCGGGATAGATTGACTGCGGTCCGTCGCTCAACGCTGTCTCAGGATGGTTGTGCACTTCAACCATTATGCCGTCGGCGCCCGCTGCCACCGCGGCCCTGGCCATGGGCAGCACGCTGTCGCGGCGGCCCGTTCCGTGGCTCGGGTCAATCAGGATGGGCAGATGGCTCACCTTTTTGAGCGCGGGAATAATGCTCAGGTCAAGCGTGTTGCGCGCGTGGTCGGCAAACGTCCTCACCCCGCGTTCGCACAGAATCACCTGGTAATTGCCCTCGCTCATCACGTACTCGGCCGACATCAAAAACTCATCGAGCGTCGCGCTCAGACCGCGCTTGACCAGCACCGGCTTGCGCAGTTTTCCTGCCTTCTTGAGCAGCGAAAAGTTTTGCATGTTGCGCGCGCCAATCTGGATTACGTCGGCCCACTCGGCCACCTGCTCCAGCGACTCGGCATCGAGGGCCTCGGTCACAATCCGCATCCCGAACCGCTCCCTGATTTCGGCCATGATGCGCAGCGCTTCAAGACCCAGCCCCTGGAACGCATACGGCGAGGTGCGTGGCTTGAATGCGCCGCCGCGGAAAAACTGCGCGCCCGCGGCCGCAACCTGCTCGGCAATGGCAAACGCCTGCTCGCGGCTCTCAATGGAGCACGGGCCGGCCACCACGGCCAGGTTCTTGCCGCCAATTGCCGCATCGGTTCCCGCAAAGCGGACGACAGTGTCCTCTTCCTTCACGTCGCGGCTGGCCAGTTTGTAGGCTTTTGTTACGCGAATCACTTCAGAAACGCCGGGCAGCGATTCGAGATTTCCCCGCTCCACTTCGCCCTTGTTTCCGGTAATTCCAATTGCCGTGCGCTCCGCGCCAGGCAAGGGGTGCGGACGGAACCCCAACCCCTCAATTGCTGCGCAAACCGCCTGGATCTGTTCCGGCGTAGCCTGCGCCTTCATCACTACCAGCATCACGTCCCCCAGAACCCTCAGTCTACGCGTCTTTTAGCGCCCAGGGCAATTCGGGGCAGGGGAGGAGCTTCATGGGTACGAACCACTCCGCGAACTGAACGCCAACGGCACTGGCCGCCCAAAAGTCGTCGGAATATCGGCTCTTGTCTAAATGGGGAGCGATCTGGCCGCGCCGAGGAGTGGCGCAAATCGCCGGAACATGGGCCGGAAACCAAATTGGGGAGGATTTCGTTCTAACGGGGGCCTGGTCGCGCAGCCGGTTTACTTCATCAGAATTAATCTACTGATCGTATCGTCCACCTGGTGCTCTAACGCGGTTGCCTGCTCCTGCTTTTTCAGGAGCGCCAGCGCCTGCTTGCCGCCCTCGCG
Organism: Occallatibacter sp.; assembly: GCA_050014675.1. Classification (GTDB taxonomy): domain Bacteria; phylum Acidobacteriota; class Terriglobia; order Terriglobales; family Acidobacteriaceae; genus Telmatobacter. The sequence continues at coordinate 2,390 of JBEKCW010000342.1, read as the reverse complement.
AACTTTTCCGGCGGCCTCGGTGACTGAAGAGATCAACACGTGCCCGTCTTCCTGGCTGATTGCGCCCGCAAGGTCGCGGCGCCCGGTGACATCAACCCCTTTGTCGAGCCGAGCTCTATATCGAACCGATACAATGGCCGCAACGGCCAAGCTCACAGCAATAATCAATACAATCGACAGCGGATGCAATGGATTTCACTCCTATGGGCCAGCTTGCGGATGCCCAGCTTTTTCATCTTCCTTCGTTTCAAGCCAATGCGCCATCCCACAAAGATACCCGGCCCCCGAATTCAAGTGTTACGTGCTGGTTGCGCGAAGGTAATGGTTACTGGATGCGCGGTGTTGCTCGATGCAATCTGCGAGTGGCCAACCGCTCGCCATTCTTCCGGATACGAGGGAAGCCACTCAAGTGCTTGATTTTGGAATCCCCTGCGAGCCCGGTCCATCGCTCGCAGGGGTCACTGGCCGGTTAAACTGAGGACCCCCCGACCCCCAGAAAGCTTACCCGGCCAGCAATTTCTTAAAATTCGCATTTTGCGCGGGATGAAGCGGCGTATCTTACGCCCGCCGGTCCGGTGTGCTCGCCGGCAGCCGTTTGATCGCCCTCGGCGGTGTCAGTAGCCTCGGACCCGGCCGAGCCTCAAATGATGCCGGAACGCCAATTGGAAAAATCACTGAGCCTTCAATCGCGCAGGAAAACCGCCGCCGCTCGGGACGATGCGCAAGCGCATACTGCCGTTTGGGCCTGGCGCTGTACCGCACGGCCACGATGGCCGGAGAAGCCATCGTCACAACAAAAACCGAAGCAATCAACAACTGGTGCACTTCTTTTTACTCCTTGCGGGGACAGCCAGCGGCCAACCACGCTGTCATCATGTGCCGTTTTCATACACTTCTCCATCCCACAAACACTCCGAGGCCCAGAATTCAGGTGTTATGCGGCCTTGCCCCGAAGGTAACCAGCACACGGAACTGGAGGCGCAGTCAACTGCATCTCCGCAGGGGAATGCGCGGCCCTATCAAAACTAAGATTTTTAGAATGAGATGCTTGCGAGTCGGGATATTCAGGCTACGCCAGGGTGGGCCAGCACTCCGCCCCAATCTCCCGCGCGCTATCTAGTTCCGCTGACTTGCTGACTTGCTGGCTCGCTGACTTGCCGACTTCTGCGCCCGCCACCGGTACGCGAGCCACGCCAGGTAGGTGAGCTGAATCACCCAGGTAACAACGTACGCCGCCGCCAGAAACTCATGATCGAGAATCGCCGCTTGATCCATATCTATGCCTCCAGCGCCGCCTGCGCTTCTGCCGCGGCTATCTTTTGCTGACGCCGCTCAAGCACAAACCGCAATATCAAAATGAACACGCCCCACGCAAACCACGCGCCCATGTTCCACAGCAGCACGCGCGCCATTGACCATGCCATGCCCGAACCCTGCGCCCCGCCAAACACCGGCCCCGGGTGCTGAGTGCGCCACCAACGGTTCGACATGTACACAATGGGCACGTCTGCCGCGCCAAAGATTCCCAGCACGGCCGCCAGCGTCTGCATCTGCGGGCCGGCTGAAAACCGCCGTAACAGCAGGTAGCTCACATAAATCAGCCACAGCACCAGCGTGGTGGTCAGCCGCGGATCCCACGTCCACCAGATGCCCCATGCCCGCCGGCCCCAGATCGGCCCGGTTATCAGCACCACCGTGCAGAACACCACGCCCACCTCGGCCCCCGCCAGCGCCCACGCATCGGCCACCTGCGCCTTCTCCGGCGAGTTGCGGCGAAACGCAAGGTACCCGATGGACCCCGCCAGGCTGATAGCAAAAAAGAAAAACGCCACCGCCGCCGAAGGCACATGGTAGTAGATGATCCTGAAGATCTCGCCCTGCATCGCGTCGTTGGGGGCAACGTAAATTGCCTGGTAAAACCCCCAGACCATGAGCGAAACCGTGATCGCGGCGTACACCAAAATCAGTAATTTCTTCATATCGGTTCCCGTGCCCTAAGTGTACGACGCGGCTCCCATTTCCCAGTGATTCAGATCACACCAAACAAGACTGTCAACCGCGCAGGAAAAGAGGGTCGAAACCGAATCTCCCACTCTTGGAGAACTGAGCCGCATCCCCAACAAGGCATCCGAATCGCCTCTCGCCTAAGCGCGCTGCTCTTGCGAGCGACACGCGAGCGGCTGCTCCATGCAATGGTATGGTTGGGAAACGGGCCGAGCTTATGCTAAACTCATCAAGGTGCGGAGGCGATTTTGCCCCGCGGAACTCGCGCTTAAAGCAAGGCTGCCGCGCAGTTCGCCACCATCCTTCATGGACGCGTAGCTCAACTGGCAGAGCATTCGGCTCTTAACCGACAGGTTGTAGGTTCGATTCCTACCGCGTCCACCAAA
>JBEKCW010000341.1:0-6253 GCA_050014675.1 Occallatibacter sp. | reverse complement strand
GTTGGGCATGGCGGCAGTGCGGGCCGAGAGTGTATCCGCGGCCAAATCTAAAATCGTCATCGCCCGCGATCCGGAGTTGCATGGCGTCGGCACGAACACCACTGCGCAGCCTGACGAGCGGCGCGTTCGCAACCTGCTCGACCGCGCCATTGCAGCCTACACGGGCCATGCCAAGCCAATCGCGGCCTGGAAGTCGCTGGTGCCTACAGACAAGGTAATTGGCCTCAAGGTCAACGGTCTTGGCAGCAAAGGCATCGCTACGCACCCGGCGCTGATTATGGCCGTGGCCGAGCGGCTACAGCAGGCCGGCGTCAAGCCCGGCAACATTATTGTCTTCGACCAGAACGTTCATTTCCTGCAATCGTGCGGCATGACCGTCAACACCGACCCCAGCAAGCTCCGCGCCTATTCCTCCGATGTGGCCGGCTGGGAAGATGAGGAGTCGACATGGGGCGTGGCGCGCATCCGCTTGACCAAAATCCTCACCCGCGACTGCGACATGGTCATCAACATGCCCATCCTCAAAGATCACGAGGGAGCCGGCGTAACCTTCGCCATGAAAAATATGTATGGAGTGGTCGACAAGCCGAACACGCTGCACGCCAACCATTGCAATCCCGCCGTTGCCGACCTCAATTGCATTCCCACCATTCGCGACAAGGTGCGGTTCACCATCGGCGACGCCATGTCTTCGGTATTCGACGGCGGTCCCGGCTTCCATCCCGAGCGTCTCTGGTATCCCAACACGTTGCTCATCGGCGAAGACCGCGTGGCTCTCGACGCCATTGCGTGGGAGATGATCGAGCGCAAACGTGCTGAAGCAGGCCTGCCCACGCTCGAAGCCGACGGGCGTCCGCCGCGCTACATTGCCGCTGCCGCCGATGCCACGCGCAACCTGGGAACCAACGATCCCAAGCGCATTCAAAGGGTAGAAATCTGAACACCCCATCATCAGCGTTTCCGACCAGCGATGGACGAAAAATCTGGGTGCCCCACCCTCGCGACCTCTCTGTTCTTGTCGCTAAAGTGGGAGATCTCAAATCTCAATATCCCGGCAGTCGGTTTTGTTTCTTTCTAGAGGATGGTAATGAACTTGGAATCCCCCCACACCAGCGCAACACTTAAGCCGAACGAGCCACCGATGACGCGCCGCGAAGCCATGCTGCAACTGCTTCGCGTAGGCGGCATCGCAGCGGGCGCCGCCGGCCTGGGTGTCTGGCTCAACGATCACAGCGCCCGGCCGGTTCCATCTGTGGCCGAGCAGTCACGGCGCGACCACCGCATCGCCGCAGATCCGCAGTTCCCGCAGATCACCATCGTCCAGAACGGAGAACCTGCCGAGTTGGTGCGGCAGGCCCTCGAAAATCTAGGCGGCATCGGCCGCTTCGTTCGCAGGCAAGACGTCGTAGTTCTCAAGCCCAACATTGCCTGGGATCGCACGCCTGAGCAAGCCGCCAACACCAATCCCGATCTCGTAGCCGAAGTCGTAAGGCAGTGCTGGCAGGCCGGCGCAAAGCGGGTCATCGTCACCGACGTAAGCTGCAACGATCCGCGACGCTGCTTTCTACGCTCCGGCATTCAGCAGGCCGCTCATGCCGAGGGCGCTGAAGTAATTCTTCCTGATCCGTCGCTCTTCCGCGAAGTCGATCTCGGCGGCGTGGTGCTCAAAAACTGGCCGGTATTTACGCCGTTCCTTGAAGCCGACAAAATCATCAATCTGCCCATCGCCAAGCAGCACAGCCTGGTGGGCGCCACGCTGGGCATGAAAAACTGGTACGGCATTCTTGGCGGAGAACGCAATCGCCTGCACCAGCAGATTCACCAGAGCCTCACCGACCTGGCCAGCTTCATGCTCCCCACTCTCACTCTGCTGGACTGCTATCGCGTACTGCTGCGCAACGGCCCCACTGGCGGCAATCTTGAAGACGTAGCCCTCAACAAGACCATGGTGGCGGGCACCGATCCCGTAGCCATCGACGCTTACGTAGCCAAGGCTTACTGGGATCTCGACCCCGCCAAGCTGCCCTATTTGGAAATGTGCGCCGCTCGCGGCCTGGGAACTGTAGACTTCGACAAATTGCAAATCAAAGTCAGCAAACTCGGATAGCTACAACGCCGGGTGCCCCAGGTCCCTCGCGTTTGGGGACCTGGGATACCACGAACCCCAACATTCCACCCTCAACCACGCACAAAACTGGGTGCCCCAGGTCCCTCGCGTTTGGGGACCTGGGATACCACGAACCTCAACCACCCCGTCCCAATCAAGGCACGAAACCGGGGATGCAAGCCAAAAATGCCCTCCCCGCGCCCCACGGCTCGAACCACAAAAACAAACTCGGCAACTCACCCCGGAAGGGGAGAAGCGATAATAGCCCCGGATGGCCGGCTCGAAAAAAAACCCATTTTCCTTTGCCGATAATTAACTCCTCCCGGAGCACACTAGTAGGTAGAAGGATAAAGAGCATGAAAAAGACAATCACTGCAAAGAGCCGCGATGGAGGCCCCAAAACACACAAAAGGTTTTAAAACCTGTGACACTGTGAACGCGCCCACAATGGAATCAATCGCCTGGCGGCACTCGGTTCACAGTTCCACAATTCTATGCCCGCATCAATCTCCGCTGCAGCTGTTCAAGCGTCTGCCCCTTGGTCTCCGGATACACCATCAGCACCACGAAAAACTGCACCACCGTCATCACCGCAAAGAAAATGAATGGCGATGCTGTGCTCATCTTGTTCACGATTACAGGAAACATCTGCGCGATTACGGCGTTCATAAACCAGTGGCTCGCGCTGCCCACCCCCTGCCCTTTTGAGCGCACCGACGTGGGAAACACCTCGCCAAGATAGACCCAGATCACCGCGCCTTGCGAGACGCTGAAGAACGCGATGTATGTCACCAGCAACCACAAGAGCGCGCTTTGATGCGCATGCGAATTAAATACCCACGCCACGCCGCCCAGGCAACTCGAACAGCCGGCCGCGCCAATCAGCAGCAACGTTTTTCGTCCAGCCTTGTCGATCAGCGACATGCCGATCACGCAAAACACAAGATTGGTTGCGCCAATCACAATGGCCTGCAGATCGCTCGAGACCTGGTTGAAGCCGGCATAAGCAAAAATGTCGTTCAGGTAATAGAGAATCGCGTTAATGCCGGCGAGCTGATTGAATGCTCCGATCGAGATAGCAAGGAAAAGCGGGAATCGATACTTCCATTGAAAGACCGGCTCATGCGCGGTCGCATGTTCCTGCGCAATCGCAGCCTGAATGTCGGCAAGCTCGGCCTTGGGATCGGGATCGCCCATCATCTTCAACACGGCCAGGGCTTCATCGATCTCGTTATGCGAAGCCGACCAGCGCGGGCTGCGAGGAATGCCAAATAGAAGCCCGAAAAACGCCAGCGCGGGCAATGTGGCAATGCCCACCTGCCAACGCCATTCCGCGGCGCCCAGGTGCATGGTGCGAATCAGATAGTTTGAAACGTAGGCCAGCATGATACCGAAGACCACATTGAACTGGAACGTCGCAACCAGCCGGCCGCGCCACTTGGCCGGCGCCAGCTCTGCAATGTATACCGGGCCCAGCACACTCGACGCGCCAATGCCCAGGCCGCCGATAAAGCGAAACACCAGGAACGACGGCCAGCTCCATGCCAACCCGCAGCCCAGCGCCGAGAAAATATAGAGCAGCGCCGTAATGCGCAGGGTTTCGCGGCTGCCCAGCCTTTGGCCGATGTGCCCCGCGCTCAGCGCGCCAATCACCGTACCCACCAGTCCGATGGCTACAGTGAATCCCTTGTCGTGCGGATTGAGACTGTAGAGGCGAACCAGCGCGTCGATCGCGCCTGAGATTACTACCGTGTCAAATCCAAAGAGCAAGCCGCCTAAAGCGCCCGTCAGTGTAGCCCTGATCAGCTTCGAATTAAGTTGCATTCGCTATATTCCTCAAAACAATTCAACTGGAATTCTATCTTCCCAGGTCGGCTTTTTGGCGGGTTCATTCTCACCATGTCACGTGTCTAAGAGTTCTACGCGAACAGACGAGCAATGATCGCTGGCCGTGCATAGTCAGTAGATGGCTCGATTTTGCTATCCTTAACGAGAAATGGGGATAAAACCAAGTCGTGGTGCATGCATTTTGCTGCGGCGCCGAGTTATGTGTCAGCCTGCATTCTCCGTAAAGCTCATAGCCTCGTGTCTCGTCGGCGCGTTCGCAATTCTCGGGCTTCAAGCTGCTGGCCAGGTCCAGTCCCCTGAAATACTGGGCCGGGATGCCGATGCAGCTTATGACCGCGGCGATGTGCAACAGGCAATTCACCTGTATCAAGAGTTGCTCAAAGTTCAGCCTGATTCTGTGGCGGCGCGGACAAACTTAGGGGTGGCGCTGGCCCATATCGGCGACTACAGCAATGCGGTAGCTCAGTACGATGAAGCGCTCAAACGAGCCCCGGATAACGAGAAGATTCTTCTCGACCGTGCGTTAGCTTATTACAAACAGGCTGAGTTCGGTGCCGCCGCCGCCGACCTCAAGCGCTTGCGAGCGCTGCACCCTGAGAACAAGCAGTCGATCTATCTGCTGGCCGATTGTTACCTCCGTTTGGGCCATAACCAGGATGTGATAGCCCTGCTGCAACCCGTTTACGATGCGGACCCGAACGATCGTGCCGTGGAATTCGCGTTGGGTATGGGGCTCATTCGCGCCGGGCAAATCGAGAAGGGGAAAGCGATCATCAACCAGCTTGCAATGACAGCGAATGAAAGTGAAGTCGATCTCCTGACAGGGGCCGCGCAGCTTGCCGCACGCGATAACAAGGCAGCGGTAACATCGATTCGCAAGGCGCTCGATGCCACCCCAAATCTGCCGGGCGCATGGTCGCTGTATGGGCAGGCTCTGCAAGACGACGGAGATCGCGCTGGAGCAAAAACGGCATTTCAAAAAGCGCTTCAGCTTGATCCAAGCGATTTCGAAGCAAATCTCTATCTCGGCGGCATGTTGCGTTACGACGGCAATATTGAAGCTGCTGCTCCCTATATAGAGAAGGCGCAAAAGCTGCGGCCCGCCTCTCTTGAAGCTCGATTTCAGGTTGCCTTACTGAAGCTGGCGAGAGGACGGGTTGAAGCAGCGCTGGCGGATTTTGAACAAGTCGAGCATCAATCTCCCGACTTTAAAGAAGTCCATGTTCAGCTCGCCTCGTTGTATGCACGTTTGCATCGCGTCAAAGACAGCGAGCGCGAGCAGGCCGCGATACTCGCACTCGACCAGAAGGCCCGTGACCAGGCTGCGCCTCAGCCTCATCCTTAATCAAAGTTATTTGGGTTCTGTCACTGGTAGTATCTGGTCCGTCGGAATGTCTTTCAGCAGCTGAACTGTCCCTGACGGCCACCTGATTTCAACTTCGTCAACCATCTTCGCCGTACCCAGGCCAAAGTGCACCGGCCCGGCGCTGGAAGAGGCGTAACCGGACGCGTTGGATTTGTAAACGTACTGGGACTGCCCTCCAGCCACAATCTTGATGCGCGCTCCGATTCCGTCGCGATTGCTTTTCGTCCCTCGCAAAGCCAGTTCCAGCCAGTGATTCTGGTTCGGGCTGTCGTTCATCCAGATTTCCGCCGGAGCACTCAGCGCGGTGACTACAATATCCAGTTTCCCGTCGCGATTGAAATCGCCCACGGCGGCGCCGCGGTGCCGGCGCGGAGGAAGCGCGTCGAAGCCGGCTTCCGCCGTCAGTGCGGAATAGTGGCCGTCGGGAAGATTTCTGAAGACCGTGTTGGGCTGATCGATCTGCACAAGCGCGGCCATGTCGGGCGATTGAACATCGCCCCGAGCCACAAAAATGTCCTTACGGCCATCGTTGTCAAAATCGGCAATGTTGACGCTATACCCGGACATGGGGCTGCTGAGCGCCGTCATGCCGGTGCGCGCGGTGATCTCAGTAAAGTCACCCTTGCCGTTGTCTTGAAAAATGGGAAACGTCTCGTTGACCAGCGCGCTAAAAACAATGTCGGGAAATCCGTCGTTGTTAAGATCCTGGGCGTCGGTGCCCATCCCGGAGATGAGATTGCCATGCTCCGAAAGCGCCACTCCGGCTTCGAATCCAGCCTCTTCGAAATGCTGCTTACCGTCATTACGAAACAGAAAATTGAATAGCTTGTCGTTGGTTACAAAGATGTCCGGCCGTCCATTGCCATCGAAATCTGCAATAGCCGCGCTCATCCCTTTTCCAGGATGTGCGCGGATCCCAGACTGTTCTGAAA
>JBEKCW010000340.1:0-6272 GCA_050014675.1 Occallatibacter sp. | reverse complement strand
GAATTCAGCAATCCGCCCTTCTTCCTTTATGACGGGAGCATGTTGCTTTTGTCGCTTTCAGACACGCACGAAGATCACACAATAGCGTTGACCGCAATCGCCCATTGCGACCTGCGTGACGTGAGACGAGAAGACTATTTTTGGAACGTACATCGTCTGGCGTCGTTGGGAGAAGATACTACCGCAGCGGCATTTCATGTCTTAGACGATCCGAGTTTTACTGTCATCGTCCCAGAGCATGCGTTAACTTTGGGGCAGGATTTCGTTCTCGTTTACCTGTTGCTACCCACAGAAGACCGATTCTGGTTGCAGCCTGCAATTAGTCGGCTCAAGTCGGAAAAAGACCAGACTGCGCAGAAGAGCCTGATCCGGCTCCTATGGTACGCCCAGGACAATTCGGCAGACAGAGCCATTGCGGCCTTTGCGTCCGATTCCAGCAAACCCGAGGCTACCCGCAAGATCGCCAGCGAAGCCTCTCAGAAGCCGAAACTCGGAGCAAAGGCCTTGGCAGAGATCGCTTCTCTAGGATCAACAGAGGAATCGTTGCGGGCGAAGCGGCGAAAGAGAATGCAAGCAGTCAGCGATGAAGCGCTGGGTGATCTCGACGAATATACTCTCGCGATCGCTTCCAAACGTAAATAGCACTCAACGCATTAATCTACGGATTCGAGATCTTAGGCGGGTTCGGCGACGGATATCTGCGAAATGTCTTGGGCGCTTTTTTTGCCGGAGCGCGCTTGCTTTCTGTCGCCTCCTGCAATGCAGCTTCCTGGTCGCGCGTAATGTGGAAGCGCACGCCCTCGAGCTTCTGCTCGCCCATCACATGCAGGCGCATGAAGTTTGTCGAGCCTGACTTGGTGCGCGTTCCAGCTACGATCGCGATCACCTCGCGCGTGCGCACGTATTCGTTCTGCTCCAGCAGGTTCTCGGCGCACTCCACCAGCGCCTCGGTGCTGTTTACCTTGGGACATCGGATAGGCGTGGTTCCCCACAACAGGTTGAGCCGGTTCACGGTGATTTCAACGGGGCTGAGCGCGAAGATGGGCGCGGAGGGATGGTACTTGGAGAGTTGGCGCGCCGTTGCGCCCGACTCGGTAAACAACGCAATGCCGCGCAGATCGAGATCGTCGGCTGCATGCGCAGTGGCTTCGCAAATGGTCTCGGCAATCGACAGGTGCGATTGAAGGACCCGCTGCTGAAAGAGGTTCTGCTCTTTGATATCGCGCTCGGCCTCGCTCACAATCCGCGCCATCATGGAGACGGCCTGCACCGGATACTTGCCCACTGCCGACTCGCCCGAAAGCATCACTGCGTCGGTGCCGTCGTAAACCGCGTTGGCAACGTCAGAGACCTCGGCGCGCGTGGGCCGCGGATTCTCGATCATCGACTCAAGCATCTGCGTGGCCGTGATGACCGGCTTTGAATATTCAGCCGCGCGGCGAATGATGTGCTTCTGTATGGCAGGCACCATCTCCGGCGGGACTTCAACGCCCAGATCGCCGCGCGCCACCATGATGCCGTCAGAGACTTGGAGGATTGCGTCGAGGTGCTCAATCGCTTGAGGCTTTTCGAGCTTGGCGATGATCCAGGTATCGAAGCCGAGGGCTGCAACGCGATTGCGCACCATCCGCACGTCTTCAGCAGTGCGCACAAACGAAACCGCAATTGCGTCAACGCCGTTCTTAAGGGCGAACTCCAGATCTTCAGCGTCTTTCTCAGTCAACGAGGGCGTGCGTACCAAAATGCCTGGAAGGTTGATGCCCTTGTGCTCGCCCAGCATGCCGCCGTTGATAATGTCGCAAACAACGTCGTCGCCATTCACTTCGTGAACACGCAGCTCGATCAATCCATCGGAGAGCAGAATCCGCGATCCCTGTTCCACGTTTTCTGCCAGGGTTTTAAAAGTGCAACCAACCAGCGACGCAGTGCCAGGCACATCGCGCGGAGTAATCGTCAGCCTTCCACCGGACTTGAGCAGCACCGACTGATGGTCTTTGAGTACCTCGGTGCGAATCTTCGGCCCCTGCAGGTCGCCCAGGATGCAGAGCGGCTTGCGCTCTTCGCGGCTGACTTTGCGGATCAGTTTCATGACCGAGAGTTTTCTTTCGTGCGAGCCGTGCGAGAAATTCAGCCGCACCACATCGACGCCGGCACGAACCAGGTCCCGGATCACGCTTTCGGTGTTCGAAGCGGGTCCGAGCGTGGCCACGATCTTAGCGCGCCGCTGGGCCGGCAGATCGGCCAACCCCGTGTCCTGGAAAGACATAGGAAAACTCCCTTGCAACTTTATCAAAGTGAAACCGAGTTAATAGATCAACAAAAGCACTGGATGGCGGGGGGACTACGTATTTCCATTGTAAATGGAGAGGTTGAGCGCAGCTGCGCGCACTCGCTAGAAGGCTCTTGTGTTGAGCTATTCCTGCCGCTCGCGGTAAAGAACTCCATTCAGTTCCGCACCCATCAGCACGCTGAAAGCGGTGATGTAAAGCCACACCAGCGTCGCGATGCCCGCGCCGAACGATCCGTAAAATCGCGAATAATCGGCAATGCGCGTTACATACCAGCCAAAGGCCAGCGTGGCCGGGAACCAGATCAGCGTGGCCACGGCTGCTCCCGGCCCCACCCAGAACCAGCGCTCTTTGCGCTTGGTTCCGAAGTGGTAGAGCGCGCTCATCACGGTTGTGCTGGTGAGGAGCGCTATCGACCAGCGCGCCATGCGCCAGAAGAAGAGAACGATGTGACGCAAATCGTGGCCGGCGTTGTCAATCATCCACAGTTCAATCTGGTGTCCGAACACAACCACCAGAGTCGCAATTGAGAGGGGGACCATCGCGATGGGCAAAAGCAGCAGGCCACGCAGGCGCCGGTCCCAGAATCCCCATGACTCCTGCGGCAGGTTATAGGCGCGGCGAAAACCCTCCATGAGGGAGAGCATCACGCCCAGGCCCGCAAAAATGCTGAGGGCGCCGGCCGACAACAGAAACTGGGTTGAGTAAAGCCGGCGCGTGACCGCGTACGACTGCAGCAGATCGAGCGTATCGGCGGGCAAAAACTGATCGAAGAGCGATCGCATTTCCCCGAGCATCGTGCTGCCCTCCTGCACCTGGGCCACAACGGTTGTAATCACCAGCAGTGCGGGAAACAGCATGAGCATGCTTGAATATGCGACCGCTTTCGACGTGTTGATAACGTCGTGCGCCAGCGCACGCAGCAGGGCCTCACGCGCGACTTTCAGGTACCGTTTGATCGCTCCTTGCATATTCCTCATTGGCAAGAGTAGAGCATTTGGGCGGGTTGCCGAGTTTACAACGGGGATGCACACCCGTTTCGATGCAGCAAAAACGCCGATTATGGCACGCCGCACAAATGCGATAGCAACGAATTGAATATCAGAACTTTGCAATTCGATGAAAGGCCAATGGCGGCGCCGCCCGCGCAAACTGCAACTCCGCTGAGCAGCCCGGGGTTGCAGCAAGCAGCCAAGGCCGATGAACCGGTCCTGACCCAGCATTACGAGGTGCTTCAAAAGCTGGCTCAGGCCCACAATGTGACGATTGCAGAATCAAAGTAGCGCGGCGAGTACGGGCGGAGGGTCGGGAGACCGGTGCTACAAGCAACGCGGATTTTTATTGCGGTGCCTCTGCGGGCAGTTACACTGTCCTCGGAGGCAAGCCACCCATGCAAACTCGGATCCTGGGCACCACCATGCCCGTTCTCGAAGTCGAGCTGCAACCGAACGAAAGCGTATTTTCAGAGAGCGGCGAGCTCAGCTGGATGACCGGCTCGATCCAGATGACGACGCACACCCAGATGGGTGGCGGAGGCGGGCTCTTCGGCGTTCTGAAGCGGGTTGCCGCGGGCGCCAGCATCTTCATGACCGAGTACCGCGCCTTCCAATATCCCGGCGTTGTGTCGTTCGCCACCAAGGTCCCGGGCCACATTGTGCCGATCGATCTTGGGCAGGGGGCGGAATACCTGGTGCACCGTCACGGCTTTCTCTGCGCCACAGACCAGGTCACCATCACGGTGGGATTTCAGCAATCGCTGGGCGCGGGCATCTTTGGCGGCGACGGATTTTTGCTGCAGCGCCTCGCCGGCCTGGGCACCGCGTGGCTTGAGCTGAGCGGCGAGCTGATCCAGAAGAATCTGCAGCCGGGCGAGGTTTTGCGCGTGCATCCAGGCCATGTGGGCGCATTTCAGGCCTCGGTCAGTTTCCAGATCACGACGGTGCCCGGCATCAAGAACATGATCTTTGGCGGCGATGGAATTTTTCTAGCCGAACTGGTTGGTCCGGGAACGGTGTGGCTGCAGACTCTACCCATATCGCGGCTGGCGCATCAAATTGGCGAGTACCTTCCGCGCGGCGAAAGCCGGCCGGCTCCGGCAGCCATCGGCGGCGGCCTGCTCGGCGGCATTGTGGGATCGATTCTGAGCGGGGATCGGTAAAAGGCAGCGGAGCTAGCCGCGCTTCGCGCGTGTTAGCGGAGTTAGAAAGGCGCATGCAGCAGAACCTTGTACTTCAGCTCCTCGACCCGCCTGGCTTCGCGGCTAACTCCGCTGTTATCCAAGGAACGGAATGACGAAAGACTCAGCCCGAACTTACAATCTTCGCGGCGACATCGTATTCACCTTCGCGCTGGCCGCGATGGCTTATATTGCGTGGCAGTTGCGGGAACTCCTGATCCTGTTTTACGTCTCGGCTCTGTTCGCGGTCGTGCTCAGGCCCATCGTGGATGCCACGGGCAATATCCACATCAGGGGCAAGCAGCCGTTTCAAGGGCCGATAGCGATCCTTGTGCTGGTGTTGGCGGTGATGGCCGTACTTGCAGTCCTTTGTGTTGTCACGTTTACGCCGGTGATTCACGACTTGCAGGCCTTCAGCACTTCCAACTCGGCCCAGGTCCCCAACCTGGTGGACAAGATTAAGTTAATTCCCTATATCGACCGCTTTCACCTTGACCCGAATGTTGTGTATGCGCAGTTGAAAGGCCTGGCGACACAAACGGCATCGAAGGCGATCGCGTCATTGTCGGATCTTGCCGCCGTTATTGCCAATATCATTGCCTGCTTTGTGCTTACCCTCTACTTTCTTGTGGAAGGCGATGATACATACCAATGGTGTCTCGCGTTTTTCCCTATTCATGTTCGCGTGCGTCTCGACCTGACGCTCAGGACCGCGGGCGTGGGAATGGGCAAGTGGCTGGTCGGGCAATTGACCCTGATGGCCTTGCTCGGGCTCACCAGCACCACCGTTTTCCTGCTGCTCAATGTGCGCTACGCGTATGCGCTGGGAGTCATCGCCGGTTTGCTCAATCTGGTTCCCGTGCTGGGGGCCGCCATTGCGCTGGTTCTTGCACTGCTGGTAGCGGCTCTCGATTCGTGGGGGCGCGCGTTGGGTGTCGTTATCTTCTTCGCCGTGTACCTGCAAGTTGAGAATTCGTTCCTGGCTCCGCGCATCATGAAGTCGCGTGTCGGTTTGCCCTCGCTGGCCGTATTTATAGCGCTGCTTGTCGGCTTCGAGCTTGCAGGAATTCCAGGCGCCATGGTTGCGGTGCCTACCGCGGTGCTGGTTGAGGTACTGCTCAAGGAATACATGATTTTGAAATACAACGACCACGACCACTAGGCACGGATCGAGACGGAGATGCTCGATCCCGCGGCACACCTGAGCGGCGTCCCGATTCTATGCCGCGGGCTGGCGCATGGCTTCAAGAGCACTGGTCAGGTCGGAGCTGAGCGACTGCTGCGTTTCGGTCGGCAGCTTTTCTCCATGGCTGGTGAGATAGAAGACGTCGATGGCGGTTTCGCCTTCCGTGTCAATAAGCGCGACCTTGATGTTGCACTGATGCGAGCTGAGGGTGAGCGCAATCTGGCGCAGCAGGCCAGGCAGGTCCTGGGCCACAACCTGCAACAGCGTGGAGTGCGACGAGGACTCGGAATCGAATACCAGCCGAGGCTGCACCTCGACCTTGATGTTGGCCGGATGGTTCAAATGACGGCGGGCTTCAAGAAGTTGCTGCACCGAGATTTTTTGCGCCACCACGTCGTGCAGGTTTCCAAGGAAGCGGTCTTTCTCGCTCGGATTCAGCTCAATCGTGCGAAAGACGTCGGTAAAGTGGAAGCTGTCGACAATCACGCCCGCATCGTTTGAGAAGGCTCCGGCGCGCACAATGTTCATGCCCCACGCGGCCAGCGTGCCCGCAACGTCGGCAAACAGCCGCGTGCGGTCGCGCGTAATCACCGTCAGGTCGAAGAGCTGGCGGTTGGGCCTG
>JBEKCW010000339.1:0-6280 GCA_050014675.1 Occallatibacter sp. | reverse complement strand
CCATGCTGGGCTATTGCCGCAAGTTCGGCGTGGCGATGGAGGTGGAAGTGAACTCGAGCCGCTCGGCCCTTCTGCAGAACGGCGCGGCCAACGGCGGCAAGCCGGTTGAGCAGCGGCAGGCGATCAACGACACGCGCGGCCATGTGAGCGAGTTGCTTTCAAAGTGCATTGCCAAGGGCGCGCTGAACGACGATTTGACGGCGGAAGACCGCGATCGGATGCTGAGCTTTCTGCGCATGTATGGGCCGCTCGACAAGGCAGGCCACTACACGGGCTCAGAGCGGGCGGGATTCAAAGTGAAGGCGGGCGCGGGCAACGAGCTGGGCACGCTTTCGAGCCCGATCGATATGGATACCTTGCTGGACGAAAATTTCTGGGAAGGCATCCTGTTTGAAGAGACGTTTGACCAGCAGGCCACGATGTTTCAGCCAGTGGGCGGCATGGACCGCATCGCCTACGCCTTTGCCAAGGAGCTTGGCTCGATTGTGCAGTATGGCGCGGAGGTGAAGGAGATTCGCAAGACCGCGACGGGCGTTCGCATTGCGTACACCGAAGGCGGCGCGCGGAAAACTCTCGAAGCCGATTATTGCCTGTGCGGCATGCCGTTGCAGATTCTGAAGAAGACCCCTAACGATTTCAGCGCGAAGGTGAAGAACGGCATTGAGGAGTGCGTCTACGCGCACGCCTACAAGATTGCGTGGGAGAGCCGGCGGTTCTGGGAGCAGGATTACAACATTTACGGCGGGCTGGAGCACGTGAGCGACGGGCCGACCCCCATCTGGCTGCCTTCGGGCGGCATGTTCAGCGAGCGCGGCGTGCTGGTGAGCGGATATGGGTTCGGAATGGCATCCGACTTGGCGTTTGAGAAGCTCACCCTGCAGCAGAAATTCGATGCGTCGCGCGCATCGATTGAGAAGCTTCACCCCGGCCACGGCAAAGAACTGGAGAAGCCGCTTTATGTGAACTGGGGATGGATACCGTTCAACGAAGGGGCGTGGGTGAACTTCTACGCTCCCGGCGAGTATGCGTATACAGATGAAGGCGGGCCGGGTTATGAGACGTTTATTCCGCCGGACGGGCCGATTTACTTTATTGGCGATCATGTGACCCATATTCTGGGCTGGCAGGAGGGCGCGGCGCTGAGCTCGCTGCGTGCTATCCAAATGATTGGGGAGCGGGAGCGGGCGAAGCGGGCCTGAGCGCGGGCGGAGGCGGAATCTTTTCGCGGAGGAGGCGGCTATGGTGACCGAATCGTCCATTATTGTTGCTCAGCAGTTTGTTCGCGACCTTAATCGCCAGGACGTGGATGGGATGGCGGCGCTGATGACCGAGGGGCACCGCTTTATCGATTCTCTGGGCAACGTGGTGACGGGCAGGGCTCAAATGCGCGCGGGCTGGGCCGGCTACTTCCGCATGGTTCCCGACTACTCGATCGCCGTGGAGGAGATATATTGCGACGGGCCGGTTGTGATTCTGCTGGGCACGGCACAAGGGACCTACTCGGCGGGCGGCGAGGTGAGACCTGAGAATCGATGGTCGACGCCTGTGGCGCTGCGCGCCTATGTGGAAGATGGCAGGATCGCTGAGTGGCGTGTTTATGCGGATAATGAGCCGATTCGAAGGCTGATGGGTAAGGCGGGCTGAACGGTACGGGCGTGGACGCCCGTAGGACAACCGGCCAGGAGGCCGGCGCTACGCTGACGGGTCTCGTTCCCTTGCTCCCTTGCTCCCTTTTTTTAAAATTTCCTGAAACTTTGGCTGGGCTTGCTGCGTTATAGTAGAAGTAATTTACTAACTGGTTAGTTAACAACATGCCAATCGACACCCCATCCCGCACGCTGGCTCGCACGCAGGCCGACCGCGCGGACCAGTCGCGCGCGCGGATTCTGGATGCGGCCATCGCCGAGTTCAGCGAAAACGGCCTGGCCGGCGCGCGGACCGAGCACATTGCAGAAGCTGCCGGCGTGAACAAGGCCTTGCTCTACTACTACTTCCAGAGCAAGGAGGCGCTGTATACCGCGGCCATTGAGAGCGTGGCCGAGCGGGTGGTGGCGAGCAGCATGGCGGCCATCGCGGGCAAACGGTCGGCGGGCGAGCGGCTGGTGAATTTTGTGCTCAACCACTTTGACCGCATCCACTCGCAGCGAAGTTTCCAGAGCCTGATGCAGCAGGACATGATGCGGCTGCGCCAGGGCGAGCCGAATGCGCTCGACCCGCTGGTGGAGAAAGTTTTTCGCCCCATGATGTTCGCGGTGAAAGAGCTGCTGGCTGAGGGGATGAGCACCGGCGAACTGATCCAAGTGGACGAGTGGCAGATGATGTATGCCGCGCTGGGCGCGAATGTTTTCTATTATCTTTCGGGCCCGGTGATGGGCTTGCTGATGGGCAGCGATCCGCTGGAACCCAAGGCTTTGAAGGCGCGGCGCAAGGCTGCGATCGAGTATTTGGGACAAACAGTTTTTACCGACCGCCGGCACGGCGCGCGGGTGGCAGAACGCGTGTTAGCGCACACGCCCATGCCCGCCAGCGGTACCTTGCAACGAATTGGAGTGAAGACGAAGTGAACGCACGGAATCGAGTTTTTCTTATTCTCGGACTGCTGACGGTGGGGTCGCTGATTTGGTATTTTGCGACCACGCGCCGCACCAGCGACCTGCAATTGATTGGCACGGTCGACGCCAACGAGGTTGTGGTGAGCTCCAAAATTCCGGGGCGCATTCAATCGCTAACGGTTGAGGAAGGCCAGACGGTGAAGGCCGGGCAGTTGATTGCCACCATTGAGAGCAATGACCTGCAGGCAGCGCTGAATGCGGCTGAGGCCACGGCGGCCAGCGAGCAATCGAAACTGAAGGGCGCAGTGGAAACCGTCCAGCAGAACCGGGGCGAGACCGACAGCGCGACGCTGAGCGCCGCGGCGCAAGTGCGGTCGGCGCAGGCGCAGCTTGAGCAGGCGCAGGCTAATTACGATCACCAGAAGGCCGACACCAGCCGCACCGTGGCATTGGCGCAGCAAGGCATTATGAGCGATCAGGCTCGCGACGAGCAGGCGACCGCGCTGAACGCGGCGCAGGCCGCTGTGGATGCGGCTCGCGATAACCTGGCCGCCGCGCAGGCACAGCTGAAACAGGCGAGGGCTCACGAACTGCTGACATCGGTATCGGCACAAACGGTGAGCCAGACCAAGGCCGAAGAGGCCAATGCCCGGGCGCTGGCCCAGCAGGCGCGGGTGGAGGAGAGCTACGCGCAGGTGAGCGCGCCAATCGACGGGATGATCAACGTGTGGGCCGCGCGGCAGGGCGAAGTGGTTACCGAGGGAGCTCCGATTGTGACCATCATGGACCTGACGCAGACTTGGGTGTACGCGCCGCTACCAGAAACGCAGGCCGACGCAGTGCAGATAGGCGACAGCCTGCGGGTGGTGATGCCGAGCGGAGATACGATGCAGGGCAAAGTGATCGGCAAGCTGGCGCTGGGCGACTTTGCAACTCAGCGCGACGTGAGCAGCATGAAGCGGGACATCAAGACTATTCAGATCAAGCTGCTGATTCCCAATCCCGATGAAAAATTTGTGCCTGGGATGACGGCCGAGGTTTACATACCAAAGGCGAAGCTGGTGAAGCAATGAGTTCGGCAGGCAGCGCAATGGCGGGCGCCCCGGCAGCGGAACGGCCGACCGCGATCGCCGTTGAGAATATCGTGAAGCGCTACGGCGATTTTGAAGCCGTGAAGGGCGTGAACTTCAAGGTTGCCGAGGGGGAGATCTTTGGCCTGCTGGGGCCGAACGGCGCCGGCAAGAGCACGCTGATCCGCATGATGACCACGCTAATTCCGGTCACTTCGGGCAGGGCGCTGGTGGGCGGATTCGACGTGAGCAAAGCTCCTGACGATGTGCGGCGCATGATCGGCGTGATACCGCAGGCGCTTACGAGCGATCCCGACCTTACCTGCGGCGAGAATCTTTCAATCTACGCCAAGCTCTACAGCGTGCCGCGAGCGCAGCGCGAAAAGAGCATTGCCGAAGTGCTTGAGGCGGTGGACCTGACCAAGTGGCGCGATGCGCAGACCAAGACGCTCTCGGGCGGTATGCGGCGGCGCCTGGAGATTGCGCGCGGACTGGTGCACAACCCGCGCATTTTTTTTCTCGACGAGCCCACCACCGGCCTCGATCCCGTTTCGCGTATCGCGGTGTGGGAGATGCTGAACAAGCTCAAGACCAATCGCAATCTCACCATCCTGATTACCACGCACTACATGGAAGAGGCGGACAAGCTTTGCGACCGCATCGCGATTGTGGATCACGGAACGCTGGTGGCGATGGGCACGCCGGCGGAGCTGAAGAAAAGTGTGGCCGGAGCCAACGTGGTGGAAGTGCACTTTGACCGCGAGGACGAAGAGTGGCGGGGACGTTTGGAAAAGATGGAGGGGGTCACCGCCGTGCATCCGGAAGGCTCGGGATTCTACCGCGTCATCACGCAGTCAGGATCAAAGACCACCATGGAGATTGTGGGGCTGGCCACGAGCCTGGGCGAGACGCTGACCTCGCTGAGCGTGCAGAACACGACGCTTGACGACGTATTTATTCACTACACGGGGCGGCAATTGCGCGACGAAGCCGTTAAGCCGGTCTTCACGATGCCGCCACGGCCGGGAGCGCAGCCATGAACAGAATGATGGCCATTGTGGAGCGCGAGATGCGGAAGTTCTTCCGCTCGCCGATGCTGATGATCATGTCGCTGATGATGCCCATTCTGCAGTTGATCATCATCGGAAACGCATTCGGGGGCAAGATCGTTGGGACGCATGTCGCCGTGGTGGACTACGATCACGGCCCGGAGGCAGTGAAGGTCCGGGAGGCTTTTGACGCCGTCGCCGCCAACATCAAAACGTTTACCACCACCAACTATGACAACGAGGTGCAGGCGCGTGAAGACGTGCGCACCGGCAAAATCGACGCGGCTGTGATTATTCCCGCGCAATATTCGCGTCGCGTTTACTCGCAGGATGCGCCCAAGCTGGGCTTTGTGGTGGACAACTCCGATCTGTTCACTTCATCGGCGCTCGAAGGAGAGATGCAGTCGCTGGTGGACGCGATGAACGCGCCGCAGATCGAGGACCGGCTGGCGAAGTCCATCGAGCTCGAAATCGTGGAGCTTTACCCGTACGTGAATTATCTGAAATATCTATTGCCGATGACGGTGGCGCTGGCAATGTATATCTCGGTGATGATTGGCGGCGGCATGCTGTACATCGACGACAAGGCGCGCGGGGTGCACGAGGGCTACCTGGTTACGCCAATCACCAAATTCGAGCTGGTCTTTGGCCTCAACATTGCGGGGGCTATCAAGGCGGTGCTGAGCGGGGTCTGCCTTACGGTGATCGGGTCGCTGATCGCCGGGCTGGGCATTGTGTTTCACCCCGTGATCATGCTGCAGATTCTGTGCCTGATCGTCGCCGGCTCCATTGCCTTCAATGGCATGATGTTTCTGCTGATGGTGCGTGTCGACGATCCGCTGGTTCCGCGGGCCATGTTTGGGATTCTCAATGTCCTGCTCTTATATCCGTCGGGCGCGATGTATCCCACTTCGTCGTTCCCCAAGTGGATGCAGGCGATTGGGGTGGTGGATCCTTTCACGTACGTGATTCACGGCTTCAAGGCGGTGATGCTGAAGAACGGCGGCTGGGTGGCGATCGAGTACGACCTGCTGTTTCTGATGGTCTTCGGGATCTCAACGCTGCTGGTGGCTACGCCGCTGTTCAAGAGGACGTTGTAGAGGCAGCGAGGCAGCAAGTCAGCGGGTCAGCGAGTCAGCGAGTCAGCGGAGGGGGCGGGGGCCTCGAGGCTTTTGAATCGGGATCAAAGCACGCCCGGGCGCTCAGGCCGGGGCCGCTCCCCATCGACCTGCAAATCAGGGCGCACTATCCTTGCGATTTTTAGACTGACGAGGCCGGAGCTTCAGCGAGGAAGTCCCCATCGCGCCCGTCGCCCACTCAAAATGAGTACTCCGATATAATTTCGCGAATTCGGTTGGAGGCGAAAAGAATGCCTGGATTTGCAGAGGAACTGTACGATGCGGCGGGAAAAAGAGATGCGAATGAGGTTCAGCGTCTTCTGGGTGAAGGTGCTGAAGTCAATGCGAGGACACGTAACGACGAAACAGCGTTGCATGGCGCGGCGATCCGTGGCCGAACGGAAGTTGCAGAGTTACTCCTCTCCAGCGGCGCAGAGGTTAGCTCGCTAGAAAGAAACAAAACAGTAAGTTCAACAAAACAAAAGATGAGT
>JBEKCW010000338.1:0-6309 GCA_050014675.1 Occallatibacter sp. | reverse complement strand
AACTGATGATTGATCTCTTTTCCCAGCTCCCCTGCCGTACGCCCTTCGTTCCACCACGACCAAGCTGAAGGCTGATAGCTAAGAGCTAACAGCTGCTTTACTGCTTCACCTTCCACGCCCCCGCGTTCACATGTTCCGCATACCGTGCATCCAGCAACTGGCCACCCGCTGGCAGACTGGCCTCCTGGGTTTGCAACGACGCAATGCGCTCGGGAAACGGCGGATGCGTGCTGCCCCACAGGCTCAACTGGCGCTGCGTTTCCGGCGTCTTGGGCGCGTTTTGAAGAAAGGTGAGAAACAGCCTCAGCCCGCTGGACTCATAACCCGCCTTTTGCGCAAACGTCACGCCCAGGCGATCGGCATCGCTCTCTTTATCGCGGCTGTAGCGCTGGGTCAGCGCCGTGTTAATTGAGTTGCTGGCAAGCTGTTGCAACTGCCCCGTAGTGAACTGCGATACCTCGTTCTGAATCATCTTCATCGAGTTTTGCGAGCGGATCTCTTTCTCCAGGTGGCGCTGGTCAACGTGCGCAACCTCGTGCGCCAGGGTTCCGGCCAGTTCAGCCTCGCTGGTCATGTTGGCCAGCGCCCCGCGCGTGATAAAAACGTATCCGCCGGGCAGCGAGAGAGCCGTGATCACTTCGGTGTCGAGAATGCCGAACTTGTACGGCACCTTCCGCGGAGCCTGTGCCGCCACCGCGTCACCCACCAGGTTCACGTAGTGCACCATGTCTTTGTTCTCAAACAAGCCAAAAATGTTGATGAGCCGCGCGGCCGAAGCCTGGCCAACCTGCTCCTCCTGTTCAGGCGTCCACGGCGTGTAGTTGTCCTTCACCTGCTTGCCCTTGTTCAACTTGTCGCCGATCTTGCCCAGCGTGCTGCTCCACTGGGCGCCGGCAGGCATGCAAGCTGCCACCGTCAACATCGTCACGCAAATTGTGGTTGCTATCCGCATCGTCTGCCTCCTTTCAGTGCGGGCTCGGCGGGTTGGCGCCGGCCGTGGCTGGTAATGTGCCCTGGGTGAGTCCGCCGGTCATTTCAAAAACGGTCAGCTCGACATCCGTAGGCCGGTAGCCGGCCATGGCCTGCGCCTTGGCCACGCTTTGCGGCGTGGGCTCCGCATTCAAAAATGCCTGCTGCACCTGCCCATTCGGGTCCACCCCGTTGAATCCAAGCGCCGCCGCATCCGTGCTCTGGTTTGACTTCTTGATGCTCAGCGAACCGCCAAACAAAGGCGCGGGCTGATTGTTGCAATTGGCCCCCGAGTTGGCAGTACCCTGCCCTGGCTGCCCGTTCTGCGGTTGCTGCGGCTGCTGGCCGTTCTGCCCATTTTGTCCGGTCTGTCCAGTCTGGGCCGGGCAAGGCTGCTGACTCTGCTGCTGATTCTGCTGGCCGCCATCGCGGCCCACCGCAACCCTCGCGGCCAGGGCCAGCCACACCACTGCGGCCAGCACTCGCATGTGCTTCGGCCTCACTCTTTGCATCGTGCCGGAGACATTCATCCTTCGACCTCGCATTCCTAACCAATCACCCAACCTGGGCGCCCCGTTCAAGCTCTGCTTCTGCAGGAAGGGTTCCCCACCCCTCAAGCGCAAACACGGTCGTCTCAACCGTTTTGCCCTTTACGCGGTATCCGCCCAGCGGCCGCGTGCGAGCCAGCCCAGCGATGCGCTGCTGGGTAAACTCGCTCACAATAATTGAAGTTCCAAACTCCTTGTTCAGGCCCTCGAGTCGTGCCGCCAAGTTAACAGCATCGCCGATCACTGTAAACTCAATTTTCTTTCCGTTGCCGATGTTGCCAAAAATCACCGTGCCCGTATTCACGCCGACGCCGATAGCAATCGTTTGCCGCCCCTGCGCAGCCCACGCCTTGTTCAGTTCCTTCACCCGATCGATCATCTCCACTGCGGCCTGCGCGGCCTCGGCAGCGTGATTCACCTGCGGCGTAAACGCGCCCCAGTAGGCGAGAATTCCATCGCCGATAAACTTGTCCACAATGCCGTTGTGGCGAAAAATAATCTCGGTCATCGCGGCAAAGTATTCGTCGAGCAGCGCAATCAGCTCCAGCGGATCGCTGCCCTCAGTCATAGTGGTAAAGTTGCGCACGTCTGAAACCAGAATCGTCAGCTCGCGCTTGTCCCCGTTCAGTTTCAGGTCGCCCAGGTTGGTCATTACATATTCCACAAGCTGCGGCGCCATGTACCGGTCGAGCATGCCGCGCGTCTGCCTCAGTTGCCGGCCGGTAGTCACGTATCGCGCCGCCGTTGCCCCGCCAAAACTCACCAGCAGCACGAGCCCCGGAGCAGCCACCGGCAGCGCTAGGTGAAATTCCTCATAGAAGATTAGGCACATCGACAGATAAAAAAACTCAATGGCGCCTACCACGATGACCGAACGCGCCAATTGCCGCATCAGGTAGAGGACGGCACCGCCCGTGGCCGCCATCAGGATTGTCAAAGCCGCCAACAGCCAGAATGGCGAGGCCCGAACAGCAGTGCCGTTCAGCAGATCGTCAATCGCCGTGGCGTGCACCACCACGCCCGGCGCAGCACTGGCGAATGGCGTGGGATGCACGTCGTAGCTGGCCGTAGCGCTTGCGCCGATCAGAACGATCTTGCCGGTGAAGTAGCTCGGCGGAAAATGCTCCACGTCTGCCGGGCACTGCGTTGGATAGATCGAGCAAATCACCTGCCAGATTGGCAATCGCGGATAGACCGTCGAACCTCCACGCCACGCCAGCAGCATGCGGCCGTCGTCGCCAACCGGAATTTTGCGCCCGGCCACCACTGCGTCGTGGCCGCCCAGCAACCCGCCGCTGGACTCCCATGCAACAGGCGCGCCCAGCGCCTGCTCCACTGTCCGCGACGCGAATGAATCGTAGCCGTGGCCGCCGTAGCTTAACTGCACTCCTACGCTACGCACCACGCCGTCGCTGTCGGGCAGCGCGTTTAGTGCGCCGAGCCCGGCAGAGCCCGCAACCAGCACAGGAACAGGTAAATTCGGCACGTAACTCGCCGTGTCGACGGGCACGCCAAACGCCGCGCCGCCGTTTGCATCGGCCGCAGCGCGATGCGCCAGCAATGCGGCCAGCCGGGCATTCGCGTGGCCCCCCGCCTGCTCGATCGTTGTCGGCACAAAAGTAAAGCCCAGCACGGTGTTGCCGCCCTGGTGCATCACCGCGCCAAAGTCCTGATCGACCGCGTCGCTCTCCGCGCCGCCAAATATTGCGTCGATGGCGATCGCCTTGGGCTGGCCGCGGCTCACATAGCGGATGACCTCGGTCCACACACGCCGCGTCCAGGGCCAGCGACCGAGCTTGTCTTCGAGCGTCTCCAGGCTGGCGTTATCAATATCGATAATGACGATGCGAGGATCGGCCTGCGCTTGTTTGGCCCCCAGCCGCGCCTGTTCGTCGAGCGACCCATTCTCAAGCCACGCGCCGGCCGGAGTGCGCGCCAACGCCAGCATGGCAATCGCCGCAACCGCGACGGCAATGCACACACCCACCAGAAACTCGCGCTGGGCTTTGGGGTCCTGAGCCACTCGTTTCTCTCGCTTTTCGGGAAATTGATATTCCGGGGCCGATGCTGCGGATTATACCGGGAAGAGGACAGAGACCAGAATGGCACCACTGATGTGCCCGGGTACGGAATCAAATTCACATTGCGAGTTGTAGCCAACGGGAAAGTGTATGTCTCGACAGGGCACGATCCCGTGACTATAACCAATCCGCAAGTTGAAATCGACGTCGATGGTCTGAATCAGGGTTCAGATCCCCTGGGTTCACCGGCGGTAGTGGACTGAGCACCCTCCCGAGTTTCGCTACTCGAGAGGGCGCGGGGTTTCAGCCACTACGGATGAAGTTAACAGGCGCTTTCTTTTTCCTTACCAGCGATAGATGGTCAGATCGTCGAGGTACGCTGTGGCGGCCCCGCTCGTGGACAGATAGCCATCCAGTTGAAAGTTGGTCAGCAGTGTTGGCGCCCATCCGAGCGCAAATGCAGAAGGCACAGTCACATTCAGAGTCGATTCCGCGCCGTCAAGCCACACAGACCGGTAGGTGACATTGCCGGAGTCATCGCGGGAATAACTTACCTGGACGTGATGCCAGGTGTCCGTGCTCCACTTACGCGGGTTGCACGCTGCATTGGAGTGCAGCCATGTGTCCACAGGCTTTTCAGGAGTCCCTTTATTGGCGGTGTAATCCCATGTGCCTGACCAGCCATCGCACTGGAATCCGAAGATCACCGTCTGGCCATTGGGCATTACCTGATTCATATCCATTTCCACGTTGGCGATGGCAGTGGAGGGGGATGGCAGGTAAACCCAGGCGTCATAGAGAAAGTTAGTGGAGGTCGTATCGTCTCCGAAAGATATGTGAAATAGCTCGCCGCCATAGTCGGCGAAATTGCTCACAAATTGGCGGGCGTCGCCATCATGCGAAGGCGCGGTCACGAGGCTCATCGAACCAGTCGAACTGCCGGAAGTCCCAGGGTCGTGTTGTTCTACCCAGCCGCTCAAGACTTGCAGACCGCTGACACTGATTGCCTCCGAAGGAATTACTGCAGCAGTAGAAGGGGCAGCTTCGACATTAATTGCGACATCGGTAACGCATGCGGAGCCCGCGTCACCCCACGCCTTGACATGCAGGGTGTGCGATCCCGTTCCAGAAGCGACCTCGGCCTCGACGGAAGTACCCCTCACGATGGTCGTATCAGAACTGTTGTCGATTGAGTAGCCCATGGCAGAGGTATTTTGAGACGAGCAAACCGATGCGGTGGCGGAAAGGGCGAACGGCGATCCAACCTGGGCGCCATTGGCTGGGCTACTGACGATCACGCTTGCCAGGGCCGGTACAGCCAGGGTTGCGAGTAACGAGGCACCGAGAGCGAACCTCGTAAGGGCATTCATATTTAAAGCGGAAAACAGAATCCTCATAAAACTTCCTTAGTGGGAAAGCAAGAGCCGGTGGATGTTGCAGTAAAAGTTGCCACACTTCTCCGTTCGCAGCGCCATGTCAACGGCGGAGCCGAGTATGTTCGATTTTCGAAACGGGCTGGTGTGAACGAGACAGGACGCAATGCGTCTGGTATAAGCTCAGCAACCTCTTTAAATTGATAGCTTCAGCGGCTATAGAGGGTGTTCTTCTCTATAAATGCCAGCCGAAGCGTGGCTCGCGCCAGAGAGTACAGGAGATTGAGAAAACAGCCACTGGAAACGCTGTCCGCTCAAGCTCTCAGCAGTACTATCCAGCTCTAACCACACAAGCAACCGACCCAAGGTGTTCAGGACCAAATTGACTGTGCCTAATTGCACGTTGTTGATGGTTAATACAATACACTCTACGCGGTTTCCCGCTGGGGCTTGTGACGTAAGTCACCAAGCAATGGTGGAAATGTGACTAAGGTCACCATTCGCTGATCGTCTACTTTGCCAACTGCATCATCCGAAAAGAAGACCCAGCATCCTAGACCAGATCGAATCGGCACGAGAGCATTTGTGTGCTCCATTCCAGTGCCGTGTAAGGCGTTCATCCTTAGTTGCTTGTGGCGTAAGTCGCTAGTTTTGAGCGTTGAAGGGCAGGGGCTGTCAAGCCGTCAGGCAAACGATCGCAGGGCGCGGCCCCCGCAATTGGCGTAAAACGCAACCGCGTCGCGGCATTTGGGCTTGGTACTCGGTTAAAAGTGGTTACCCATGCTGAATTGAGAAGCGATGACCCGGATGTGGGCCATCATGCCGCCGTCCTGGTGCTCGCCAATGTGGCAGTGATACATGAAATCGCCCACCTCGGCGAAGGGAATCCGCACCACGACCGTCTCGACCTGGCATCGCCCGGCTCGCCACGTTGCCACCGATCCGTCGCAACTCCGGCCACCATTGGGCAGAACCACGTTATCCATCAGAGCGCCGGCATCGCCTGCCGGCGCATTTTGCTCGAGCACGTAGAACTCGGTCTGATGGATGTGAAAGTTGTGCGCCTCGGCAGACAGGTTCACAAGCTCCCATTCTTCCGTGACGGGCATATTATGGGGGCTGAGCGGAAGGCAGATATCGATCCTGGCCGGATCGAAGGGCGCTACATCCTGGAATGTGCCGGGCACAGGATTGTCATTCCCATCGACCTCTTCGTAGCCAAGGCCAAAGGCCGCCGGATTGGAAGAAGGAATTCCGAAGAAGATGCGACGGCCATGGCCCGGAGGTAAAGCGCTGCAGGTGGGCGAGGCGAGCGACGCGGCCGGTTTTGAGATTTCACTGAGCCGCGTAGCGATGGTTGCGATCTGATGTGCATTCAAATGCGCGGGTGACGATGGG
>JBEKCW010000337.1:0-6328 GCA_050014675.1 Occallatibacter sp. | reverse complement strand
TTCTCCGAGAGCCGGATGCGTTAATTGCGCACGTCCGGTTCGACGAGCGGGATGTGGAAACGGAGCATGGTCTGGATAATGAGACACCGGTAAACGAAAGCGCCGGAAACAGGCAGGCCAGACCTAAACCACCGCGCCACATCTCGACTCTACCTTTGCGGGCGAATTGTGTCGTCGTAGGTGGTGATGCGGCCCTCGGGGTCGCGGGCGATCACGCGCAAGCTTCGTCCGCTGTCGTTTCCGTCGGATGGCACTGCCGGATAACGCAGATGCACCTTTGCCAGGCCGAAACGGTTGGCGGCTGCGGTCGCGGCGCGCGTTGCCTTCGAGTTTTCGTCCATCCAATCGAGCTCAAGCTTGCACGCGACGGGCGTTCCGTCCGCATAACTCGTGGAAGCGATCACGTCTCCTTCGCGTTCGTCTCCCAAAGGCTCGCTCAGATAAATATGCACGGGATCGCGCGACAGCCGCACAGTAAACTTGCGCGGTTCGCTGCGGCCAGTGGATGCATCAGTCACAATTGCGCGCCAGGACAGATCGGTATAACGCTCGTAGGTGTCGCCGGCTAGAACGTCAAAGTCGCTCTTCACATCCAGCGTGAAGCTGGCGTTGCCATCTTCGTCGAGCGCGCCTTTCGCCACTGGCTCGGCTTTCTCCTCGACGTGATTTCTGCGCGTATTCCAGTTCTCGCCGTCGAGTCGATACAAGCTGATCGTCCCTGCCGGCAAGGGCTTGCCGAAGAGGTACCAGGCGTGAATCTTTACTACCGGGGCTTGCCCGGTAAGGTAAAAGCCGCGATCCATGGCCGCCGTCACATTGAACTCCGGCAGATCGTAGCGCTCGATGGGCAAGGTGATATCCGAACCCGCTCCGCCCATGGAGCCATCTCCGTCGAAGTCGGCTTCGTAATCACCGGGAGCGAGCTGCGGGCTGGTCTTCCAGTCGTAAAACGCGATTCCGAAACGATTGGTTTTGAGCGGCTCTTCGAGCAGCGTCTTATTGTCGGCATCTTTGATTTTGAGTACGAGAGGCACATCGGCCACAGCGTGGTGAGCGTCATCGAACAGCAGCGTGCGCAAATGCACAACCTCGCCCGGCTTGTGCAGCGGCTTGTCGGTTTCGTCGCTGAAGAAGGCCCGGTCGCTCGCCTCAATATCTGACTCCAGGCTCGCATGCGCGAGCGCCGACTTCTCCGCGCCTCGCTCACCCGTAAGAGTTCCCTCCACCTTGAGCGTCGCCGACTCGCCCGGATCGGTCGCAGCGGGGAAGTTGAAGATTGCCTCGCCGCTGGCGTTGGTCGCGCCGAGCCGCACGATCGGCATGTTAGCCGGCTTGCCATTATCGCTGTCGTTGTCAAAGCTCAGCGCGGCTGTGAGACGCACACCGTGAAACGGCTTCCGAGTCACGGGATTACCGGCGAACACACGAATGCTGATTGGCGCACCCCTCTTAATGCTTTGGGGCTTTGCCAGGCGAAGCTCAAGCAGGTTAGGCGTAATGGCGCCAATCGAGAGGATGCCGCTGGCCGCGGTGGCGTCGTTCACATCGATTCGGTAGCCAATCCGGTACCAGCCGATCTCCTCAACTGGATTCCCGTGGTGATCGAGCGGCCAGGAGAGAACCAGATGGGCCGATTGGGCTCCTGTTGCAAGGTTCGTCGATAAGGCGCTTGCAGGCACATCTGCCGGCGACAGGATCCACGCCGCTACGCGTGTGTGCTCCGGGGCGGGCATGGAGAGCGGCAAATTCAGCTCAATCGTATTCCCTGACAGCGTGGCCCGGGCGGCTGCTTCAATGACAGCAATCTGCGGCGGAGTCGGCGCAGCATTTGCCTCAAAGCTCCAACTGAAACCGAGAAATGCAACTGCAAAAGCAGTGAGAGAAGACCATTTCGGGATCATAGGTATCCATCCTACTCTGAGCCTCCAAAGTGTCGATTGCGCCAGCCTTGAGAGTCAACGGGGAAGGCGCGACGCGAGTGGTGGCTGGGTCAGTGTGCAAGAGGTGCCGCCCGCGAACAGGCCGGAGTGCTATCGATGGAGCCATGGAGGCCTTTGAATTTAGGGATTCCGGGGGAGAACAAAGCAATATGCTGTGTATCTGATCTCACTCCAGGCTCGCTTCCCGATGGGATAACCGGGAAACAGGGGCCTGTTGACCGGCGTGAACTTTACCCGGACCCATATTTCCTCTTTCCCGGAGGTGAGGTTACGGGAGATCAGAAACTCATCATCGCGAAATTTTCGATTCGAGATTTCGACATTATGCTCGGTTGCGCCCAGTTCCTGCTTCGGGTTTGAGTAGATCACGCTGTTCGAACCGGCCAAATACCAAACGCCTGCAGGCTGCCATTTGGATTTCGGCCCGTCTGCAACATAAACTTCAGCACGCTGGTCAGCATAGGAGTAATCCAGCTTTCGGCGAAGTAGCACACCAAGGTTTTTGGGGCGGAGGCGGAGACGAAATTCCGATGTGCCGGTTGTGATGCGCCCCTCGTCCTGCTGCGCCGGATAAATCTCTTTTCCGTTGAGTGTATCCACGCCCCATTCATAGCGCGAATTAATTGTGTATGGAGAGGAGGCGTCCGGCGAGAAGTAGTGGTGCGCGTGTTCATCCGAAACATTGCCAATCCTCAGTTCGTCCGTTTGCACCAGGGACGGCGATGGCAGGCCATACCAATAGGCCACAGTCTCGTAATGTTCCGTTGATTCATCTGTTCCCCCATGCTCAAGGTGTATCAAGGCATTTTTGCCGAAGGGCATAAGATCGGCAAGGAGGAACCTGTACGCAGACTCGATAAGCGCATCCGGGTTTGCATCCTGCGGCTCTGTTGCTGGAGAGCATTCGGGGCCAGGGACCAACGCGGAGCATGGCATTGGCGGCCCATCGGGATGGCCAGCAAATGGCAGGCTCATCGTGAGACCACTCCCCCAATAATCGCCGCCCCCTCCCCACTCTTCCGTCCCGGTACCCTGAGCCTGCGGAGTGAGGCTGTCATCGAAGAAGAAGCGCGGATCGCCTTCAAGGGTACTTAGATTAGCTCGGTGCGAAAAGATGAATGACGTCCCAACAAAGCTTCCCGCCCACTCCACTGATGCTTCTTCGGTGCGCGTATCTAACAGAACCAGGTCCTCCCCCGGGGTAGGCTGAGGAAAGTCCCGATAAGTGGCATGAAAATACGCGAGTTGATCAGGCGGCTCGTTCGAGGCCATCGTACGTACCGACCACTCCACTCCATTTACCGGCGCGCCGGTTCCCACAAGCTCAATGCGCACTGACTTGAAGTAGGGCATTGGAAAGTAGCAGGAGAGCTGAATTTTGCCGTCAGCGAAGTGAATGCTGACCGGTAACCCCTTGACCAGATACTCCTGGTGATTGCGGTTGTAGAGCGTGCCAGCTCCGAAGAAAAGCGCAATCGGAGCGTCAACCGATGGCTGGCGTCTTCCGTCCCATGTGATGCGCAGATGAGCATTCTCAAGCGCGGCTGCCTCATCGGCCGGGATCGAGAGTTTGAAGGCCCGAACTGCACCTCGGCCCTTGAGGTTGACGGCAGTAACAGCGCCGTTTTGGGGAACATCAACCTTGCCGGACAGTTGTTGAGTACCGGCAACAGGCGCGATGTCGGTTCCGGCCCGTGACAGCAAATTCAACACATCCGCGTCGGGAATTACGTCTTCGTTCCAGCTTTGCAGCGGGTGGGAAAGCGGCGTGCCGGGAACGAACTGATCGTAAATGTAGTAGCCGGTCCCATAGTGCGTTCGCGAGTAGGCCATTTGAAGGCTACGCTGGAATTCGATGGGGCTCCAGATCAGATCGGCGCCCTTGGTCCTGGCCCAGGTTTCATTCAACGGGCTTGGAAATGGAGCCGCAGGAAGAAAGGTCGAATTGGTATCCGGATGCAACGGATCGCGGGTACTGCTTTCCTGAACAATGTGATCCTTACCGTCAACGACATAGTGCCAGGGACTGCCATGCCAATGGTTATAGCGGGTAAACATGAGAATCCCAGCTCCCTCAACATCGAGAGTAACGTTGAAATCATCGGCAAGCTGGTAAAGAAAGTGCGATGCATCGGCGCCTTCGTTGCCTCCGGCACGGTCATAGGTGCTACGCATGTAGGCGCGCATTCCGACTCTTTGGTTCGGCCATAGATCCCACATTCGATAGGCATCAATACCCACCGGAATGGGCTTACCGGGCTCGGCTGCCCATAAGCCCGGGAGCAGCAACACAGTTGCCCAGCAACAGACATTTCTGTAAATAACTTTCAGCAGCCAAGTCGACATGCTGGCCTTCTCCCGCGCGCGGATGTTATGTCCCGTGCTCTGCCCATGGTTATGTCTTCATGCGATTTCGCTTCATAGGCTCGCTGTTAGAAGACATTTTTGAACGACAACTGCATGATACGCGGTAGGCGCTGCCCGGCTCATACGACTTGCAGGTCAAAAGCCAATGGAACGAAGGTGAGCGCGGCTTTGGACACTCCAGGCGAATTATTTCGACACGGAGAGCGAGACCACGGTGATATCGTCTTCCTGGCCAAACTGCTGCGCGGTGCGGGCGATATGATCGGCGTCGTGTGAGCAAAGCGCGGCGGTGCGCTCGAAGCCAAACAGTTCGCCGGATTGCGAACGAGCTTCGGGCACACCGTCGGATAGCAGCACGAGGCGCTCGCCATGATTCAACGTTCCGTGCACCAGTTCGAAATTCTGGCCGGCGACGAGCCCCAAAGGCAGCGCTGGAATTGTCTGGAGCTCGCGGCTCGAAATGTAGGGCGCAATGTGACCGGCATTGGCAAATGCAAACTCGCCCGTGAGAGCCATGCGGATGCAACAAGCGGTGGCGAATCCGAGTTGGCCCTGTGCGACGAGTGCGTTGTTGAGGCTGAAGAGGATTTCGGCGGGGTCATGCGAAGTTTCGCGCCGAAGCACGCCGAGAATCATGGCCACGCGCATCGCTGCGGTAAGGCCTTTGCCCGAGACGTCGCCGACAACAGCCAGCAGGGAACCGTCGGGCGCGGGCTGAACGAAAAAGAAATCACCCCCAACTTCACTGGCCGGAAGGTATACAGACTCAACCTGAAAGCCGGGAGTGGGACGGGAGCCGCCCTGCAGCAGAAGTTGCTGCACCGAGCTTGCCGCTTGCAGCTCTGCAGCGTAGGCGGCGCGTTCGCGCGCAGATTCAACCATCTCGGCGCAGAGGGCCGCGTTTTCAATGGCCGCGGCGGCCTGCAGCGCGATCGTGTTCAGCAGCTTGAGATCGCCTGCGGAGTATGAGGCATCCGGTTCGGTGCTGGCGAGGGCAACCAGACCGGCAGTGCGCTGACCCGCGCGCAGAGGCGCGAGAATGAGTGCGCGAAATCTGTGCTCGTCACCGCGCGAGCGGGCGTCGCCTGCGCAATCGTTGACGATTTCTGCCACGCCGCGCTCGAGCACTGAGGCGGCAAAGAGCGAATCAGGCGCGAGAGCCCCGTAAGGCTGATTGCCGTTTTCGGCCGACGGCGCAAAGCAGCCTTCGACGCGTAACGCGCCGGTCGATTTGTCGACGAGCAGCACGCTGCCGTGGGTTGCTGAAATGAGACGCTGCGCCTGCGCGAGGGCTGACTCGCTGACCGCCGGAAGATTGAGGACGGCGGCGAGCTGTTCAGATAGCTGTTCGATCAGATTGATTTCGCGATAGAGGTGGAGAGTCTCAGCGGCAAGCGCGCGCTGCTCGGTTTCCCGGGCGGCAAGGTGTGTCAAAACCTGCGCCACCGTGGCGGCGTGAGCCTCCGGACCAACAACGGATCCGAGTGTGACTTCGCCGCAGTCGATGGGAAAACTCGAAAGCGAATCAGCATCGCCGGCCGGCGCCGCGCCCAATAAAACCCTGCCGGAAGAGTCGACAACACTCAAGCTCGAACCACCTCGATCGCAAAGCGCCTTCACAACCGCATACGTGCTTGATCGTGGATTGAGAAGCGCGCGCAGAGTAAGTCCGGCCATAGGTCTAAGCCGGCAGTCCGAGCACCGAGCGCGCCTTGGCCACCAGCGCATCGGGATCGAACGGCTTCGTCATGTAAAGGTCAGCGCCCACCTCCTGGCCCCGTTGGCGGTCGAACTCCTGCCCTTTGGCGGTGAGAAGCACAATGTGAATGTGGCTCAGTCCGAGCTCGTTCTTCACTTCATTGCACACATCGAAGCCATTCTTCTTAGGCATCATCACATCAAGAAAAACAAGATCGGGTTCCTCGTCGCGAATGGCCGCAAGTGCCTCTTCGCCGTTGGTGGCCGTAAACAGCTCCACCCCCTCGTCCTCCAGCTCTTCGAGAGTTTGCTGAATCAGCGTA
>JBEKCW010000336.1:0-6328 GCA_050014675.1 Occallatibacter sp. | reverse complement strand
CAACTGCGCCGCATGCTCAATCTCGCCCAAATGGTGCAGTCGCACGCGCTAAGCTTTTTCTATCTCGCGTCGCCCGACCTGCTGCTGGGCATGGAGTCAGACCCCGTGCAGCGCAACATTTTGGGCGTTGCCGCCGCCAAGCCGGAACTGGGGCGCGCGGGCGTCGGGCTGCGCCGCTTTGGGCAGCACATTATTGAGTTGCTCGGAAACAAGCGCATTCATCCCGGCTGGGTCGTTCCCGGCGGCGTGACTGAGCCGCTCTCAAGCGCCAAACGCGACGAGATTCTGGCCATGATTCCCGAGGCCCACAAGAACCTTCGCCTCGCATTCGATGCCTACAAGCAGATTGCCTCCACCTTCAAAGCTGAGATCGAAGTCTTCGCCAACTTCCCCACCAACTATCTCGGGTTGGTGAATGACGACGAGACAATTGAGTTCACCGACGGTGCGCTGCGGCTGATCGACGCGAAAGGCGGCACAATCGAAGACGGCATGACCGCGACTCGCTTTACTGAGGCGATTGGCGAAGCCGTCGAGCCGTACACCTACACCAAGTTTGCTTACTACAAGCCGCTCGGCTATCCGGAAGGCAGTTATCGAGTGGGTCCGCTGGCGCGGTTGAATATCGTAAGCAAGATGGGTACGCCGCAAGCCGACGTCGAGCTGGCCGAATACAAGCAGCTTGCTTCGGGGCCGGTCGAGAGCTCGTTCTACTACCATCATGCGCGGCTGGTTGAAATGCTCTACGGCATCGAAAAGATCGAGGAGATTCTCTCTGACCCGAAGATTCTCGACACGCATGTGCGCGCGACCGCCGGCGTAAATCGCCTTGAGGGCGCAGGCCAGGCCGAAGCGCCGCGCGGCACGCTCATGCACAACTACAAAGTGGACGAGAACGGCAAGATGGTGTGGGCCAACCTGGTAATCGCCACCGGGCAAAACAACAACGCCATGAACCGCGGCGTGCTGCAGGCTGCCAGGCACTATGTAAAGGACGGCAAGTTCACTGAGGGATTGTTGAACCGCATTGAAGCCGTGGTGCGCACCTTCGACCCGTGCCTGAGCTGCTCGACTCACGCCTTTGGACAAATGCCGCTCGCGGTTTTGCTTGTCGATGCGGGCGGCGAAATAATAGACAGAGTGGTTCGAGGTTGAAGAGAGCGCCCATATGCAGGAGCTAACATCAGAGGGACGGGCTTTGGCTCGTCCCGATTTTTTAGGGAGACAAACGGTGATGCTAAGCAACAAGCCTGCCCGCTGCCTGATCCTTGCCTGCGGCAACACGCTTCGCGGCGATGACGGTGTGGGGCCGCGGCTGGCTGAATGGGCCGAGGAACGTTTCGCGGCGAATGACAATGTGCGCGTTCTGGCTCGCCAACAGTGGACGCCCGATCTTGCCGAAGAGATTGCATTAGCCGAGTCGGTTCTGTTTGTCGACTCGTCTATCAAGTCCGTGCCGGGACGCGTGGACCTTGTCCCCGTTGATCCGCACGAAAACGACAACGGCTCGGCCACGCATCATCTGAATGCGAACGAGCTTATGGGCCTGGCGTGCGAACTCTTCGGCTCACGCTCAGCCCACTCCATGCTGCTCACTATCGGCGCCGGATCAACCAAATTGGGTGAGAGCTTCAGCGATAGCGTTGAAGCAGCGCTGCCGCGCGCCCGCGGCGTCCTCGAGAAAGCTGTGCTGCGGTTTCTTGAGAACTGAACTCAAGTGTCCGGCGTTGCCTTCCACTGATCCTTCAATCGCCTGCCCTGATCATCCTCGCCGTTATCGGCATCGCCCGCCTCAGTCTCAATCTCCCCAATAAAGAAGCGGCCGCACCGAAGTGCGGCCGCCGAATGAAACAGAGAGAATAGCAACCCGCCTAGAACGCCGCCACCGTCTGCCGCAGGCTGTAGGAGCTCAGCGTCTTGATGTAGTTGTTGCGATCGAAAGGCGAAAGATCGGGCGCGGAACGGCGGCTCAGGCAGCCACGTGTCTCGGCAAGCGAAGTGTACTCGCGCTTCTCAAGCCAGTAACGCAGGTCGGCAAGCACGCGGCTGATGTGGTCGATCCCGTGAATGTAGAGCGCCGAGGCCAGTTCAGTTACGCTCGCGCCGGCCATCACGCTCTTCAACACATCCTCAGCCGAGTGAACGCCGCCGGTAATAGCAATATCCATGTTGACGTTACCGTAGAGGATCGCCGCCCAGTGCAGGCGCGGCAGCAGCTCAGACGGCGTGGAGAGATGCAGGGAGGGCCGCACTTCGAGAGCTTCAATGTCGAAGTCGGGCTGATAGAAGCGGTTAAAAATCACCACGGCCTTCGCGCCCGCCAATTCCAGCCGTGCTGCCAGGTTGGGAATACTGGTAAACGAAGGCGACAGCTTGACGGCAACCGGGACCTTGACCGCCTGGCAAACGCTGCGGACAAGTTCGAGCAGTTGGTCTTCGAGGGCCGCCGAAGTCTGGCTCTTGTCGGTGGCCAGGGCGTAAGTATTCAGTTCGATCGCATGCGCACCGGCCCGTTCCATATCGCGAGCGAGGCGAACCCAGCCTCCGCTGGTGGCGCCGTTGAGACTGGCAAGCACCGGAATGCCAACCGCAGCGCGCACCCGGCGCAGGTGCTCAAGATATACGTCGTGAGTCATGCGGTAGTCGTCGAAATCCGGCAAAAAACCAAGCGACTCAGCGAACGAGTCGGTGCCGCGCGAAAGATCGTCGTCGAGCGTGCGCGACTCGATGGCAAGCTGTTCCTCAAATAGAGAGGACAGCACGATCGCCGAGGCGCCCGCATCTTCCATGTGGCGAACGGCCTCAATCGATTGCGAAAGCGGCGTGGACGCGACCACGATTGGCCCGCTCAGTTTCAAGCCGAGATACTGCATTGAAAGGTCGATCATTCTTCACCCCCGGCAGATACCCCTGCCAGCTTCGTTTCGGAGTTGTCTTTCGTAACTTCAGCAGGCGCAATGTTGGGCGTGTCTCCGCGGCCCGGCATAGTAGCGCGGGCGGAATAGACGCGCCACTGGCGCTCTACATCGTCCTGCGCTTCCTTCAGCAGCTCGGCCGCCAGCTCCGGATTGCTGCGCGCAAGCATGGTGTAGCGAGCTTCACGATAGGTGTATTCCTTGAGCCGGATCGACGGCGCTCTCGAATCCAGTTGGAACGGATTCTTGCCCTCTTCGCGCAGAATCGGGTTATAGCGCATCAGCGGCCAGTAGCCCGACTGCACGGCCAGCTTCTGCTGCTCCAGTCCGTGCACCAGGTCGTATCCGTGCGCGATGCAGCTTGAATACGCAATAATGATCGACGGGCCGTCGTGAGCTTCAGCCTCCTGAAAGGCCTTGACCACATGTGTGTCGTTGGCGCCGA
This sequence comes from Occallatibacter sp., assembly GCA_050014675.1. Lineage (GTDB taxonomy): Bacteria > Acidobacteriota > Terriglobia > Terriglobales > Acidobacteriaceae > Telmatobacter. The sequence goes on along the minus strand of JBEKCW010000336.1, from coordinate 2,968 downwards.
GAGCTACCTGCGCCACGTAGACCGAGCCGTAGCTCACGGCCTCCATGGCGAGATCTTTACGGCTGTTGGCTTTGCCGCTGGCCGCAAACTTTGCCACCGCGCCGCGCGGAGTGGCCTTTGAAGCCTGCCCGCCGGTATTCGAGTAAACCTCAGTGTCGAGCACCAGCACGTTCACATTCTTGCCCGAACCGAGCACATGATCCAGGCCGCCGAAGCCGATGTCGAATGCCCATCCGTCGCCGCCCAGAATCCACACGCTCTTGCGAACCAGCGTATCGGCGATGGCCAGCAAATTGCGCGCGTCCGATGAGTCGTCGCCTTCGAGTTTGTGACGCAGAACCTGCACCCGCTCGCGCTGGGCGTTGATCTCGGCTTCGGTTCCCTGCTTCGAGGCGATCAGCTCGTCCACCAGCTCGTCGCCAATGGCTGGCGCAAGCCGCTTCACCAGCATCTCGGCAAATTCCTTTTGCTGGTCGATTGCGGTGCGCATGCCAAAGCCGAATTCGGCGTTGTCTTCAAACAGCGAGTTAGACCATGTTGGCCCGCGGCCCTGCGCGTTTTTCGCGTAAGGTGTAGTGGGCAGATTGCCGCCGTAAATCGACGAGCAGCCGGTGGCATTGGCGATCAAAAGCCGGTCGCCGAACAACTGCGTCAGCAGCTTGATATATGGCGTTTCACCGCAGCCCGCGCAGGCGCCCGAGAACTCAAACAGCGGCTCGAGCAATTGAATATCCTTCACCTGCGTGTGCGAAAGCTTGGCGCGATTCACCTCGGGCAACCCCAGGAAGAACTCCCAGTTTTCGCGCTCGCTCTCGCGCAGCGGAACCTGGGGAGCCATGTTGATGGCCTTCTTGCTCGCATCGCTCTTGCTCTTCACCGGGCAAACCTCGACGCAAATAGCGCAGCCGGTGCAATCCTCGGGCGCAACCTGCAGCGTGTAGCGGTCCTGCTCCATGCCCTTCCACTTGGGCTTGGCCCACTGGAAAGTTGCGGGCGCGTCGGTCGCAAGATCGGGGCTATAAACCTTGGCGCGAATCACCGCGTGCGGGCAAACCATCACGCACTTTCCGCACTGGATGCACAGGTCCTTGTCCCATACGGGAATGAACTGCGCAATGTTGCGCTTCTCCCACTGCGCGGTGGCCGTTGGGAAGGTACCGCCGGCGGGCAGCGCGCTCACCGGCAGCAAATCTCCTCGTCCGGCCGCAATCTCACCCAGCACGCCGCGCACAAACTCCGGCGCCTTGGTTGAAATTGAAGGAACCAGATCGAACGCCGACGAAACTGCGGTCGGCAACTCGACCTTTTCAAGATGCGCCAGCGCATGATCCACGGCTGCAAAGTTCTTCTGCACCACCGCGTCGCCGCGCTTGCCATAGGTCTTTTTGATAGCCTTCTTGATCTGCGTGATGGCTTCTTCGCGCGGCAATACGCCGCTGATGGCAAAGAAGCAGGTCTGCATAATGGTATTGATGCGGGTGCCCATACCGGCCTCACGCGCCACCTTGTAGCCGTCAATCACATAGAACTCAATCTTCTTGGCCAGCAGCTCGTTCTGCATGGTTTTGGGAAGCTTGTCCCACACTTCCGCGGCCGAGTATGGCGAGTTCAGCAAAAAGACCGAACCGGGAATCGCGGGCTCGAGCACATTGATCTTCTCGATAAAGCTGAAGTTGTGGCAGGCCACAAAGCTGGCCCGCGTAATCAGATAGGTCGACCGGATTGGTTTGGGCCCAAAGCGCAGGTGCGAGGTCGTCATCGAGCCGGACTTCTTTGAGTCGTACACAAAGTAGCCCTGCGCGTAGTTGTCAGTCTCGCTACCGATAATCTTGATTGAGTTCTTGTTGGCGCCCACCGTTCCGTCGGAGCCAAGCCCGTAGAAAAGCGCCCGCACGGTCTGCGGATCTTCGGTCGAGAACGCCGGATCGTAGTCGATGCTTGAGTGGCTTACGTCGTCCACAATGCCCACGCTGAAGTGGTTCTTTGGCGAGGTCTTCACGAGTTCGTCCAGCACGCCCTTCACCATCGCGGGCGTAAATTCCTTCGACGACAAACCATACCGCCCGCCAATCACGGCGGGCATCGCGAACGGCAGCGTCGCCGCGTGCTCGGCCAGCGTGGTCACTATGTCCTGGTAGAGCGGCTCGCCGGTACCGCCCGGCTCTTTGCAGCGATCGAGCACCGCGATCTTCTTTACAGACTTGGGCAGCGCCGCAATCAGCGCCTTGGCGTCGAACGGCCTGTAGAGGCGAACCTTTACCAGGCCAACCTTCTCGCCCTGGCGAGTGAGCGCGTCCACGGCCTCTTCGGCAGCCTCAGCGCCCGAGCCCATCATCACAATTACGCGCTCGGCATCAGCCGCGCCGTAGTAGTCGAACAGGCGATACGAGCGGCCGGTCAGCGCCGCAAAGCGATCCATTACCACCTGCACGATGCCGGGGACAGCTGCGTGGTAAGGCGAGCAGGCTTCGCGCGCCTGGAAGAACACGTCGGGATTCTGCGCCGTGCCGCGCAACACCGGCTGATCCGGCGACATCCTGTTTTTCCTGAAAGAGATAATGGCGCTATCGTCAACCATCGAGCGGATAATCTCGTCGCTGATCGGGATAATCTTGCCCACCTCGTGCGAGGTGCGGAAGCCGTCGAAGAAGTGCATGAACGGAATGCGCGCCTCAAGCGTAGCCGCCTGCGCCACCAGCGCCAGGTCGTGCGCCTCCTGCACGGAATTCGAAGAGAGCATCGCCCACCCGGTCGAGCGGCAGGCCATCACGTCGCTGTGATCGCCAAAAATCGAAAGGCTGTGCGTGGCCAGCGTCCGAGCCGTTACGTGCATGGTTGCCGGGGTAAGTTCGCCGGCAATCTTGAACATGTTGGGGATCATCAACAGCAATCCCTGCGAAGCAGTGAACGTGGTGCTGAACGCACCGGCCTGCAAGGCTCCGTGCAACGCGCCAGCCGCGCCGCCTTC
>JBEKCW010000335.1:0-7408 GCA_050014675.1 Occallatibacter sp. | reverse complement strand
CCCTCATCCTTCTATCCTCACTGGCGTCTATACCCCTGTTCCATCGTCTCACCCTTCGCCGGCCTGCTAATTCAGGCACTTACCCTGACACCAAATCAATTGATTGCCAATCGGCTTACCGCTCAGTCGCAAAAGGCATCTCACCAATCCATGCGCGTTTTGCGTAAGTCAGGACTCTCATTGCCGGTGGTTGGAGCGCTGAGCTTTGTCGTCAGTTTTCAGCTGTTCGCTCATCCGCAAACCGCGCCAACCGCCGGGTCGCAGCCAGCTCCAGATTCGCCGGCCAAGGCAGAAGTCAAAGCCGAAATGAAAGCCGAACTCAAGCCCTCTGCTCCAACGCCCATTGCGCTTCAGAAAGCTGAACTCGGCGACCCCAAGCCGTGGGACCCGCAGTGGGATAAAGCAGTTGAAGCCGCGCTGCCCGCCGACCTGCTCTCGCCCGCCATTGAGCACGAGGTCAGGCCGCTGTGCCCGCGCTTTCGCTATCTATCAGACGCCGATCGACGGGCTTTCTGGGCTTATTTTTTCCAGGCGCTTGCCGGCGCTGAAGCTGGCCTAAAGCCGACCATCAGCGTGCGGCATCACCAGCCCGAAGTTGCAGTGATCGATCCAGTCACCGGCCATACTATCCGCCAGGAGGGCCTGCTGCAGCTGGCTTACGTTGACGCGCAGCGCTATGGCTGCGACTTCGATTGGGCGCACGACAAGGAACTCCCCGAGCACGATCCCGCCAAGACCATACTGCGGCCCGAGAACAACCTGTTGTGCGGAGTCAAGATTCTCGATAACCAGCTCATCACGCGACACGAGAGCCTGTTCAACAGAAAGAGCTACTGGGTTACGCTGCGCCCGCGTCATCCGAGCTTTATCGTCTTTATCAGGCAGATGGCCAATGTGCCTGAGTATTGCGGCTCGCGATACCACACCGCTTTGCCGTCTACTCGCTCGCTGCCGCCTGCTTCTGAAGCTTCTAAGGCGCCAGCGAATGGCGCGTCTCCAGCTTCCGGATCGGCTCAGCCTGCTTCGCCCGTGGCGCAATCAACTGTTGCATCGCATTGATGCCCGAGTGCGGGCGTGGACGCCCACACGACAACCGGGCTACCACCCCAACAAATACAAATCATTCGTTGGGGACCCCGGGCTGGAGCGCGGCGCTACCTTTTTTCTCAATCTCCAAATCGCGCTGCGCTGCGCGCCCTGGCCCGTTCCGCTTCTTCTTCGCGATTGCGATGGGGCGCGGTGGTTTCGAGGCTGGAGAGCAGGCGTGCCGAGGCGAGCGCAACTTCGTCGATCGCGGCGTGGAACGCGGCTTCATTGGCCTTTGACGGTTTGTTGAACCCGCTGATCTTGCGCACGTACTGCAATGCCGTCGCGCGTACCTCATCGTCGGTGACCGGCGGATCGAAGTTGAAGAGCATTTTGATGTTGCGGCACATGATGGAGGGCCTCCGAGCGCCAGTTTGCTGCGTCTGCATCCAACTTTATCGCTGCGCCGGGGCTTTGGCAAAGCCCAGTGTCGGCGCTCACAGCGCCCCATGTCGGCGCTTTGAAATCATTTCGCGTGCACTACGAAGAATTTGTCTATCCGCCATGCGACGCGCCCCTGGTTGAGGCCTACGGAGGCCGGTTCGAGGCGCTTTACGTTATCCTGCACCCGTTTGTGCGGGTGCCCGACCGGCTGGCGTGGCGGGCGACCCACGCATACCCCAGCGAGGAGCAGATTGTTGCTGCCGGCGAGAAGGTGCGCTGGGCCGAAGTGGCCGGGCAAACCGGCCTGCGCGGCGCAGCCGGGCTGAACCAGGCGCTGCTTACGTCAATCGACGCCATCTATCCTGAGCACGGCGATTTTGCCGGACGCGACCGGCTGCGGCAATACCTCGAGGCCGACAACGTATGGATGCCCAATGAAGGAAGTTTTGAGCCGCTGCTGCAGCCCGACATTCTCAACGCATTTGAGGCGGCCGGCAAAAGCAGCCTGATTTTTGTACCGGAGTTCCCGACGGTCGACCCGGTGGCGCCATTCAATGTGACGCGGCTGAAGAACCACGCCGACGCATTTCCGGCGCGCGGCAGCCTGACGCCCGAAGACGCTTCGTTCATTTTTACGGTGGACTGGGACAGCTTTTTCACACTGCTCTACGGGCCGCGCAAGTTTGTGACGGCGTTCGTGAAGCGGCGCGGCGTGGAGGGATTCTTTGCCAACGCCACCACAGAACACTACTGGTACAACTACGCCATGGGCTGCGCCACCGTGACAGTGTCGCCCGAGGAGTGGCCGGTGGCGGGGTGAAAAGGCAGCTTTCAGCTTTCAGCTTTTAGCTGTTAGCTGTTAGCTTTTGGCTGTTAGCCGCAGTGGAGTATTGCCGCAGTTCGCTGAAAGACAACTGCAGTCTTGTATGCCGCGTTGCCGTAGTGAGCCGTGTGCGGGCGTGGACGCCCACACGACAACCGGGCTGGAGCCCGGCGCTACCCTTGTACAATGTCGAGAGCGCAACGGCGATTTAAATATGAGCTACTACGATCACGTTGTTGAGGCGGCTGAATTCCTCAGGATCAAGCTGAACGAGCTGGCTCCGCGTGTGGGCATCGTACTGGGATCGGGCCTGGGTGCGGCGGCTCATGCGGTCGCCGACCCTGTGATTGTTCCCTACTCCGAAATTCCCCATTTCCCGCAGTCGACCGTCGAGGGCCATTCGGGGCGCATCGTCGCGGGGTTAATGAATGGGACGCCGGTGGCCGTGATGCAGGGCCGCGTGCACTACTACGAAGGCTACACGCCGGCCCAGGTCGCTTTTCCAATGCGGGTACTGGGCACGCTGGGCATTCGCGCAGTGGTGTTGACTAATGCTGCCGGCGGCATTGCCGAAGGGCTCTCGATCGGGCAGCTGGTGCTGCTGGCCGACCACATTAATTCGATGGGCTTCAACCCGCTGATCGGGCCCAACGAGCCGCGGTTCGCTGTCGAGGCCGGCGCGGGGCTGCGCTTTTTCGACATGACCGAGGCTTATTCTGAGCCGCTACGGCAATTGGCAAGAGCGGCCGCACGCGAGGACGGATTCGAATTTGCCGAGGGCGTGTACCTGGCCACGCCCGGGCCGAGCTTTGAGACGCCTGCCGAGATTCGCGCTTTCCGCGCGCTGGGGGCAACGCTGGTGGGCATGTCTACCGTGCCTGAGACCATTGTGGCGCGGCACATGGGAATTGAAGTGCTGGGCATCTCGTGCGTGACTAACCTGGCCGCCGGTCTGGGCGCCACGCAACTCAGCCACCAGGAGGTTTTCGAGACGGGCCGGCAGGTTGAACACCGGCTGGCCGCGCTGCTGAAGCGGCTTGCGCCGCGTATCGCCGCGCATCTCGACGGCGCACTGTGAACTCGAACCTCCAAAACGCAAAAGAGCGCAAGCTGCTGCCGGTGGCAATCGCTATTGCGGGCTGCTCGGGCTCGGGCAAAACTACTCTGGCTACCGAGCTGGCGCGCACGCTGGGCGGCATTCACTTCCATCTCGACAATTACTATCTCGACCTGGGGCACTTGCCGTTCGAGCAGCGCACCCGTGAGAACTTCGACGATCCTGCGCTGATTGAGAGCTCGCTGCTGGCGCGCGATGTAGCGGCGCTGGTGCGTGGCGAGGCAATCGAGCGGCCGGTGTACGACTTTGCCACTTACACCCGCGTCGTTGGGCGCACCGAGCGGGTCGAGCCGGCTCCATTCCTCATTGTCGAGGGGCTGTTTGCGCTCTATTACCCCGAGCTGCTGCCGCTTTACCGACTGCGGGTTTACGTCGATACTCCGGATGGCTTGTGCTTCGAGCGACGCCTCAAGCGCGACATCGAGCAGCGCGGCCGCACGCCGGAGTCGGTAAAGAAGCAATACGAGGCCACGGTGCGCCCGGCGAGCGCAGCGTTTGTGCGGCCGTCGGCTGCAAACGCTGACCTGATTGTTGATGGAGCCGGCGCGCTGGATTGGAAAGTGGAACGGGTGGTTACGGAGCTGCGCGAGCGGGGAGTTCTTGAGAACAGAGATAAGAGATAAGAGATAAGAGATAAGAGATAAGAGAAACGCGTACCGGGCGCAACTTGGAAGCGCTAGCACCTTTCTGCTTAAACAGATGGCTGAAGCGGCTCCGGGATCACCACGTGATCCCGGAGCCGGGTTAGAGCTTACTTGCCTTTGCAGCAACTGCTGGTGCAGCCGTCCTGGCAGCACGTTTGGCCGCACTGACCCTGGCAGCAGTTTTGGCAGTTGATGGCTTTGGCCACGGGGGCCTGTGCGATTGCGGTAACGGCAAGAATAGCTGCGAACGAGATTAATGCAAGAGTGCGTTTCATGTGTTTCTTCTCCTTGACGGTATACGTCATGTTTGCGATGCGAGTGAGGGCGAGGCCTCATGTTGAGGCCGCTTCAAATGCGCATGAACGTCAGGGAGTGTCTAAATGCGGAAGACGCTATTCATGATGTATCGCGGGGGAGAATCGGCGCGGGGATCGAATGAATCCGCGATTGGATTATCCTGTCCCGCTTCAGCAAAGGTGCTGGCGAATGCGGCGACCGGAGTGTGCAACGTTATTTTGGATTTGTCCCGCGAGGCCGGGAGCAGAACAGCATCGGCTGCATGTCGGGTGCAGCAGTCTTGCTGGCAGCCTGCGGCGGCCGATATGCCAGACATGGAGCAATTGGGCCCCATGCTCCCCATCGCCATGGGGCAGCCTGGAACACAGGCCGGAGCCGCCCCGGCCGCGCAGTTCAGACTGGAGAGAACTGGCTGCGCAGCCAGAAGGGCAATTACAAGCAGAACCACCGTTTTGAGCAGATGTTTCATCTCTCGCTCTTTAAAATAAAGACGCAATTCCTCAAAGTATGTGTGCGGAGTCACAGCTTATTGTTAAATACTTTTTGGAGGTTTGTCCCCGCATCGGGAACTACTTGCCTGCCGTCAGCGCCTCGACCGGCACCAGCATGTCATCTTTGCGCATCACCAGGTTGGTTGCGTTAAGAGTGGCCAGTTCGAATCCGTGGCCATGGGTAATGGCATCGGTGGGGCAGGCCTCGACGCAGTAGCCGCAGAAGATACAGCGGTTGTAGTCGATGTTGTAGACCTTGGCGTAGCGCTCCGACGACGAAATGCGATGGTCGGAGGTGTTCTCGTCCGCCTCAATGTAAATGCAGTTCGAAGGGCAGGCCGCCGCGCATAAAAAACAGGCGACGCATTTTTCCAGGCCGTTTTCGTCGCGCTGCAGAACGTGTGCGCCGCGAAAGCGCTGCTCGAAGACCGCGCCGCGCAATGGTCCCGCGCCGTCAGGGTAATTTTCAACCTGAGTGGGCTCAAGCATCTCGCGGAAGGTAATGCTCATGCCTTTCGCAATTCCGGCCGCGTTGCGCACGATCCCCATGGCCACAGTATACGATGAATTGCGAGAGGGATTCATGATGCGCGAGTTACGCCGTTTAACGCTTTTACTGGCAACGGTCGCGATTCCCGCGGCGGTTGCAGCGCAAAGACAGCCGCCATCAAGCACACCTGCCGGGGGCAACCAGGTGCAGTCGGCACCCACCGCTCCGGTGCAGAGCCAGCACGACCAGATGCCGATGGGCGATTTGGGCCGCATGGGCGAAACGCACAAGACGACTGGGCCGGCCGGGCCGCTGGTCGTCACCTTCGCCGGCAAATCGGCCAGCTGGACCGCGGCCACGCTGGCTGCCCTGCCCCACACCACCGTGTCCGTTTACAACGAGCACACCAAGGCCAGCGAAACTTATGCGGGCGTGCCGCTCATCGATCTGCTGGTGAAGCTGGGCGTGCCCGACAAGCCGCGCGGCAAACAGTTCCAAATTTACCTGGTTGCCGTGGGCTCTGACGGATACGAAGTGGTGTATTCGCTGGGCGAGATCGCTCCCGACGTGCACGACGCGACGGTGCTGGTGGCTGACAGCGAAGACGGCAAGCCGATTGCGGCGGACGGGCCTCTGAAACTGGTGGCAACGCGCGAACAGCGCCCCGCGCGCTGGGTGCGCAACCTGGTGGCAATTCGCGTTCTGACTGCGCAGTGAGCGCGCACCGGCTGCTGCCAGTATCGGGCTCCTTTGAATTTCGCAGGAACGTTGTCAGGGCCGCGCACCTTAAGGGGTTTCGAACCCTGAGGTGCGCAAATGCTACCCGACAAGAGTGCTCGCGAGTGGCCCAGCCTTACCTCTGATGCTGTTGCGGCTGCGCGCCGTGACTTTGATTCCGCGTGGTGGGCTTCACGTTGCGGTCCGCCTGAATGGGCCGGCTGATGGACGGTCTTGCGGGCTGGCCATGATTGGTGTTCGCAAATTGCCCCCGGTTCGACTGGAACCGTTGCTCGTGCTGCACCTGCGTGTTCATACGCGCTGCTGTTGGCTCGCGCCACGCTGCCGCTTCGGATGCCTGCGGCCGGAACTGAGTGCCTCCTGTTCCGCCATGGAAGCTTGCGCGGGAGTTATTGTTCTCGCGATTGGGGGATTCGCGGTTATATGCATCGCGACCGGCGGCCGCACGATTGCCGGCGTCATAGCGATACGCGTTATGCACTCTGCGGTCATTAATGTTGTTGTAGAAACGGTTATAGGTAAAGTGGCCCGCATTCCAGTAGCCGCCCTCGTACCCGACGCCAATGTAGCCAAAACCGTAGTTAATGCCGCCATAGTAGCCGATGTGCAAGCCCCAATGGCCGGGATGGAACCAATAGCGGCCCGTGTAGAAACCCCAGTATCCGGGAGTCCACAACGCGCCCGTATACGGTGACTCGACCCACGCGCCTGGAACCCAATAATAGCCTTGCGGGGACGAAGCCCAGTAACCCGGTTCCCACATGTAGCCATCGCCGGGGCAGGGCGGCTGAACGTACTCGGGCAACGGCGGCGGAGCATCCGCAGTGTTAGCCACGGGTTGATCGGCGTAGTTTGAATCCTCGGGCTCGGCGGCGGGGTTGCCTTGCTGGTCAGGGGGCGGCGGAGCCTCAGTTGTGTAGGATGGCCCGGCGGGCGCCTGGTTGACGGCCGCTGGGTCGGGACCCTGGTCAGGGGGCTGGGGCGCAGGTTGCTGAGCGGCCAAAGCACTCGCGCTGACCGTTGGAATAACTGGGATCAGTTTGTGGCAATACACTCGCGCGCAAAATGCAGCTACTATGGCGAGCGAAATCCATGGCGCAATTCGATTAAGACGGCTCATCGTATCCTCCGGTTTGCTTGAATGCTATCGGAGGAGTTTGGGATCAAACTGTCTTTAATTGACCACTGTGGGCTCAAAATCGGCGTGGCTCTTCACCCCTGATAAGAAACTAAACCACGCTTATGCTGCGATGGGTTGTATCTGAACGGTGTATCCGAGGTTCTGCGGTCGTTTGAGCAGGCGGTTGGCCTGTTTTTGTTTATCGGGCTGGTCGAAGT
>JBEKCW010000334.1:0-6396 GCA_050014675.1 Occallatibacter sp. | reverse complement strand
TAAATAGTCGAGACGCGACAACAGGCCCGGGAAATCTCCGATTCCGTCATTATTCGAATCAGCAAACGCGCGAACGTGAAGCTCGTAGATAATTGCGTCTTTGTACCATAAAGGATCCGATGTGCTTGCGGTCTTCTTCACGCTTTCACTCTCCCGGAATACTTGAACCGGCATGCAGTTATTGGAATCGCCTTACGCGAAAGATGTGCGCCGGTTGAACGCCCGGCCGCAACGCCACATAATTGCGGTCACGCCAGGTGTACTGGACGCCGTTCAGCAGGTCATCGACAAGAAAGCTCCCGGTTGCGGAACAGCCGATCTGGTCGAGATCGAGAGCTGTCCAGCCGGTTTGCTCATTGAATGAATCCAGATTGACCACTACAAGAATGGTGTTATCGAAGCCAGGTGTCGTCTTCGAATAGCAAATCAATTGCGGGTTGTCGACCGTGTGGAAGTGCAGGGAAGCGTTCGATTGCAGCGCACGGTTGGCATGACGAATTCGATTGAGGCTGGTAATGAGCGGCACGAGCGAATCCGGCGTGTTGCGGCTGCGCTGGCGAATTTCGTATTTCTCGCTGTTGAGATACTCCTCCGACTCGGTCTTTCCAGTGGGCGATCCGGCCGGAGCGTTTTCAGCAAGTTCGTATGCCGGACCGTAAATGCCATAGTTCGAACTGAGGGTGGCGGCAAGAATCAAGCGATGCATGAACGCCGGGCGTCCGCCTTCCTGCAATGTTTTATGCAGTATGTCGGGCGTATTCGGCCAGAAGTTCGGTTGAAAGAAGTTACTCACCGGCGGCCGAGTTAGCTCTTCAAGGTAACTTTGCAAATCGGGCTTCGAGTTACGCCAGGTGAAGTATGTATAGGATTGCGTGAAGCCACGCTTGGCCAAACCATACATCACGTGCGGCCGCGTAAACGCTTCGGCAAGGAAAATGGTATCGGGATAACTGGCCCGCAAGGTGTTAAGGCACCAATCCCAAAAGGGCAGCGCCTTGGTGTGAGGATTGTCGACGCGAAATACGCGGACCCCGCGGTGAATCCAGAACTCGAACACGGAATAGAGTTCATCCCAAAGGCCGCGCCAGTTGGGAGACTCAAAATTCAGCGGGTAGATATCCTGATATTTCTTGGGAGGATTCTCAGCATATTGAATCGATCCGTCAGGCCGGATGGTGAACCAGTCAGGATGTTCGGTAACCCACGGATGATCGGGCGAGCACTGGAATGCAATGTCGAGGGCGATTTCGATGCTCTGCGATCTGGCTGCGGCAACGAGGTTATCAAAGTCGGCGAACGTGCCCAGTTGCGGATGGATGGATTTGTGGCCGCCCCGGTCTCCAGTAGCCTGCGCACCCAACGATGCGCTCGCGTAGACACTGCGGTCACCGATGGCCCACGGGCTGCCAGGCGCATTTGGCGGAGCGTAAGTGGTGTTGTTGGGTCCTTTGCGGAACGAGCGTCCGATGGGATGAATCGGCGGCAGGTAAACAATGTCAAATCCCATGGCGGCAATCTCGGGCAACTGGCGTTCGACATCGCGAAATGTGCCGTGCTGGCCTGGAATTGGCGACGCGGATCGAGGGAAGAGCTCGTACCACGATGAGAACCGCGCGCGCTCTCGATCGGCCCAGACGGGCAATTCGATTTCATATCGCGTGGCGTTGGCCAGATCGGGATAAGTCTTCATCAGCTGCAGCAACTCTTCATCGCATGGGTCGCTGTAGTTGGGCCGATTCTCAGCGGCCAATGTTTCGAGACTTTGCGCTATCTCGCGCAGGCGTTTCGCGTCGTTGCCTCGCGCCCGTTGCGCGGCCGCATCAACAAGCGGAGCGCCGGTGCGCAGCGCAAGTGCAACGTCCTGCTCACGGACTTTGGCCCCAACGTCAAGCGCCGCATCATTTACTAGCGTTGTGGCGGCGGTTGCGGGGTCATTTTGAGCGGCAATTCGTTTTTTCAATTCGGCAGCCCACGTGGCAAAGTGATCGACCCAGCCGAGAAGAGTGAAACGCCAGTTCCCGAGCTTGTCGAGATGAAAAGAGCCGCTCCAAAGATCGTTGCCCGTGGCACGCATCGGGCCAAACGACCAGCGGCGGTCGCTTGAGTGGCGATAGAGCAGCCGGGCAGCCAATTCGTCCTTGCCGTCGGCATAGATTGCGGCTGTGACTAAAAGCTCGTCACCTGCAACCCGGCAGACGGGATGGCGGCCCTCGTCTACCTGGGGGCTGACATCTTCAATGACAACGCGCCTGCGACCATTGGGGGGAGTCAATGGCATGCGGGTCCTCAATAGCAACTGCCATTGCTACGATTTGGCCGAAGGAACGCTTAAGTTGGCCGCACGACGAACGCCAAGTATCCCGCCAATTGGGCAGCAATGACACATAATAAGATGCGCAATAACGGAGATAGTTTGTTCTAGCGGCGCGGGCGGAAGGCAGGCTTACATCTGATGGCAAGGAGTGGTGACCCCGGGAAGACTCGAACTTCCGACAAACAGTTTAGGAAACTGCTGCTCTATCCACCTGAGCTACGGGGCCACTTTTAGAATGAACAAGTTACAGGGTGTTGAAAACTTCTTCCCTCACAGTTCCTTACAGCAACTAAAACCCACTCAGGGCCGATAACCCAAGTGAGCTCAGATGGTGAGAGACGTGAGCACGAAAAGATCACAATACCAACAGGGTAGCATCAGGAAGGTGCGCAAAGCGAAGGGCTATGCCTGGGAGGTTCGCTTCTCAGAATGGCTGAACGGGAAGCGATTCCAGCGCACCATGACCTTCCAGGGCACCGAGTTTCCCAAAGAAGCCGATGTGCGCAAAGCGATCGACTTGACCGTCTCACAAATCAACTCCGGGACAGCCGGGGAGAGGGCCGACGCCAAATTTAGCGCGATCATCACGCTTTACCGACGCAAGTTCCTTCCCAGCGAAAGCCGGCTGCTCGAACTCAAGAAGAAGCTCCACAAGGTGTTTCAGGCCGATGGCGCACTTGTCGATGCCTTCACGGTCGCGAGAGAGGATGAGATCGAAGAAATCAATCTTCTGCTAACAGCGGCAGCGACTCCCGAGAATATTAATCTGCTTCCTCAGCGATTGACGGTCCCAAACGCTCCAGACCTTGAGTTCTCGACTCGGATAATGGCCCGCAGAGATTATGGGACGCTAAGCTGTTTATATCCAACGGCGTGACTTGCGTGGCCCTTGACAAATCAAAAGTGCGCCGACTCCGGGCTGCACTTGGGACGTCCCAGTGCCTCATCTAGCGCGAAATACGGCCTCAGAAGAGCGACTTTACGTTTAATGTCACCGTGGCTGTGTGCGTCAGAGTCTGCGTTCCGTTGGTTGCGGTTCCGGTCACAGTCACGGTTTGGGTTCCCACCGGTGTACCTCCCGAGATAGGACTGGGTCTGCCGCAACCGGTGAATGCCGTTCCAATCACAATGCTCACAAGCAGCGCGAAGAAAATGAAACTGCCGTTGCTATGGCGCTTCAAACGGCGGGGGATTAAAAGCAGGAAGAAGCCGGCGAGCAATGGCACGCCGACTTTGGTAGACAACCCGGAAACAGTTGAGGTTTTGCTGGGCGCGGTGGTCTGGATGGCCAGTGTCGAACTTAAGCTGCCTCCTGAAATGGTTGCCGGAGAGAAAGCGCAGGTGGTATTTGCCGGTGACTGAGAGCAAGAGAGGGTAACGGGCAAATTGAAACCAGGGAGAGCAGAGATGGTGACGGTGTAGGATGCCTCTACTCCCGTATAGACGGTTTGTGAGCCAGGTGAGGCTGCGATGCCAAAGTCTTCAACTACTTCCACCACAACGTTCGACGTGCTCCCGGAAAACAGCTGCGATCCGGCATATTCAGACGTGATGTTGTGCGACCCGATGGCGAGAGCATTGGTGGAGAATTGAGCCACGCCTGAGACCAGTGGAACAACTGCAAGCGAAGTGGTGCCGTCGTAGAAGGTTACGCTTCCGGCGGGCGTACCGTTGAGACTTGAAAGCGTGGAAGTAAACGTGACCGTGCCGCCAACCGGGTCGGGATTGGGTGCGGCAGCCAGCAGATTCGAAGTTGTGGCAGCCAGCACTGTGATGGCAACAGAATTCGACGTCGCTCCCAGGAAGTTCGCGTTGCCGGGATAGCTGGCAGTCATGGTGCTGGTGCCAAGAGTGGTCAATGCCAGGGAAAAGGTTGCAACCCCGTTGGCCAGTGGCGCTGTGCCGACCACGTTGCCACCGTTGTAGAAGGTCACAGTCCCGCTGGGAGTTTGGGATACATTGTCGTTGACAGTTGCGGTCAGAGTGAAGGGCGTGCCGGCCGGAACTGAGGTTGTGCTTGCTGAAAGCTGCATGGTGGTGGCAGCCTGCAACACCGTTAGATTGACGGTCGCCGTGACTGTCGCGTAGTCAGTGGTATCTGTGGGTGTGAAGGTGACAGACAAGGTCTGCACACCGCCCGGCAGCACTGTCCCTGCCGCGGGCGTGTAGACGAACGTTCCTGGCACTGTGGAAGTGGCATCGAGCTGGGCTGAACTCAGCGCCGTGCCGTAGGTGATCGCCGCGGGAGTGGGCCAACGTATTACAGGGGTGATCTGATTCACCGTTAGTTGCACGGTCGCAATGGCGTCGGTGTAGTCGGTTGTGTCGGTAGGCGTGAAGATTGTTGAGAGCGTATGCACTCCGGCAGGCAATACGGTGCCCGCGGGCGGGGTGTATGCAAAGCTGCCGGCCACTCCGCCGGACGAGGCGTCCAACTGGACCGAACTGAGCGGCGTTCCATAGAGGATGGGTGCCGGGGTGGGCCAGGTGATGGTTGGCACCTTCCCGACAGGGTTGACGCATACGTTCGATGTGGTGACAGTGAGATCGAGAGCCGCCTGGGTTTGACGGAGATCGATATAAAACACCTGGATGGTATGAGTGCCTGCGGAGATGGTCGACGTAGTGCAGGGGACTGCGGTGGCGCTATGCACACCGCCATCATCGCAAGCGATTTGTCCATCGAGATAAACGAAGGCCGAGTCGTCGGATGAGACGGTAAAGCTCACCGTCTCGGCAGCCGGGGCAAACAGGTTGCCGGTAAGAACCGCTGCCTGAAACCCGTTGGCGTCGTTGGGGCCGGTCCCGTTGGGCGGAAAGAAATTGTCGTTGCTGAAGGGGAGTGTAACGGATGCAATACCGGTCTCGACCACGTCGGAGGTTCCGCCGGAACCTCCCTTGTTGAGGGCCGGACTCCACCAGGTAATTTCGCCGTCGCTAAGCAGGTCTTCCGGAACGAACGGGGTCCCTGTCTCGTTGGGGTTATATACGGGAAGTCCGTTTGCCCCCAGAGCCGGTAAGACAAAGTTGGTGCTCACGCCTCCTCCCCCGCGGTTCTCGTCCTGGTCCGTTTCGGCAATGGTGAAGTAGTCGACGTTGATGGCCGAAGTGCTGGAACAGATTTGGGCCGCAATTGTGTAGGTGGCGCTCGCTACGGCGCTATTGGAGTAGCCTGTGGCCGTAGCAATCGCATTCAGAGTCTCAGTGGCAGACACGGTAATTGCCGTGCTGTAAACGGTTGATTCGGTGGTTGGCGTGGAGCCGTCGGTGGTGTAGTAGATAACCGCTTCGGGCGTTGTATCGCTGATGATGACTGTTTGCGGGGCGGAATAATTGCCGGCTGGCGGACTGAAGCTGGGGGCTGCGGCGACTGGAAGACTTATCGAAGTCGGACGATATTCCCAAAGGTCGTTCAATTCGCCTTCAGTACCGCCGGCATCGAGGCCCAGCCCCCCGAAGAGCCAGAAGTTGCCCTGATTGTCAGTCCAATTCAAGCCGCCGTATCGGGCTCCAGGAGTGTTACCCGGCGCTGAAACGCCTAACGCGCCGTACACACCGGGCTGCTCCGTCTGATCGCTACCGCTCATCCATGCCCACTGGCTCGTGGCAAGATTCAACTCCCACAGATCGTTAAGAAAGCTGGGAGGAGCGCTGAGAGTAAAACCGAATCCGCCAAACAGCCAAAGGTTTCCGTCAAGGTCGGTCCAGTTTGATGAGCTATACCGGCTTCCTGGAATATTGCCTGCGGCAGCAGTTCCGAGCGTGCCATAGACTGCATACTCAGAGGCCGTATCGGCGCCGCCCATCCACGCCCATTCGCCCGTGGAAGGGCTGAATTCCCAAACGTCATCGAGGTAGTCGTAGCCGTCGGCGTCATATCCGTAGCCTCCACAGAGCCAGAAGTTTCCATGGCTGTCGGTCCACTCCGCAGAGCCGAATCTGCTTCCAGGAATATTGCCGGCGGCGGGCGTACCCAACACCCCGCTCGTCCCTTGCTGGTCTTCGGTGGCGCTGCCGCCCACCCACGCCCATTCATTCGTGGTTGGACTGTACTCCCAAAGATCGTTCAGAGAAGCATCGAG
>JBEKCW010000333.1:0-6418 GCA_050014675.1 Occallatibacter sp. | reverse complement strand
AGCGGACGATATGCAAAATCACGCCAAGACCTCGGATACCACTCTTGCCGGCTTAACGCTGGTGAGCTTCTGATCAAGTCCCTGGAACGAGTAGTTGAGCTTCCGGTGATCGAAGCCCATTGCATAAAGTATAGTGGCGTGCAGGTCGCGAATCTCCACCGGGTCCTTCACGATTTCGTAGCCCATCGCGTCGGTCTCGCCGTGGGTCATGCCGGGCGCAATGCCTCCGCCGGCCATCCAGATCGTGAATGCGCCCGGATTGTGATCGCGGCCGATAAACTGCATCACCGCTCCGTTCCGATTCTCGCGCATCGACGTGCGGCCAAACTCGCCGCCCCACACCACCAGCGTGTCCTCGAGCATCCCGCGTTGTTTCAGATCGGCCAGAAGCGCGCCCATGGGTTGGTCGACCTCGCGGCAGCGGTCCATAAAGCCAAGGTTCAAAGCCTCTTTGGCGTTGGACCCGTGCGAGTCCCAGCCCCAGTGGTAGAGCTGGATAAAGCGCACGCCGCGCTCGGCCAGCCGGCGTGCCACCAGGCAGTTGTTGGCAAAGCTCTCTTCTCCGGGCTTGCAGCCATAAGCCGCCTGCGTCGCGGCGGATTCCTTGCGGATATCGAGAGCATCCGTAGCCTCCATTTGCATGCGGAAGGCCATCTCGTATTGAGCAATGCGGGTGATCGTTTCGGGATTTCCAAACTCGGCGTATTGCTGGCGGTTGATCTCGTCAATGGCGTCCAGCTCGCTGCGTCGAAGCGATCGGCTGACGTTTTGCGGATTTTCGAGGTACAGAACCGGCTCCCCGTGCGAGCGGCATTGCACCCCCTGGTAAATGCTGGGCAAAAAGCCGGAGCCCCAAAGCTGCTTGCCGCCATCGGGCTGTTTTCCGCCGGAGATAAGGACGATGAAGCCGGGAAGATTCTGGTTCTCCGAGCCTAATCCGTACAGAACCCACGAACCCATCGAAGCATAGCCAAGGCGGGGGTTGCCGGTTTGCACCAGCAGTTGCGCCGGAGCGTGATTGAACTGGTCGGTGCGCATCGACTTGATGAAGCAAATGTCGTCGACATGCTTCTCGAGATAAGGCAGGCGGTCAGATAACCAAGCTCCGCTCTGTCCGGCCTGGTGAAACGGGTACTGCGATCCAAGCAGCTTGGGAACGCCGCTGATAAATGCAAAGCGTTTGCCCTGCAAAAATGACGCCGGGCAATCCTGGCCATCGAGGCGGGTGAGGTCTGGCTTGTGCTCAAACAGCTCCAACTGGCTGGGCGCGCCGGCCATGTGCAAATAGATGATGCGCTTGGCGCGGGCAGGAAACTGCGGCGGCAGCACAGAAAGCGGACGCGTGGGGTCGCGCTTGAAGTCCAGCCGCGGCGTACCGTCAATGTTCAACTCCGAGGCTTCGACCCGCGCGGCGTTTTTCAATCCCAGGCTGCCAATGAACGCGCTGCCCAGGCCCGCGCTGAGGCTGCGCAGAAAATGACGCCGCGTCTGCGCCTGCAGCCGCGCCAGAATCTCTTCTGGATGCGCGTTGACGGCCGGACTTTCTTCAATAGAGGCGCCGGCAGAATCGTTTGCGTTCGCGCCTGGGTCAAGATTCTCTGAATCGGGCATAACCATCACCTGTTGAGAGCGGCATCGAGGTTAAACAGCACGCTGCCCACAGCGGTCAGCGCATTCACATCGTGATCGGAAGCAACAGCACCCTTGCCGGACGAATTTTTTGAGACCGTCAGGCTGGCATTCACGCGCCTTGCTTGCGGCTCGCCCAGTGCGCGTTTGTACAACGACACCATCACCGGCAGTTCGTTCGGCGTCAAGTCGCGAGAAAGCACCAGCCGGGCCTCGTATCCGATCCGAAACTGGAGAATATCATCGGTGGACGCGGCGCGGGACGTGAGGTGCGAAGTCTCCTTCAAAACGCGTTGCGCCAGCGCGCGCGCCGCCTCCTGATAAACAGGATCGTTCAAGGTAACCAGGGCCTGCAAGGGCGTATTGGTGGCAATGCGCCGGGGAAGGCTCGTGTCGCGGTCAGAGGCATCGAAAGTCAAAAAGCTGGGATAGCCGCTGGTCCTCTTCACAAAGGTATAGATTGCGCGGCGGTAGCGGTCTGGGCCCGTGGCGTCGGTCCACTTTTCGTTGTTGTACACGCTGTTCCAAACCCCGGCCGGCTGCGGCGGCATCACCGGCGGCCCGCCCATGGTGGTGTTCAGAAGGCCGCTAGCCAACAGCGCCTGGTCGCGCACCATTTCCGCTGTAAGGCGCTGCTGCGGACCGCGCGCCAGCAGGCGGTTCCGAGGATCTTTGGCGGTAAGCTGCGGCGTTGTCGCGGCGCTCTGGCGATAGGTTGCGCTGGTCACAAGCTCACGCAATAGCGCCTTCATATTCCAATGCAGATCGTTTTGGAAATGAAGCGCCAGATAGTCCAGCAGCTCGGGATGACTGGGCTCCTCGCCTACGCTGCCGAAGTTCTCCAGCGTTTCCACGATTCCGGTTCCAAAAAGCTCCTGCCAATAGCGATTCACGGCCACGCGCGCGGTCAACGGCTGGCCGGGCAGGAAGAACCATTTCGCAAGCGTCAGCCGATTGCGCGGCGCGCCGTCCGGCAGCTTGGGAAAGATCGCCGGCACACCCGGCGCCAGGTCGGGGCCGATCTTGTTGAGGAAGTTGCCGCGCTCAAATTCGAGCGTCGCCCGCCTTTCGTAAGGCTGCTGCTCCACCATCACCGGCAACTGAACGCTGGGAATCGCGGCGAGCTGCTTCAAAAGCTCTTGCAGGCGCACGACGCCCTGAGCGCGCTGCTGGTTCTGCGCTTGTGCCGTCCACCTTGGATCGCTGCTTGCCGAGAGCCGGACGCGCTGAATCAGAGCCGGCTTGGAATCAATCTCCTTGGTTTGCGCTACTGCAACCTCGATGCGGCTGCCGCTCGCCAGTTGCAATGGCTGGGCGGGAACGCCAACGATCCAGCGCGTGCGGAAGAGCTTGGGCAGCGCCGCGAACGAACTGGGGACAGGATCTACCTGTTTCGGGTTGTCAGAGTCGTCGCCAGTCTTTGCGTTGAGCTTGACGCTCGAAGAAATGGCCGATCGAAGATTCGGCTCCGAATCCTGGGCGAAGAAGCGGAAGTCGATTTTTCCCCTCGTGCCGTCTGGCTGCACCACCCAGGCCTCGACCTTATCGACAATAAAGCCGTTCTCAGGGGTGTAGCGGGCCTTCTCGGCATCCATCGGCGGCACTTCGATCCGAATCGCTGTCACGACCGGCAAATTGGCCGCCGCTGTCAGCTCGTAATCGGACTGCGGAGGCACCTTGGCGTCAGTAAATGCCTCGCCGGCCTTAATGTGGAACGTCTTCGCGGCGCCGGTGGCCCTGGCGTGGGCAAGCCTTGTCTCCGCTTCCTGAATGGCATCGCGCAAAGAGTTCAACGCCTCAGTCTTCTCTTTTGTCGGCGGCTTCTTGTCGTTCAGCGCCTTGTCCAGGGAGGCTTTAAGTTGCGGAACGATCTTCTCCAGCTCGGGAACCTCATTCGCCTCGGCCGTTAGTATCGGCAGGAGCCGCCACTTGGTTTTATCCACGATCTGACGGTCGGAGCTCTCGACGTCATGAATCCGCCCGTCCATTTCCTTTTGAATCGCTGCCGCTTCAGGATATTGCGTTTTGTCTTTGGGGACGGCAAGGTTGGGGAAGTCGTCGTCAAGGTCGGTGTCTTCCTGCGTGTTGAAGAAGGCCAGAGACTTGTAATAATCGGCGTGGCGAATCGGATCGTAAGGATGCGAATGGCACTGCACGCAGTTCATCGTCACGCCATTCAATACCGACCATGTGGTGGCCACGCGATCCATCACCGCGACCAGCCGAAACTCCTCGTCGTCCGTTCCCCCTTCATCGTTATTGGGGGTTTGCCGGTGGAACGATGTCGCAATACGGTCTTCAAAAGTGGCGTTGGGCAGCAGGTCGCCGGCTAGCTGCTTGATGACAAACTGATCGTAAGGCAGGTTGCGATTGAAAGCTTCGATCACCCAGTCGCGGTACGGCCATACCCCCGGCCGGCCATCGTCCTTTTCGTAACCCTTGGTGTCGGCATAGCGCGCCAGGTCAAGCCACATTGCAGCCCAGCGTTCTCCATAGCGCGGAGAAGCCAGCAGACGGTCTACCTGTTTTTCATATGCGTTGGGCGAAGCATCGGCAAGGTAAGCCGCCTGCTCAGCGGCGGTCGGCGGCAAGCCGGTAAGGTCGAGCGAGACCCGCCGCAACAACGCCGCTTGATCGGCTTCGGGTGAGGGCTGCAGGCCTTCTTTCTCCAGCCGCGCAAGAATGAAACGATCCCACGGCTGCCGTGCCCAATTGGTATGCTGCACCGTCGGCAAGGCCTGAGGCTTGGGCGGGACAAAAGCCCAATAGTCGTCCCATTGGGCGCCCTGTTTGATCCACCTGCGAATCAGTTCCACCTGCTGGCTGGTAAGGGCCGGAGCATGGTAAGGCATGCGATCTTCAGCATCGGTCGCAACCAGGCGCGCCATCAGCTCTGAGGAATCGGGATCGCCGGGAACGATTGTCCGGTGGCCTGACTTGCCCACTCCCAGCGCCTCTTCGCGGAAGATAAACGACACATTGTTCTTTTGCCGCACCCCGCCATGGCACGAGACGCAGTTCTGATTGAAGATGGGCCGGATATCGCGGCTGAATACCACGCGATCGCTGCCTGAAAGGCTGTGACCGGCATGATGCCAGGCCTTCACGCCGCATCCAATGGCCACTGCCGACAGAGCCGCGATGCCGGCACACCAAACGATTGTCTTGGAGTGGCGTGAGCTCAATTTGGTCAGAATCCCCTCTTTCCGTCGCCGATTCGACGGGATCGTATCGTTTCTGATGTCCTTTGCAATGCCAAAGGATGGTTTCCCCCGGCGAACGAGCGCAGGCGGAGAAGACGCCGGCTATGTTTCTGATCCATTGGGATCTTGCCTCCGCAGTATATTCCCAGCCCACGTACCCTGTACCTATTGACGATAACCACCCCTGGAGGTTTCAGGGGCGAAAATGAAGAAAAAACACGGTGGGGCAATCGAGGGAAATTTGCAAATTCCAGCCGCGGAAATCGCTGCCCCGATTCTATTTGACTTTCGTCTTCTAAAAGACGTGCGAATGGCGCGAGCGCCACTCGGTCGGTGTCATTCCGGTAAGCCGCTTGAACACCTGCATAAAATAAAACTCGCTTGAGAATTCGAGCTCCCCGGCAATCGCCTTCAATGGAAGCGCTGTTTCGACCAGGTATTTCTTGGCTATGCTGAGGCGTTCCTGAGCGAGATATTGGCTCGGCGTCACGCCGAGATGCCGCTTGAAGAGACGTTGAAGCGTGCTGTAACTCATACCGAACCTGGCGGCCAGTCCGGCCAGGTTAATCTTTCGCGAATGACTGTGAATATATTCTGCAACCAAGCGTATTTGCTGCTCGCGGCTTACTGCCTCGTTATGGCCAACCGATGACAGTGCGCAGCCCAGGATGCTGTGACAGAGGCCGGCGAGCAGGCGGGGCGCAGCGGATTGCTCTTTCGAATTCTCGATGAGCGCGTCGAAGAAGCCCTCCAGGGCAAATGACATGTTGCGCGCGATAATTGGATGCTCCACTTTCAGGAAATCTCTCTTTCGCCAGTTCTGAGCGAGGTCGCCGTTAAAGTGGACCCAGAATTCCTCCCATCCGGTTTCTGCGTCCGGGCGGTACCGGTGCCACTCATTGGGGCAGACCAAAATCACATCTCCGGGTTGCAAGCGAACATTGCGCACATGTCGCGAATCCAGCAGTCCCCGGCCACGCTTGATATACAGAAGCACAAATTCGTCCAATACGCAGCCGCGTTCCCATTGAAAGAGGTAAGGAGCGGGATGGGGACCCGGCGGGTAAGGGTGCCCGGGCGGCGTAACCGCGTGACCAACGGTGGTGACGTGCAAGCCCCAGGCGCGATCCACATCGCCGACCGGGAAATACCTGCTGTAAGAACTTGCCTTCATGACCGAAAATTATATTTGATTGACTGCGGATTCTATTGAGGGCCACCTTGGCGTCGAATATGATCCGCCTAGTGAAACCGGCATTCGCAGGCTGGCCGCGTAGAAAAAGGAGCAAAATGATCGCTGCAGTCGAAGAGGAAAAAGCATCGCCCCGGATTCCCGACGCGGAATTCGCAAACCGCATAGCGCGGCTGCAGGCAAAGATGGCCGGCCAGTCCATGGATCTTGTTGTCTGCTATTCCAACGCCCTTGACCCCGGACACGTGCGCTATCTCGCGGATGTTGTGGGCATCAATGAGTCGGCCGCGGTGGTTGTCCCGGTGGATGGAGCTCCCATTGTCTGTGTGGGCCAGGCGTGCCAGGCCTGGGGCAGGCATAAATCGCGCCACCACGACGTCCGCATCGTGCTGGA
>JBEKCW010000332.1:0-6436 GCA_050014675.1 Occallatibacter sp. | reverse complement strand
CTGTTGCTGAGCCTGCTGGGCGACGAGGAGATTACGCCTGCCGAGTTGGAGCGGTTGCGGACGGCGATTGAGAGCGCGTCTCCCGATGGAATCGAAGAGGACCTGGGGAACATCAAAAGAAGTGGAGGCAAAGCGTAATGCCGATCGCTTCCACATTGCTAATGCGGATATTGAGCGCCGCAACGGGCGCAATGCCTTTGGATGTTCTCGACGCGTTGCGAAGTTTTGCGTACCGCTTTGCGCATGCGGCCGCACCCATTGCCGTAACTGCCGCGTGGCAGGGCGCAGTGGTGGCAGCGGGATTGGCGCTGTGCCTGCAGCTTGCTCCGCGAGTGGGCGCGGCGCACCGGTTTGCGGCGTGGGCAGCGGGGTTCAGCGTGCTGGTTGCGCTGCCATTTGTGCCGGCGCTTTCGCGGCTGCTTTCCCGCCTGATGGCCGCCAGCGCAGGTGCGGGATCAAGTCTTGACGCGGCTTCCCTATCCTCGCCGTCGGCGCACGCGTGGCTGGCGCACCCGATCCTTGAGATCAGCGACCGCTGGAGCCTGGCGATTGCCGCGGTGTGGGTAGTGTTGGCCCTGGCGCGCGCGATTGATCTGGCGATTCACACGGCGCGGCTGCGCTGGCTATGGAAGTCCGCGGCACCACTTCGTGGGGTCCTCGCTTTGGACGAGAGCACTGGAAATGGTGCGCGGAAGCGTTTTGAAATTTGCACCACGCGCGAGCTCGACCGGCCCGGTGTGATTGGATTTTTTGCGCCGCGGATTCTGATTCCCGAGTGGCTGCTGGAGCGGCTGACCGAACAGGAGTTGGGGCAGGTGGTGCTGCACGAGGCTGAGCATCTGCGCAGGCGCGACGACTGGACCAACCTTTTGCAGAAGCTATGCCTGGTGGTTTTCCCGCTGAATCCCGCGCTGATGTTTGTTGAGCGGCGGTTGTGCCGTGAGCGGGAGATGGCGTGCGATGAGGGCGTGGTGCGGCGGACGCAGGCTCCGCGGGCTTATGCGGCCTGCCTGGCCGGGCTGGCCGAGCGGCATATGGAACACCGGGCGGCGGCATTGAGTTTGGGCGCGCGCGCAAAGGCGCTGACCCTGAGTGCATTTGAGCGGCGGCCCGAGCTGGCGCGGCGCGTGCACAGCATTCTGGCGCGGCGCGGCGCAGTGCACCCGTTGGCGAGCCGGGCGCTGCTGGGCGCCGTGGGCTGCGCACTGGCAGTTGGAGCGGTGGTGCTGGCGCGCTGCCCGCAATTGGTTGCGTTTGTTCCGGCCGAGCCGAAGATAACCGCGGATACAGCGCAGATGGTTCCGGCGGGGTTGCAGACTGACGCAGGCGGGTCGCAGCTGGCGTCGCATTTCCGCGCCATTAACGCGATGGCGATTGTGCCCGACAGAGTCGAGCGCAACGCAACGCATTGCCGGGCGAGATTGAATGGGACCGGCGTGCAGGCGAACGAGCCGAAATTGCAACAGCCGGCGGGATACAGAGAGACGCTGGTGAGTGCGCGGACGAGTGCCGCGAGACCCGATGCCGTTGCCGACGCCGCGCATAGTGAATCGGCCGCGCCGCGGGAGTTGATTGTGCTGACGGCCTTTGAGCAGGTGCAGACCTCGGGCGACGTACTGGGCGACCGTGTGTATTCAGACTACGGGGCGGATGCGAACGGGCGGTCGGCATACGGCGGCGCGGGACGGGTTACGATCACGCGGCTGGTGTTCAGAGTCTATCCGCTCCCCGCCGGGTTGCGTGCATCGGCCGGCGCTCGTGAATCCGATGGGCCGGGCGAAGTGGTTGAGCCCGTGATCGAGAAACAGCCCACCGCGATCCAGACATCGGCCCACGCTCCAACATCGGCGACCGCTTCGAGCCCGGCGGCGCAAACAACAAATCAGGCCGCAGGCAAACCCGCAGGCCCGACCTCGAAGGGCGCAGCAAATTCTTTGACCGGTCAACCCCACGCAGTGGCGCTGGGCAATGGCTGGTTCGTAATTCAACTTTAAGGACTAAGAACTTTAACCCATGGAGAGCAACTTATGAATGCAACAACTAAACAATTAGTAGCAATCGCGAAGAAGCTGGCCGTCCCCGCCGGCATTGTCGCGACGCTGGTTTTGAGCTTTGTGTTTTTGACAACACACTTCACTGCCCATGCGGCGCCGGCACCGGGAGCCGGGCCGATGGATAACGGCAGCGTGGAGCCGCTGGTTGCGCTCGACAACGCCGTGGAAGCGGTTGCTGCACGGGTAACGCCGGCCGTGGTGAACGTTGCGGTAACTTCGCGCATAACGCCAGACCAGGCCGGCGGCGACGCCCAGGACGGCGGTCAAGGCGGCGGGCAAGGCGGCGGCCCAAATGGAGGGCAGGCCTTTGGCGGCGTCAATCCGCAGGATCTGCCGCCTGGGTTGCGCCAGTTCTTCTTCGGCGGCCCCAACGGCCAGGGCGGAAGACCGCAACCGCAGATTGAGCACGGCATCGGCAGCGGCGTGATTATTTCACCCGACGGCTACATTGTTACCAACGACCACGTGGTTGACGGCGCAACGCAGATTCGCGTAACGCTTGACGATCGCCGCGTGTTTACCGCCAAGCTGATCGGCGTAGACAAGCTGAACGACCTGGCGGTAATCAAAATTGACGAGCACAATCTGCCCAGCCTCTCATTTGGCGACTCGACAAAGCTGCGCCCGGGGCAAAGCGTAATGGCGTTCGGCAATCCTTTTGGCAACTTCCCGTTCACGGTCACGCGTGGCATTATCAGCGGACTCGACCGGCCCAATCCGTACTCTGACGATGCACGCAAGCCGGGCGACTTTATTCAGACCGACGCAGCCATCAATCCCGGCAACTCAGGCGGCCCGCTGGTTGACGCTCACGGTCAGGTGGTCGGCATCGACACGTTCATTATTTCGAACAGCGGCTCGTTTGCCGGCGCAGGATTCGCCATCCCCGCGCAGCTGGTAAAGGCTTCGGCCGACCAGATTATTCAATCGGGCTCGGTGCACCACGGGTACCTGG
The DNA here is from genome assembly GCA_050014675.1 of Occallatibacter sp. Classification (GTDB taxonomy): domain Bacteria; phylum Acidobacteriota; class Terriglobia; order Terriglobales; family Acidobacteriaceae; genus Telmatobacter. The sequence continues at coordinate 3,427 of JBEKCW010000332.1, read as the reverse complement.
GCATCAGCATGAACCCGGTTACGCCCGACAACGCCAGCTTCTTCAACCTGCCTGACGCATCGGGCGCAATCGTCAGCGACGTAACGCCCGACTCGCCGGCCGATCACGGCGGCCTGAAGAGCGGCGACGTGATTCGCACGCTGAACGGCAAAACCATGCCCAACGCCAGCGCGCTGCAGGTTGCGGTAAGTGAGCTGACACCGGGCACGCAGATTGAGCTGGGCGTTCTGCGCAACGGCAAGTCTGAGACCATCAACATTACGGTGGGCGAGTACCACGCCAAGGGAGTGGAAGAGGCTTCGAACACTGGCTCAGGCGCATCGCAGGGCGGCAAGCTGGGCATCGCACTCAACGAGCTTACCCCCGACGTGCGGCAGCAGTTCAACATTCCCGATCGCGTGAAGGGCGCGGCAATTCAGACGGTGCGCCCGGGCAGCGCGGCCGAGGATGCGGGGCTGGCGCCTGGAGACGTGATTCTTGAAGTGGACCGCAAGCCGGTGGACGGCCCGGAAAGCTGCGTGAGCGCGATTCACGCGGTTCCAGCGGGCAAGGACATTCTGCTGCTGGTGTGGGCCAACGGCGGCCAGAGCTTCCGCGTCCTGCATCCTACGGAGAATGCGGGTTGAAGTAGCGCCGGTCTCCAGACCGGCTGTACGGAGGGTCTCCGGACCCTCCGACGCGGCTAACTCGATAATTCTCGCTTCTATTGAGTCGGCTTTTCCCTCAAGCGATGGTTAGGTGGTAACGCGCGGTCCGCTAACTTGGAAGGGTCGGCGGCCCGCACGCGTTTTGCACCGATGGGGATTGAAGGATTTTTCCTATACTCAATGCATGGCCCTGCCACAGGCATGCGGATGGACGCTCGAAAATGCGGCGCGGCGCGTGGGCGCGCTGCGCATTGCGGGCCTCGATGAAGTGGGCCGGGGACCAATGTTTGGGCCGGTCGTCGCTGCTGCAGTAATCCTTCCAAAGAGTTGCCGCCTGCAAGGCCTGACCGACTCAAAAAAACTCACCGAGAAGATGCGCAATGCGTTCGACGTGGAGATTCGCGCGTGCGCAATTGCGTGGGCGGTTGCGGCGATTGATGTGGAGACGATCGACCGGATCAATATTCGTCGGGCGTCGCTGCTCGCCATGCGTACGGCTGTGGAGATGATGGCGCTGACGCCGGATTATCTGCTGATTGACGGGCTCGACACGATTGACTGGCCTTGCAAACAACAGGCGGTGGTGCAGGGCGATGCGACCAGCAAGTCGATTGCGGCGGCGAGCGTGCTGGCCAAGGTGCATCGCGATCGCGTGCTGGTTGAGCTTGACGCGGTGTATCCCGGCTACGGGCTGGCGCGGCACAAAGGCTATTGCTCGGCCGAGCACCTTGAGGCGCTCAAGCGGCTGGGACCCACGCCGATGCATCGCAAGAGCTACCGCCCGGTGGCGCAGACAGCGCTACAATTCCCTGAGTGATGAATAGCGCGAGCTGCGGGCGAGTGAAACAGCTCTTCAGTTTTTGCGTAGCTGCTTGCGCGTGCCTCATGCTGAGCGGCTGCCCCGACGACAACGGGCCGCGCAAACCCGACCCCACCAAGGGCACCGTAACCGGCCTCGTGCTGTGCACCGACACCGGCAAGCCTGCGCGCTTTGCCACCGTGATGCTTCTGCCTGCTTACGACCCCAAGACCGCAGGCACGGGCGCCGATAAAGACTCGATCGACCTGGGTGAAACCATCGCGACCGGTCTCGATGGCAGATTCAAGCTTGAGGCCGTGCCGCCCGGCGATTACTACGCCTTCGCCACGCTCGATGGATATATCGATCCCACGCTGGCCGTGGACGAAAATCGGCTCGGCTCCGATGCTTCGGAGCGCGAGAAGCTCGTTGACGAAATTGACCAGTGGAAAGATCACCTGGTAAGGCTGACCGTCGCGGCGCAACACATTTCCGACATCAGCGTTTCGATCGATCGCGGCGCAGAGATTGACGGCGCCATGAGTTATGACGACTCCAGCCCGGCCATTGGAATTCGCTACGCAGTGTTGCGCAAGACGGCGCAGGACCACTGGATCAAGATCGGGTCGAATGGCGGCGACGGCTGGCCGAGCGATGCGAAGAGCGACGGCCGCGGTCGATACAGCATTCCCGATCTGCCTGAGGGCGAATACAAAGTGTGCGCGCTGCTGCCGGTAAAGGATGAAGACGCCTCGCCGGAGTTCTGCTTTGGCGGAGGCTTTCGCATTAGCAAGGCTGAAATTGTGAAGGTGAGCGCGGGTGAAACGCATACCGGCGTCGATATTGTTCTTCCGCTCGACGGGCTCTTCACCGTTGCCGGCAACATCACGGCGGGCACAGACGCGCACACGCCTTCGCAAGCGACGGTGCATCTGCTCTACGCCGACGACCGCGAAGAAGCGCGCCACACCGCGATGCTGAAAGATGGCACCTTCAACTTCGACTATGTGCCGGCCGGCAACTACATTTTGCAGGTAACGAATGCGCAGGATGTGGCTGCGAGTGCGCCGGCGCAGAGTGCAGCCGGCTCTGACGGGACGGCTACCGCGGCGCAGCAGGCCGCACCCGGCGCGCATAAGTACATGGACAAGGAGTCGCCGCTCACAGTGCAGAGCGACATGGAAGACGTGCAGTTCACGCTGGTTGATCCGCCCCCGCCGCAGCAGACAAGCCAGTAATTTAGGTCCGATCAGGCTGCTGCGCTGCGCGGTTTCCGCCTTTGCGCGAAAGCGATCACGGGCCGCGCCAGCAGCAGCACCACAAAGACAATCGTCATGTCGAGCGGCTTGAGCACGCCGGTCTTTACCTGCCACCAGTAGTGCACGATTCCGCAGATGGCCGCGGCATAGATGAGCTTGTGCAGCCGGTTCCAGTTTTTGCCGCCCAGCTTGCGGATGGCCCAGTTCGTTGAAGTAAGCGCGAGAGGCAAGAGCAACAGATATGCGGCCGCGCCGGCCATGATGAAGCGGCGCTTTGTAACATCGATGAACATGGCATGCACATCGAATCCGCTGTAGAGCGCTACCCATGTAAGCATGTGCAGCGTGGCATAGAAGAATGCAAAGAGGCCGAGCAGACGCCGGAACCGGATGAGCCAGCCCAGCCTTGGAACGAGTTTGCGAATCGGAGAGATGGCCAGCGTAATGGCCAGCAGGCGCAGCGTAGCAAGGCCGGTGGCGAAAGCCAGCTCGGCCGTCGGATCTGGGCCGAGATGATTGGTGATGGCTCCCCATGTAAGCCACGCAGCAGGCGCGAGGCAAGCGATCCAGGTAAGCGTCTTGAGCAGAATGATGATCGATCGAGACATGATTAGCGAGTCAGCGAGTTAGCAAGTCGGCGAGTCAGCGAGTTAGCAAGTCGGCGAGTCAGCGCGGTTCACGAGGGATCGACAAGTTGCGCTCACGGCACGGTCTTTTAGATG
>JBEKCW010000331.1:0-6873 GCA_050014675.1 Occallatibacter sp. | reverse complement strand
GGCCGGCGTCGTTCGGCGCCACCTTTACGTGCAGCCGATACCACACCACTTGAGGCCGGGCTTGAGAGACGCCAGTCAGGCTTTGGCTGGGGTCAAAGTGGATCCATTTCGAATCGTCGAAATCGGGTCGGGAGTAAGCGGGGTCGTCGCCCTCTTGAATCAGCCAGGTCATGCCCAGGTCGGTCGGCTGGCGCAGCGTGGTGGCGTCAAAGGTCTGCGCGCTAAGGCGGCCCGGCGCAAGGCACAGCGCCAGCAGCACGAGAGCGGCAACCGCGCCAACGCGTAAAGGCAGACTGGTGCAGGTGCGGCAGGCCATACGGTTGACTTCCCTCCGGGGAATTTGCATTCAACCCTACCACCCGCGCCGCTGCCTGCTCCAGCAGAAAACCGCTACTGCGCGGGCGGCGCAGCGGCTGCTGTACCTCGCTTGGCAACGAATTCCGTTGCCGGCCGGTCACCAGCCTGGCGCGTGAACTTGATGGTGTCGCCATCGGCCTTGCCCGTATACATCGCCTTCACTTCGTTGCCGTTGAAGTTCATCACCAACGTAAACGAGATGTCGTCGCCGTTCACTTTGCCGTCGGTGATATCGTTGTCGCCGCGCGGCGTGGTCACTTTGCCGGTAAGGGTTGAGCCATCCACGTGAAAGTCGAAGGCGAGGGTTTGCGTGCCGCGAGGCGTTTCAACGTCGGCGGTCCACTTTCCGTTAAAGTCCGCTGCCAGCGCTGCGGTTGAACCGAGCGCCAGAAACGTGACGGCGAGCAAGAGTTTGCGCATCATTTTGAATTGCCTCCTCGCGCGCCTCCACTTCGCTTAAACCTGCGAAGGCCGCGGTTATCGATCCGATCCCGGCAGAGTCAGACAGCAACGGCAGGGATCTCTCACATTGGGACGCCCATTCCGGCCAATTAGTTTAGGGAGATTTGGATTTTCCGAATGAATATCTGAGAGTACCGGGACACCCTTTACGTTTTAGACCGGAGACATGGTTTACAAGCCCCTTGCGGTGAGAGTGGCTCTGATTGCGGGTTTCCGGCGGGCTTTGCCGGTTTTCAAATACATGATAGTCGTCGCCGAAGCTGTGGTAATGTGGGAATCCCCGCAGGGATTTCCAAGGGGTGTGGGAAGGGTGGAAAGCCGGCTTTATGGCTTTCCATGCTTTCCATACCCCGGCATTTCCATGGCTTGCTTTGGATGCTCAAGGTCGCTACCGCGTGCATCCTGGTGGAATAATCCCGGCCGGATATTTGCCAGATTCGAATTCTTGTAGGTTAACTCTTTGCTTAGCCATATCTGGCACGCAAAAATCAAGTCGTAGCAGGTCTGCGATCAGGTTTCTGTCGTATGGCTCTTGTGTCATACCCTTTTCATGCGCTTCTGGTTTGGTCATAGCACTTGGATCGTTCTTGTGCTGCACGATATAGAGATAGCTCTTGTCCGAGTATTGCGTACCGAATATTTGGCTTTTTCCAATTGCTTGAAGATACCTGTCGAGCGTTGCCGCAGATATCCACTTGGACGATGCATCGCCCTTCACGATTGCTTCAACAGCCAGGACATGCGCTAGGAGATAGTCGTCCGCCCGGTCTCCGTGCTGAAAGATATAGGCGGCATCATGAAAATCTTGTGCTGTTGTTATCTTTCCATTCGCAAGCAGCTGCCTCGTTTCTACACGCCGCATTGCATCGCGGCTATTTACGTCCGCCGCATAAGGCGCTACAGTACGATCGCCGGTTCGGTCGCTCTGATCATCGAGAAAGAGTTGATGGATGTCCGTGGGCACGGTCGCTCCTTTGGGGGTCGTTGTCTGTCCTAGAGCTGCAGACTTTAGAACAACAAGTAGGCACAAAAGAATAGATGGGAAGTTGCGCGGTAATCTCATAACAGAAAACATATCGCAGGACACCATGTATGCCCTTTCTGCTGTGACTTGATTAGAGACGCCGTTCTTCTCGAGGTTTCCGCCACCGAGGAGTCGTTTCCCGTCCCTTCCGTCTCATAAAGTACACCACATAGAGGCTACGGGTGGCTTTCACGCGCGGAGTGCCGGGCGAAACCGCATCTCCGCGCTGTTGAACTCGCCCAGCTCAGAGTTATGGAAGAAGACCCGATGCACGTCTTCATTCATCTGTTCCAGCCCGATCTCTTCGTTGCGCAAGACTTCGCTGACGAACACCCGACCCTTATGCCAGCTGATGTCTCCGCTGTTGTTTACTCGCCGAGTCTGGAACGATCTGGGATAAACGAAGTTCGCTACCCTGCTGGGCAGCAGCCGAGTGCTGGGGACATAGATGCTTCCAGGCGTCTCGTTGGCGAGTGCTTCGTGCGGGCGCTCATGGTTGAACACCAGTCGGAAGCGGTCGAACTTCTTCTGTTGTGCCGCGACCGTACGTGCCGGCGGCTTCGCAGTGTCCTCCTTCAGAGTGCGGTGCATACGTTCATGTCTTCCGTTCTGTTGTGGTCGTCCCGGTTGAATACGTTCGTGAACGATTCCGAGCTTCATCCATCCGAGCGATAGCTTCGACAGCCCCAGCAGGCCGACGCCCGCGAACGGCGCTCCGTTGTCTGTGCGGATACGCTCGGGCATGCCGAACTCTCGCATCGCTGCATCACAAACGGCGCTAACCTGGGCGAGATCCATGCGCGCGACTGCCTGGCAACGGATCAGAAACCGGCTGCGCATCGGTGATCGTGAAGGGATCGCAACGATACCCGTCGCCTGTCAGAAAGTACCCCTTGAAATCCATGCACCAAAGCTGATTGGGCGCCGTCACCATCGAGAACGGTTGCGAACTCGGTGTAGCGCGCCGTTTCTTCCTCTTTGGGTTGGTGAGTCCGGCCCGACTCAGGATCTGACCCACCGTACTTGCCGCCGGCCAGTTCACGTTCGGGTTCATGCGCTCCAGTCGCGCCTTAAGCTTCCTCGCTCCCCAGGACGGGAACCGCTTTCGCAGCGCGAGGACTTCGTTCTCAATCTCTGCCGATGTCGCGTGCGGGGAACCATGCGGCGTGCGCGTCAGATCGAGCAGGCCCTCAGGCCCAACCTCGTCGTAGCGCCTGATCCACTTGTAAGCAGTTGGACGCGAAATGCCGTACTCGTGACACAGATCGGTCACGGACATTTCCTCCCTCTGATAGCTCGATAAGAACTGCAGGCGTTGATCCACGGTTCGAGTCTCTTTCCAAGGCATGAACGCATCTTCATGTGTCAAGCCAAAGCTGGGAAAGCCAACTGTTCTCCGCCATGGTGTAAACCATGTCTCCGGTCTGTTTTGTAAAGCATGTCCCCAGTACACTCAAATATCTGCCCCCTTGAGCGGGGGAGTTACTTGGCCATGCGCGGCCGATGGACGGGCTCGACCTGGCGGCCATATCGCCCCAGCAGCGCGTTCCAGCGAACGATGGCAATATCCTGCAGCATGCGCATCCCATCCCTCAGGTAGCTCATGCGAGTGCGCTCGTCGTGAGCCCAGCTCACCGGCACCTCGTCGATGCGGAACCCCCTCTTGAGGCCGATAAACAGGATCTCAGGATCGAAGCCCCACCGCTCAATGGTCTGCAGCTGAAATACCGTTTGCGCTGCCTGGCGGGTAAACGCCTTGAAGCCGCATTGCGTGTCGGCAAAGTGCAGCCCCATAATCATTCGCGTCACCGCGTTGAAGCAGCGCCCGAAAAACTGCCGGTAAAGCGGTTGGCGAATCGTCTGCCGCTTGGTCTCGAGCCAGCGCGAGCCAATGGCAATGTCGGCCCCGTCGGCGATCGCCCCGAACAGCCCCTCAGCCTCTTCCATCGGCGCGGAGAGATCGGCGTCGGTAAACATCACCACCTCGCCCAGCGCCTGCAACATTCCGTTGCGCACGCTGTAGCCCTTGCCCCGGTTGCCGGGATTCCTGACCAGCCGAATCTCCGGCGCATCGGCTGCAATCGCCTTCACCACCTCCGCGGTCGCGTCGCGCGAGCCGTCGTCAACCACAATAATCTCGGCGTTCCAGTTGTGTGCGTGAATGCAATCCAGAACCGAACGAAGCGTCGCAGGGATGCGTCCGCTCTCGTTGTAGGCGGGAATCACGATGCTATAGGCCGGATATTGCATTCTTCAGGGCTCTCGGGCTCCCCGGTCTCGAGCCGGGCGGCTCAAACTTCAATCAAATCGCCGCTCAACAGGTCCAAGTTCGTTCCCTGGGCGGGCACCGTCGCGAAAGCTGTCGCCAGGCATCGAACTTAAGCTGCACAGCGGGCCACCGCGGGTAAGCTTCCGCCATCATACAGCATCAGCGGCTGCCGGGCGGCTCGGCCAGCGGCCGGTTCAGGTCCTCCAAATGGCTGATGCAAAAGAGCTAAATTCCACAAGGGGCTTGCATTTTCGTGCACCGAAGGGCAGAATCCGTTTATGCTTGGTGGGGAGGCGAACCGAACATGACTAAAGCAGACCTGGTGGAAAAAGTGACCGGATTGGGCGACCTGACCCGCCGCGACGGAGAAGTAATTGTAGAAACCATCTTCGGCTCTGTCATCGGAGCCTTGCAGACCGGCGACAAGATTGAGATTCGCGGTTTCGGCTCATTCCGCATTCGCCAGCGCAATCCCCGCATTGGCCGCAATCCCAAAACCGGCGAGCGCGTTGAAGTTCCCGCCAAGAAGGTACCCTACTTCAAGCCATCAAAGGAACTCCGCGACCTGGTAAACCCCGGCGAGGCGTCAAGCGGGGCGTAGGGAAGGCGATTCCCAAGTCGCCAGGAATGCCGCTGACGAGGCGCGCCGAACAGTTCTGCGAGGATTCAACCTCTCAAGCTCGCCTGGTTTAGCTCCAATGCAGGCGATGCATGGCGTCCTTGATTTAGCCAGGACTGTGTGGCAATGTTCCCATATGGACAGGGGATCGATAATTCGCATGCTGCAGAAGAGCGAAACTGAGCTTCGTGCCGAGAGAGTCGCCCACTTGATTTTATTTGGCTCAGTTGCGCGCGGCGATCAGTCCGAGCAGTCTGACATCGACATCATGGCCGAATTCGAGCCTTCAAAACGCCGAACGCTGATCACGATGGTGCGCCTTGAAAACCGGCTCAGCGATCTGCTTGGAGTAAGGGTCGATCTCTCGTTGACGCAGACGATGAAAGACAGGGTGCGCGCTCGCGCAATGCGTGAGGCAATACATGCCTTTTGAGTATCTCCGCTCGCGCTTCCAGGACATCCTCGACGGCATTGGTTCGATCGAGCGCTTTATCGAAGGCATGGATCTTGAGGCCTATGCCGGTGACGAGCGGACGCAGGCAGCCGTCGAACGCAAGCTCCCGGTAATAAGTGAATCGGCCATCCGCTTAAAAAATGATGCGGAAAGGCTCTCCCCTGCCGTACCGTGGCGAGAGATCAGGGGCATTCGTAACTGGCTAAGACACCAATATGACCGTGTTGATCTTGAAACTATCTGGAACACGATTCAGGACGACCTTCCGTCACTAAAGCGGGCAGTTTCGTTGACACTCGAATCGCTCAAAGGCCCTGAATGATAGAGCGGGCGGGTTGCCCCATTCCCCGCCATCTCCCCCGCGAGCAGTGAAAAAGCACGCACATTGCCCCCACCCTCACCTTTCAATAAAATCGCCTCAAGCTGTACTGACCCTGCGGCGGAGATTTCAAGCATGGCGAAGCTCGTTTACTGTTTCAACCAGTCTCTTGACGGCTACGTCGACCACCAGAAATTTTCGCCCAGCCCGGCGCTTTTTCGTCACTTCATCGAGCATGTGCGCAGCCTGACCGGCATTGTCTACGGTCGCCGAACCTACGAGGTCATGCGCTATTGGGACGATGACCTTCCCGCTTGGAGCCCTGAGGAACACGAGTTCGCCTCGGTGTGGCGGAGCCAGCCCAAGTGGGTTGTGTCACGCACCTTAAAATCGGTCGGCCCCAACGCCACACTTGTCGAAGGTGACCTCGAGGCGGCGATACGCCGGCTGAAGGCTCAGCACGCTGGGGAGATTGATGTTGCCGGACCAGACCTGGCGCAAAGACTCACCAACCTTGGTCTCATCGATGAGTATCGGCTTTACATTCACCCCGTCGTGGTTGGCAGCGGCAAGCCATTCTTCGCCGGCCCCCGGCCGCCGCTCCGCCTGCTTGCAAGCGATCTAATGATCGAGAACGTCATCAGGTTGATCTACGTTCCTGCTTAACCAGGCAACGCGGCGCGGGCAGCTCCAGCCCCGGCATGATCCCCAGCCCCCCGGTTGCCCCCGTAGCCGCCCTCCTGGCGATGGTCACCTTGATGACGGCGTGCGCGCTGCAGGAGGGGAACGTGTAGCTGGTAGTCGCCGCGACAGTGCCGTAGTAGGTGGTCAACGTTCCATAGATAGTCTCGCCATTCGTCGGCAGATTGGTCGCTGTGGCCGAGGTGCCTGACAGGTACCCCGAGCCGTAAAGGTTGTTCGATCCCGCCGTGGTGCCGAGTTTCAGCGAGTAATTGGTCGCCCCCGCAGCGGTCGTCCACTGGAAGGTTTGGCTGGAACTGGTGAACACGGCTTCGTTGGCTGGCGAGGTCAGCGCCGCCTGCGTCGCCGCGGTAAAGGTGTAGTTGGTAGACGCCTGCGCAGTACCGTAGTAAGTGGTCAACGTTGCATAAATCGTCTCGCCGTTGGCGGGCAGATCGGTCGGTGTGGCCGAGGTGCCTGTCAAATAACCCGAGCCGTACAGGTTGTTCGATCCCACCGTGGTGCCGAGCTTGAGCGAGTAATCGGTGGCACCCGTTGCGGCCGTCCATGTAAACGTCACCTTGGGCCCGGCGAGCACCGAATCGTTGGCTGGCGAGGTCAGCGCCGCCTGCGTCGCCTCGGTGAAGGTGTAGTTGGTAGACGCCTGCGCAGTGCCGTAATAGGTGGT
>JBEKCW010000330.1:0-6536 GCA_050014675.1 Occallatibacter sp. | reverse complement strand
ATCGCCGGCCTCCTCGGCTTCCTCTGCGCGTTTCTGCAATTCATCTATCATGAACGGCTCCGGTCCACTGCGGAAGCTCTCAGGCTGATCCCCGACCCCTGATCCCTGATCCCTGTCTTCAGATTCCTCTCGCCCGCTCAATCGCCCGAATTACCGCTTGCGCCTTGTTGATCGACTCGTGGTACTCGAGTTCAGGCACAGAATCGGCAACAATGCCCGCGCCCGCTTGCAGATATCCTTTTCCGCCGATCGACAGCAGCGACCGAATAGCGATGCAGGAGTCGAGATTGCCGGAGAAATCCGCGTAGAGGACCGCGCCTCCGTAAGTGCCGCGGCGAGCCGGCTCCAGTTCCTCGATGATCTCCATAGCGCGAACCTTGGGCGCGCCCGAGAGCGTGCCGGCAGGGAAGCAGGCGCGCAGCGCGTCAACCGCAGTCAGGTCGGGCCGCAGCCTGCCTTCAATTGAGCTCACAATGTGCATCACGTGACTGTAGCGCTCAACAAACATCAGCTTGTCAACCTTCACGCTGCCAAAGTTGCTCACACGGCCCACGTCATTGCGGCCCAGGTCCACAAGCATCACATGCTCGGCGCGCTCCTTCTCGTCGTGGATCATCTCGTCGGCCAGCGCCTGGTCTTCGGCCTCGGTGGCGCCGCGCGGGCGAGTTCCTGCAATCGGACGGTACTCCACCTTGCCCTGGTTCACGCGCACCAGCAGTTCAGGCGATGAGCCGGCCAGTTCCAGGAGAGCCCGCCCCTTTGACTTTTTCGAGGAGGCCTTTGCCCCCTTCTTTGGCCTGGCTCCTCCCTCCTCCACGCGCAGAAAAAACATGTAAGGGCTCGGGTTTACCGTGCGCAGTGCGCGGTACACCTGAAAGCTGTCCACTCCCGGCTCCATGTCGAAACGCTGCGAGAGCACGACCTGGAAGGCGTCGCCGGCGGCGATGTAACGCTTGGTCTTGGCCACGGCCGCAGTGAAGTCCTTCTTTGCGGTGCGATGCGTCACCTGGAGCTTGCCCGGCTTGGCTGGCTTCAACTTTGGCAGCGATCCGGCAAGACGCTTTTCAAGCCGCCGCAGACGCTTGATGGCCCGATCGTACGCGTCGGATGCTTTGCCCGTAGACACGTCGGCCGTCGCCACCAGCCAGATTTCTTTGCGCACATGGTCAAAGGCCAGCACCTGGTCAAAGAACATCAGGCAAGCGTCGGGAACGCCGAGCTCATCCCTGGCCAGTTCGGGCAGGCGCTCAATCTGTCGCACTGCATCGTAAGCAAAAAAGCCCACTGCGCCGGCGGTAAAGGGCGGCAGGCCCGGCAGCCGCGCCGGCTTGTGACCAGCAAGGGCATCGCGCAACACGGCAAACACGTCGCCCTCAATGTGCGTGGTTTGGCCGCGCTCTGTGATGGCTATGTCGCGGCCGCGGGCCACGATGCGCTTGAACGGCTCGATGCCGATGAAGGTGTAGCGGCCCAGCTGCTCGCCGCCTTCCACCGATTCCAGCAAAAAGCACTCCGGCTCGCTCCATGCCGCTCGTAAAAAGGCTGAAACCGGGGTTTCGAGGTCGGCCGTAAGGATGCGGCAAACGGGCACCAGCGTGTGGTCCTTGGCGAGGCGCAGGAATTCTTTGCGGCTGGGATGGACGGGGTGTGTGTCGGGATTCACAGAGTCCAGTGTAACTGCCATGGAGGTTCGGACGCAGCATGCCAGTAGGCTGCCCGCCGTGAATCGTACTCGCTCTAACAATGTCCGTACTTTTTGCCGTCAGGCGGCATCAAGAAGCTTGGAACGGTAGGCTTCCAGCCAACTCACCATCGCGTTGGCCGGGATGGGGCGGCTAAATAAATATCCTTGCGCGGAATCGCATCCGCTCAAACGCAGGAAGTCCAGTTGTTCCTGGGTCTCCACTCCTTCAGCCACCACATGCATGCCGAGTTCGTGTCCCATTTCAATTGTCTTTTGAATCATGATGCGGTCCCGTTCATTGTTCTGCAATTCCATCACAAACGATCGGTCGATCTTCAGTTCCGTGGCCGGAATGTTTTTCAGTTGCTGCATCATGGCGTAGCCGGTGCCAAAATCGTCGACAGACAGCTTCACTTGCTTCATCCGCAGCCTGGTCAGGATGTCCAATGTGTTCGAAGGCTCGTTGATTAATCCGCTCTCGGTGATTTCAACCGTGATATCAGCGGGAGAAACGCCGTGTTTCTCAGCGAGAGAAACAAGAACGTCGGGGAACTTGAGATCGTGGAGAGAATGCACTGACTCATTCAGCGACAGCATAAGAGCCTTGCCGTCGCTGTCTGCAAATTGCCCCACTTCACTCATTCCGCGGTTGGCCACAATCCAACCGAGTTCATCGATCAGCGCATGTTTCTCCATGATGCCGATAAAGCTGTCAGGGTAGATCAGTCCACGCTCAAGATGCTGCCAGCGGACAAGCGCCTCAACGCCAATTACGCTGCCGGTCGCAATATCGATCTGCGGCTGATAGTGAAGCACGAATTCTTCGAGCTTGATAGCGCGCCGGAGTTCCTCCCGATGGAGGGCTGGCCTGCGGTCCTGCCTGGTTGCCGGCTGTGCTTTTGACTCTGCTTTTCTTTCCAGCACTTGTTCCAGTTCTGCCAGGCGGAACGGCTTTTGCAGCCGGCCCGCGATAGTCAGGCCCAGGGCATGCGCCAGCTGTTCAGCCGACTCCATGATGCGCATGCCCGAGCCGCTCATCAGGATCAGCCCGGCCTTGCACTTACGTTTCTTGAGCATCCGCAACAGCTCAATGCCGTCCACTTCCGGCATCATCAGGTCGAGCAGGACGAGATCGACATCCGCCTTCAGCGACTCCAGGAATGATTTTGCATTGGTCGTCGCAGTGCAATCCAAACCCATCGCCTGAGCCGCGGCAGCCACGAACTCTCCCACGTCGACTTCATCGTCGATGACCAGAATCTTCCGTTTGGCTGTCATCGTTCCTCCGAATTCCGCCGGCGGCTACGCCGGAAACGACCGGTCAAACGGGTAGAGATCTCATCACACCGCGGGGGCATAGTTGCTTTCCATGACCCGGTGGACGATTGCGTTAAACTCAGAGCGCTGATAAGGCTTGTGCAGCAGGGGACCGTCAACCAGCGACATGCTTCGCTCAGCCAACGCCTCTGCCGGAAACCCAGACGAATAGATGATCTTTAGATCGGGGCGCAATGCGCGGGCGTCGTGCACCAGTTCAACGCCGTTCATTCCGCCGGGCATCACGATATCCGTGACCAGCAGGTCGATCTCTCCGTGTCGCTCAAGGATCTCAAGGGCGCTGGCGCCGCTTTTGGCGTAGTAGTATTTGAGCCCCATCTCCGCAAGATAGGAAACGGCGATTTCGAGGAGATCTTCTTCATCGTCCACAACCAGAACCGTACAACCCAACTCCGCGCTGAGAAGCTTCGGCGCATTCGGCGGAGCGGGATCCAGACGATTTTCGGGCAGGGGCAAATAAAACGACACCGTGGTCCCATGACCGAGTTCACTGTAAACCCGGACAGTGCCGCCCGACTGCCTGACGAAACCGTAGACCATGGCCAGGCCCAGGCCGGTGCCCTTGTCGCGAGACTTGGTGGTAAAGAACGGTTCGAAGGCTCGCTCCAGCGTTTCCCGTGACATGCCATCGCCTGTGTCGGTCACTGCGATGCAGACGTAGCGGCCAGGTTTTAAATCGCCTGCGCGCACTGCGGGGTGGCTGTCGTCAAGGTATTGCTCACGCGAGGCGATGGCGATCGAGCCGCCATTCGGCATTGCATCGCGCGCATTCACCACCAGGTTCAGCAGTGCGCTTTCAAGACCCGCGGGGTCCACAAACAGCGGCGGCACGGAATCATCGATAAGCGTCGCGATTTTGATATCCGGGCCAAGCCCGTGAGCAGCCAATTCAATCATGTTCCGAATCGAATCGCCCAGCAGCACCATAGACGGCTTTAACTCCTCGTTGCTTGAGAACACCAGCAGGCGTCGCGTAATGTCCGCTCCGCGCGTAGCAGCCTTCTGCGCGGTGCGAACGCGTTTTATGGCGGCTGGATCGTTGACGACAAGCCGGTCAAGCAGGTCGAGGTTCCCTATGATGACGCCGAGCAGATTGTTGAAATCGTGAGCGATTCCACCCGTTAACTGGCCCACGGCCTCCATCTTCTGGCTTTGGTGCAACTGCCGAGCCAATTGCTTTCGCTCGCTGATGTCCCGGATCGCCGCCGTTACCAGGACGCCCTCGGAGCTCTCCAGCGGGCTGAGCATGATCTCGATGGGGAATCGGGTTCCATCCTTCCGACGCCCGTTCAGCTCAATCCCGGTGCCGATCTGCTGCGCCAGGGCCTCAGCGGTAGTGCGAAGCGCGTCGGCGACCAGCCGCTCCGCGAAGCCTTCGGGAATGATGTTGGTCACTTTCTGGCCGAGGAGCTCGTCGCGGCGGTATCCGAATTGTTTCTCTGCCTGAACGTTGAGCAGGACGATTTCTCCAGACTGATTTACCACCACCATGCCATCGGGAGCCGCCTCCAGCAGCCCGCGATACCTGCCTTCCATCTGGGCCAGATGTTTTTCAGCATCTTTACGTACGGAGATGTCGCGAATGGCCGCAGTTACCAGGATGCCTTCAGTGCTTTCGAGAGGGCTGAGCATGATCTCGATTGGGAATCTGGTTCCGTCGTTGCGGCGCCCAATCAGTTCAATGCCGGTCCCGATCTGCTGCGCCAGCGCTTCGGCCGCGGTGCGCGTTCCGTCGGCGATCAGGCGCTCGGCAAAACCAACGGGAATGATGTTGGTCACTTTCTGGCCGAGGAGTTCATCGCGTCTGTATCCAAATTGTTTTTCGGCCTGCGCATTCAGCAGGACAATTTCCCCGGCTTGGTTCACCACCACCATGCCATCGGGAGCCGCTTCAAGCAGACCGCGGTACCTGCCTTCCATCTGCGCCAAATGCTTTTCGGCGTCCTTGCGCACGGTAATGTCGCGAATGGCCGCCGTAACCAGGATGCCCTCGGTGCTGTCCAGAGGGCTCAGCATGATTTCGATGGGGAACTCGCTTCCATCCTTTCGTCTCCCATTCAGCTCAATGCCGGTTCCGATCTGCTGCGCCAGCGCTTCGGCCGCTGTACGCGTTCCGTCGGCGATGAGCCGCTCGGCAAAACCTGTGGGAATGATGTTGGTCACTTTCTGGCCCAGTAGCTCATCCCGTCGGTAGCCGAACTGCTTCTCAGCCTGAGCATTCAGCAGGACAATCTCGCCGTCCTGGTCCACCACCACCATCGCGTCCGGAGCCGCTTCCAGCAGTCCGCGATACCTGCCTTCCATCTGCGCCAAATGCTTTTCGGCGTCTTTGCGCACGGTGATATTGCGGATGGCCGCGGTAATCAGGATGCCTTCCGCGCTTTCGAGAGGGCTGAGCATGATTTCGATGGGAAATTCGCTCCCATCCTTCCGTCTCCCATTCAGCTCGATGCCGGTTCCGATCTGCTGCGCCAGCGCTTCTGCCGCTGTGCGTGTTCCGTCCGCGATCAGCCGCTCCGCAAAGCCGTGAGGAATGATGTTGATTACCTTCTGGCCGAGAAGCTCATCGCGGCGATACCCAAACTGCTTCTCGGCCTGTGCATTCAGCAACACAATCTCTCCGGCTTGGTTAACCACCACCATTCCATCGGGAGCAGCTTCGAGAAGCCCGCGGTACCGCACCTCTGACTCCTTGTGCTCGCTGAGGTCGCGGCATATCTCAGAGAATCCGAGAAGATTGCCGGCGGCATCTCGCAACGCGATGAACGTGACACTTGCCAGGAACTGGGTTTGATCCTTGCGGACGCGCATGCCGAATTCCTCGTGGCGGCCGTTGGTGGCTGCCAGCCGAAGTACTTCTTCCGGCCTGCCCCGGCGTACGTCTTCAGAGATAAAAAAGCGTGAGAAATTCTGGCCGATTATTTCCTGCGCGGTGTAGCCCTTGATATGCGCGGCGCTGGCGCTCCAGCTCACCACCGTGCCGCGCGGGTCAAGCATGAAGATGGCGTAATCTTGCACTCCGTCGAGGAGCATCCTGTATTTCTCTTCGCTTTGCTGCAGGGCTTCTTCGGCTGTAGCACGGCGTTTGCTGTCCCGCACGGCAGACCACGCGGCAAGCCCTGCGATCAGAACCCCAAAAAGGGTTCCGAAAATCAGAATCAGCCGTGTTTGCTCGCGGTCGCGATCCGTGCTCTCCATGCGAATCGCCAGCAAACGCAGCTCTTCAGCCTGCATCTTGTCGATGACCGATTGAAACTCGTCATTGACCTGATCTTCGGGCCCTCGATCGATCGCGGCGACTGCGGCATCCAGCCCCTCGTTGCGGCGCAGACCGATCACCGTGTCGGCGCGTGAAATCCGCTCGGTGGCCAGTGTTGCAACGGTAGGAAAATGGTTCTGCTGTGCGGGGTTGTCGGCGGTGAGGGATCTTATGGTCGCCTGATCCTGCTCTGCCCTCAGTACATTCGCCCGATAAGCAGTCAGGTCGGTCTCATTCCCTGAGAGTACGAAGCCC